>CAVFXN010000025.1:0-29496 GCA_963626755.1 Bacteroidaceae bacterium
TAATTCGTGATATTTGATGTGTTCATATTCATATACTCCTTTGAGTATATTGAAATACGTTTAATCATATTTGTCAATATTATTAGTTACTTAAAATTTCCTCCTTTATTGCTATCCGATAAATACGCCGGAGATTATCATAGCACACATTCCCAATTATCACAACGTTTCTCCATAAAGTGTGCACATCCCCATGGTGCGTTTTGATAGCGCACCACGACAAAAAGCCCCCGGTATCTACCGGGGACTTTTCTCTTGTTATTCTATTTGATTTAACAATTCTAAAGGAGGCAAAGGTAAGATTAGATTTCGAAAATTAAATCACCATAGCTTGGGAATGGCCATGCGGATTTTGCAACTAACATTTCCAGTTTATCTGCCGGCTTACGCAGATCATCCATTGCTGCAAAGACAACATCATGATAGTAATGTCCCTGTTTTTCTCCTTCTTCCATCTCTTCTGCTTTATAGGTTACTTCTTCCAGTTTGGCAAGGGCACCGAACATATCCTTTAAGTTCTTGGAGATATCCTTAATCAGAGTTTCCTGTACCGAAGTGTCGACATCAACATTTGCCGCTTTCAGGGAATTGATCGACTCTGCCAGGCTGGTCTGATATTTAATCGTAGAAGGAATAATCTGTTTCTTTGCCATATCGATCATGGTCAATGCTTCGATATTGATGGTCTTTGCATAGGTCTCATACATAACTTCCGCACGGGACTCCAGTTCGGTTTTGGTAAACACACCATGTTTTTCGAAAATCTCGATTGCCTTTGGTGTTGTCAGGGCCGGTACCGCATCTACCATACATTTGATGTTTGGCAGACCTCTTTTTTCTGCTTCGGCTACCCATTCATCGGAATAACCGTTTCCGTTAAAGATAATTCTCCTGTGGGCGGAAATCGTGTTTTTGATCATATCATGAAGAGCCATTGGGAAATCTTCGGCTGCTTCCAGCTCATCTGCCATTTCCGACAATACCTCTGCAACAATGGTATTTAATACGGTATTCGGATCTGCAATGGACTGGGTGGATCCAACCATACGGAATTCGAATTTATTTCCGGTAAAGGCAAATGGTGAGGTTCTGTTTCTGTCTGTGGCATCTTTCTGGAAATGAGGAAGGGAATGTACTCCAGAAACATATTCCTCTCCAGCCAGGGAGCTGGTTGCCTCCCCATTATCAACAAACTGATCTACCACATCTTCCAGCTGTTCTCCAAGGAAAATAGAGATAATAGCAGGAGGTGCCTCATTTGCTCCCAGACGGTGGTCATTTCCCGGTGTGGAAGCGGACAGACGAAGCAGGTCTGCATGTTCATCTACGGCACGGATGATTGCTGCCAGGAATAATAAGAACTGCATGTTCTCGTGAGGTGTTTTGCCCGGATCCAGAAGATTCTCTCCCTCATCTGTACACATGGACCAGTTGTTATGTTTACCAGAACCATTGATTCCTGCAAATGGTTTTTCATGAAGCAGGCATTTCAGTCCCAGTTCGTCAGCAACACGCTGTGCGGTTTCCATTATCAGCTGGTTGTGATCGGTTGCGATATTGTTCTGGTCATAAATCGGGGCGATCTCATGCTGTGCCGGAGCAACTTCGTTATGCTGTGTCTTTGCGGAAATTCCCAGTTTCCATAATTCCTGGTTGAACTTCTCCATAAATTCCAGGACTCTTTCCGGGATGGTTCCGAAATAATGGTCGTCCATCTCCTGTCCTTTTGGAGGCATTGCACCAAACAGTGTCCTTCCGGTAAAGATCAAATCTTTTCTCTTTAAGAAATCTTCTTTATCTACCAGGAAATATTCCTGTTCTGGTCCAACCGAAGTTGTGACATGTTTTGCTGTCTTATTTCCAAATAATCTTAAGATACGGATTGCCTGGATATCCAATGCCTGCATGGAACGCAGCAATGGGGTCTTTTTATCCAGTGCCTCCCCTTTATAAGAACAAAATGCGGTTGGGATGCAAAGAATGGTTGAATGTGGTGTTTCTTTAATGAATGCCGGGGAGGTGCAATCCCATGCGGTATATCCTCTGGCCTCAAATGTTGCCCTCAATCCTCCGGATGGGAAGGAAGAAGCGTCCGGCTCTCCTTTGATCAATTCTTTTCCGGAAAAACGAAGTAAGGTCGTCCCATCGCTCTGTGGATCAATGAAAGCATCATGTTTTTCAGCGGTGATTCCTGTCAGCGGCTGGAACCAGTGGGTAAAATGAGTTGCTCCTTTTTCCAGTGCCCATTCTTTCATCTCATGAGCGACAACATCTGCCACTTCCGGATCGAGCTCTGCTCCTGCATCAATCGTGGCTTTCATTTTCTTATATGCAGCCTTTGGAAGCCTTTCCTTCATCACTGCGTCATTAAAAACATTCGCTCCAAATATTTTCTTCACATCTGTCTTCATAATTATACATCCTTTCCTATTTTCCGGCATCGATCTTTCCATCTTCGCCATGATAAGATTAAAAACATAAAAAGCGTCCGAGAATCATTTTGATTCGCGAACGCCATTGTTCTCATCGAAATTGAATTATTTACTTTTTGCAATTGCTAAATATAAAATACAACCATTTATTAAAAAAAGCAAGCCATTTTTATCCTTTTTTTCACTTTCATGATATTTGCTAAAAATAACTTGCTTATATAAAGTTGTTTCTATTATTTTTACTAATTATGCATTTTTCTCGGTTAATTTTATTAAGTTTTAACCGTGTTTTAGTAAATTATCGAAATCTAGTAATTGAATTTCTCTGCAAAATATTCTTTCAGATCTGCAATCTTGATTCTTTCCTGCTCCATTGTATCACGGTCGCGGACAGTGACAGCACCATCTTCCACAGAATCAAAATCATAGGTAATGCAGTAAGGGGTTCCGATCTCATCCTGACGGCGGTATCTCTTACCGATATTGCCCCTGTCATCAAATTCGCAGTTATATGTCTTGCATAATTCATGGTAGATCTTCTCTGCTCCCTCATTGAGCTTCTTGGACAGTGGAAGTACTCCGATCTTTACCGGTGCGATCATCGGATGGAAATGCATGACTGTCCGGATATCTCCCTCTTTGATCTCTTCTTCATCATAGGCAGAACACAGGAATGCCAGGGTTACACGGTCTGCTCCCAGGGATGGCTCGATGACATATGGGATATATTTTTTCTTTTCCTCATCATCAAAGTAGGACATATCCACCTTCGATACTTCCTGATGGCATGTCAGGTCGTAATCGGTACGGTCTGCGATTCCCCATAACTCACCCCATCCAAACGGGAAGAGGAATTCGATGTCACTCGTTGCTTTCGAGTAAAAGGAGAGTTCTTCTTTATCATGGTCACGGAATCTCAATTCGTCATCATGGAGTCCGAGATCTCTTAACCAGTTAATGCAAAATTCTTTCCAGTAAGCAAACCATTCCAGGTCCGTATCCGGTTTACAGAAGAATTCCAGCTCCATCTGCTCAAATTCTCTGGTACGGAAGGTGAAATTGCCAGGGGTAATCTCATTACGGAAAGACTTTCCAATCTGGCCGATACCAAACGGCAGTTTTTTCCGGGAAGTACGCTGTACGTTTTTAAAGTTTACAAAAATTCCCTGTGCGGTTTCCGGACGTAAATATACCGTGTTTTTTGCATCTTCTGTCACACCCTGAAATGTCTTAAACATCAGGTTGAACTGACGGATGTCTGTGAAGTTGTGTTTTCCACAGCTTGGACATGGCACATTATGGTCTTCGATGAAGGATTTCATTTTTTCCTGGGACCAACCGTCAATGGAAGAATCCAGAGCAATTCCATTCTCCTGGGAAAAGTCTTCGATCAGTTTATCCGCACGGAATCTTTCCTTACATTCTTTACAGTCCATTAAAGGATCGGAGAATCCTCCCAGATGTCCGGATGCAACCCATGTCTGCGGATTCATTAAAATCGCACAGTCCACGCCCACATTGTAAGGGCTTTCCTGGATAAACTTCTTCCACCATGCTCTCTTGATATTGTTTTTTAATTCCACACCAAGGTTACCGTAATCCCATGTATTCGCCAGGCCGCCATAAATTTCAGAGCCCTGGTATACAAAACCTCTCGCTTTTGCAAGCGCAATCATCTTGTCCATTGTTTTTTCCATGACTTCTACCTCATTTTCTTTATTCGTTATATTTCCGTCTCTTATTCTACCTTGTATAAGAGTCCTTTGCAAGCACTTTTCTACAGTTCCCTGAGCATTTCTTCCGATTGAAACCGATGATCCGCATGGATAAAAAAATACCTTTTTACCACCCACTGAAATTCCCGATCTAATTCTTCTTTCAGATGAAATGTATATAATTTATTTAATGGCAGTGCACAGACATGCTGGATGACATACAGCACGGACGGTCTGATTTCTGTCCGGCCGCCGCCCCTCCCACAGTCCTCACAATACACTCCCCCTTCTTCGAAGGAAAGGTAACGGAGATGATCTGTCTTCCCGCATTGCAGGCATTGGAAACATTGCATTCCCACTCCGGCAAACTGCAGGATTTTTAGTTCGAAAACCCTCCGGATCAGGGAAAGCGGCATCTGATTTTTTTTAATCGCCAAAAAGGTTACAAATAACAGATTGAGAATATTTCTTTCATCCTGCCCTTCCACAGTAAAATATTCCGCGACTTCCGCAAAATAGGTGCTGTAACAGATATGCTCCAGACTGTCTTTTACGAAATAAAAGAAATCTTTACATTCTGCCCCATTTAAATAGGTATAATTTCTCGTGTCGGAGATCATAAAATCACAATAGATCAGCGGCTGTGTTACTCCGAACAGAGGATGCTTTGGCTTTCTACTTCCTCTGGCAAATACCTGAATTTTCCCTCGTTCTTTTGTCAGAATCGTAAGCCGCCGGTCATTTTCCCCTACCGGATATACAGACAGGATAATGCCCGTCACCTTTTCCTGTTCTCTCATAATTCCTTCTTATTATATCCGTAGTTTTTCAGGAGCAGGTCACTGTCGCGCCAGTCTTTTCGGACTTTTACCCACAATTTCAAATTCACCTTCATGTCCAGCAGATTCTCTATCTCTACCCTGGCCTGCGTTCCGATTTCTTTGATCATGGCCCCATTTTTTCCGATGATAATTCCTTTATGAGAATCCCGCTCACAGATAATCACTGCCTCAATGTCTACAATATTTCCTTTTTTGCGTACCTTCATGCGCTCGATGACCACGGCAATTCCGTGCGGGATCTCCTGAGTTAACAGGCGCAATGCTTTCTCCCGAACCAGCTCTGCCACAATCTGGCGTTCCGGCTGGTCTGTGACGGCATCGGCATCATAGTACATCGGTCCCTGCGGCAAGTACTTGAAAATGGTACGTACCAGATCCTCTGTGTTGGTTCCTTTTAAGGCACTGACCGGGATAATCTCTGCGAAATTACACTTGTCTTTGTATGCTACAATCGCCTTTAAGATCTCTTCTTCGGAGGCGATATCGGTTTTATTGATCACAAGAAATATCGGTGTTTTGACTTTTCCCAGCTTCTCTATAATATACTGTTCCCCGCCTCCGATAAACGTACTCGGCTCCACCAGCCATAAGATCAGATCTACCCCATTCAATGTCCGCTCCGCAGCCATCAGCATATAATCACCAAGCTTATTCTTTGCCTTATTGATTCCCGGGGTATCCAGGAACACGATCTGCCCTTCTTCGGTTGTATATACTGTTTGAATCTGGTTTCTCGTCGTCTGCGCCTTACTGGATGTGATCGCAATTTTCTGGCCGATGAGCTGGTTCATCAATGTGGATTTCCCTACATTCGGACGTCCGATGAGTGTTACAAAGCCTGATTTAAAGTTTCTATCCATCTATCTTATCCTTCCTGCTTATCCTTGCCCCGTATATTACTGTGTCAGATTTGACAGCGACTGGAACAATTCCTTTTCCTGCTCCAGTTTCCGGTCATTTCCAATGGCACAGATTGTGCCGGCCTCCATGATACTTTCTATATAAGGAGCCAGGGAACGGATCACTTCCGGTGTTGCCTCCAGAACCTGATCTCTTTCCTTTTGGAGCATTTCCTCTGTCACTCCGGACTGGTAGGCATGGAACGAACGCTCTCCCAGGGCGGACGGACTCAGTGGCTGATCCAGTCCGCTGATGGTTCCGATAATGTATTTCGTCATATCCCTTCGGTTTGCCTGGAAATTTTTTACATAATCTGCTGCCTTTTGGTATACATCCATCGTGCCGGCCAAATGCGGGTCACGATAGGAGGTGAAAAAGCCATATCCGTTCCTTGAGAAATTACACATGCATCCGTAGGCTCCGCCCGTCACACGGACATTGACCCATAGATAGTCATAGGAAAAGATGGTTTTCAACACCCTTAATGCCCCGTGGTATGTCTGTCCTTCTTTCTCAAAACAGCCTGCAGATGCCACATACTGCACTTTACTTGCCGTCTTAAATCCTTCATTCTTTTTATCCAGTGTGAATACCGGTACGGATTTCACACATGGCGTGTCATAGAGAAGACGGGTAAACTGGAGAATCTCCCCTTCTAAGAGTGACTTGAAGTTGCATTCCCCTGTAAAAGAAAGGATCAGGTTTTCTTTTCTGAAAATACAGATCCGGGCGCGTGACAACTGTTTCACCAGCATGTCTGCATGGCTTTCAAAATTTTTATCCAGCTCTTTGATCCATTCATAAAATCCGATTCCCTCTGAAATGTCTTTATATCTTGTCATCGGATCTACATAGGATAACGCTCTGTTTGCGGCATACAGATGTCCGGAAGCAGGGATTCTGGTATCCAGTTTCGTACGGAGCTCGGAAATGATTTCTTTGAGACGCTTCGTATCTTCCATCTTCGAATTCAGGAGAACTTCTTTTAATAAGGACATGCCGTCCGGGATCTGTTCTTCCATACATTTCATCTCTATGCTGAAATAAGGCCGATACCCGTCTTTTTTCCATGCCAGTATATCCATTCCGGTGACAAAGGAAAGTCCTCCGATCTTTAAGTTGATTTCTGTCGCCAGGTCATGATAGGAATAATGCTCGGTATCGACATAACGGTAGATCTCTGTCAAAAGAGAGGCATATGGAATCAGCTCTTCCGGCAGCTCACCCATATCAAAACAGAAATTCGCATAAACGATTCCGTTTGTGTGATAATTGTGGAGTAATGCGGTAGTGTTTCCGATGGTCATTTCTGTATTGTTTAATGGCAGGATCTTCTTTTCTATGTCATCCAGTTCCAGTGTTGGAATCTTTTCTAAGTCTTCCTGTGCGGAAGGGGTCTCCTGGAATTCTTTCAGCTGTTTCGTATCCTCGATCAGATACTGGAGCTGTTTTGCGTTCAGCTTGTTTTTCAATGCTGCCATCTGTGCTTTTAATTCTTCTTCCATCCGCTCATTCTTTCCGGTTTCTGGATAGAGATAGACGTAAGCTTTGTGGGTATTATCAAGAAAACAGTCCCGAATCATCTGTTCGAAATAACCACTTTCCACTTTTTCTTTTAGATGCTCCAATGGAGTCAAGGAATCGGACAATTCCAGTGCCTTTGCATCATCATAAAGCCAGCTGTTTAAAAAATTCAGCCCGTAAATCAGACCTTTTGGATATCTTCCAAAATCTGCCTCTCTGAATTTAAACTGGTAATTGTTGATGGCAGAATAGACTGCTTTTTTATTCAGTCCCTGCTCGGCCTGCTCCCGCAGTGCCTGCTCCAGAGTCTCCAGGAACAGGTTTTCCATTCCTTTTTTGGAATTCTTCACAATCACAGAAAAGAAAGGCTGCTGAATACTTCCGTCATAATAGCAGTCTACATCTTTCCCGATCCCAGCCTCGATCAATTTCTTTTTCACAGGGGCACCCGGCATCGCAAATAATACATAATCCAGAATCTGCATTGCCAGACACCGCTCATTGTCACAGCTGTCTCCACAGACCACATTATAGCTTAAATAAACGCCCTCTTCCTCATCCTCCGATACAGAATAGGTATCGGTTACGGTCACCGGGGCGGAAAATGGCTCCTGTTTTGCCACCTGGGAATCCACTTCTTTTTTCTCATACTGGCTCAGATATTCCCTGTCAATAAAATCCAGTTCTTTGACGAAATCCACATTACCGTAGAGATAAATATAACTGTTGGAAGGATGGTAGTATTTGCTGTGGAATGCCAGGAATTTCTCCCGGGTCAGCTCCGGGATCGCATCCGGGTCCCCGCCGGATTCAAAGGCATATGGCGTATCCTTCAAAAGAGTCGCCTGGATTTTTCTCGCAAGCAGGTCATCCGGGGAAGAATACACCCCTTTCATTTCATTATATACCACACCGTTAAATTTTAATTCATCCTCCGGGGAAGTAATCTCATAATGCCAGCCTTCCTGCTTTAATATCTCATCTCTTTTATAAATATTGGGATGGAATACCGCATCCAGATACACATGCATGAGATTATGATAATCCTGGTCATTACAGCTTGCCACAGGATATACCGTTTTATCCGGATACGTCATCGCATTTAAAAATGTGTTGAGGGAACCCTTGGCCAGCTCGATAAAGGGGTCTTTGGACGGGAACTGATCGGATCCGCACAAGACGGAATGCTCTAAAATATGAGGGATTCCCGTATCATCTGACGGTGGCGTCCGAAAAGCGATATCAAACACCTTGTTCGTATCCTCATTTTCTACCAGAAGAACCCTTGCCCCTGTTTTTTTATGCTCGAGTACATAACCATACCCATTTAATTCTTCGATTTTTTTTGTCGTCTTTACAATATATTTCTGAAAATCTGCCTGTTTCAGCATATATCCTCCTCCTGTTTTTTATGATATTCTCCTGAAATCTCCAACGCGGTTTCCTTTGATCATTGAATCATTACAAGATTATTAACTATCATATCACATGTCTAAAAAAAAGACTAGTGTGATCCCTTTCAAACCCCTTATATTATTATAACATTACATTCATATTGACTATACATAAAAAATAGCCCTAGAGCCACTGTTTCAATGGCTTTAGGGCTTTTAAAATATGTTCAAAAATTAGTTATTGATCAGCTGATCTTCGTCGCTCCAGCTGTACAGTTTACGAATCTCTGCACCAATTTTCTCTGATGGATGCTCAGAAGCAAGCTTTCTCAATGATTTGAAATGTACACGGGAACCTGCGTCGGACATTTCTACTAAGAAATCTTTTGCAAAAGTTCCGTCCTGGATATCGGAAAGAACTTTTTTCATTGCTTTCTTTGTCTCAGCGGTAACGATCTTCGGACCTGTGATATAATCACCATACTCAGCAGTGTTGGAGATGGAATATCTCATTCCTGCAAAACCGGACTGGTAAATTAAGTCTACGATCAGTTTCATCTCATGGATACATTCAAAGTATGCATTTCTCGGATCATATCCAGCTTCACATAATGTTTCGAAACCAGCCTGCATTAATGCGCAGACACCACCGCAAAGGACTGCCTGCTCACCGAAAAGGTCTGTCTCAGTCTCGGTACGGAATGTAGTTTCCAGGATACCTGCTCTTGCTCCGCCGATTCCTGCGCCATAAGCTAATGCCAGTTCCTGTGCTTTTCCTGTGTAATCCTGCTCTACAGCAACCAGGCAAGGAGTTCCTTTTCCTGCAAGATATTCGGAACGTACGGTATGTCCCGGTGCCTTTGGAGCGATCATAGTTACATCGATATTTGCCGGAGGAACAATACATCCGTAATGGATATTGAATCCATGGGCGAACATTAACATATCCCCATCTTTTAAGTTCGGCTCAATGCTTTCTTTGTAAAGCTTTGCCTGGCTTTCATCATTGATAAGAATCATGATGATATCAGCCTGTTTTGCAGCTTCTGCTGCTGTATACACTTTTAATCCCTGTGCTTCTGCTTTTGCCCAGGATTTACTGCCTTCATAAAGACCAACAATGACATCGCAGCCGGATTCCTTTAAATTTAATGCATGCGCATGTCCCTGACTACCGTATCCGATAATCGCAATTTTTTTTCCATCCAATAAAGATAAGTCACAATCTTCCTGATAAAAAATTTTTGCTGCCATTTTTTGTTCCTCCTGTAAATTTTATATTCTATTTTGAAAACCCAATTGGAGTTTGGATCTGCCTGTAATCCGGTATTTCTCTTTTATTCGTACTCCAACGAATTTCAATCGTTATAATACTCCTCTTTATGTCAGAAATCAAGGCATCTTTCATCATTTTTTTCAAAAAAATGAATTATTTCACCGATATCCCTTCACTCTGGTAAAAATACTTAACTTAAGGTACGCATTCCCCTGCCAATACCTGTCAAACCTGTACGCACCATTTCCATCACTTCAAAATCTTCCATCAGATGCAGGAAGCCATCCAGTTTATTCTGGTTTCCTGTCAATTCAATCATGACAGAATTCTGTGATACATCGACAATTTTCGCCCGGAAGATATCGGCAATCGTAATGATTTCCTGTTTTTCCTTCTTATCGGCCATCACCTTCACAAGGACGAGTTCCCGGCATACCGAATGATTGTCTTTGAGTTCGACGATTTTGCGCACTTCTACCAGCTTGGCAATCTGGTTCCGGATCTGCTCGAGTATCTGGTTATCGCCGCTGACTGCCACTGTAATTCTGGTATATTTCGGGTTATTCGTGATACCGGCAGTCAGGCTGTCGATATTATAGCCCCGGCGG
Organism: Bacteroidaceae bacterium; assembly: GCA_963626755.1. Lineage (GTDB taxonomy): Bacteria > Bacillota > Clostridia > Lachnospirales > Lachnospiraceae > Anaerobutyricum. Next base: position 10,692 of record CAVFXN010000025.1, read on the forward strand.
CTGAACAGTGCGGCCACCCTGGCTAACACTCCCGGGTTGTTATCTACCAGAAGAGATAATACAATTTGCTCCATATGCTTCCACCTCCACGTTATCTTCTTTTTTATCTTATTTTTTCATTTCACCTGACAGGATCGATGGGTTCTGTATGCTGGTTACTCTAATAAGTGGAGATACCTTCTGTCTTCTCCGGATAGTAACCGTTGATAAATTGATCATTGCCAATTCCATAAGATTCTGTGATTCCAGGATCTTCCCCGATTCCGAAAATGAAATACTGCAGTGCCTTTTTATTGGCATCGTAATCTACCTGCATTACCCATGCGCCATTTCCACTCAGTCTTCCCTCCGTAAATGATCCTTCATAAGGGATCCTCAACTGCTCTATGTCTGTGGTTCCCATGGTGATGACGGACGTGAGGAGACTGCGGATCTGCTTTTCCGAAAGGTCCGTGGTGACATATTTTAATGACTTCATACAGATATTCGTAATTGTCATGATATCTTCGCTCTTTAACTCATTAAAGACAGAAATCAATACCTTTCTCTGACGGTCGGTACGCCCGAACTCTCCTGTGACATCCTGTCGGATACGGCAGTAAGCCAGTGCCTGGTACGGAGTGAGCATGTTTTCCCCTGCTGTCACATTCTTTTCCCCATGTTTGGAGTTCGCATAAGCGACTTTTAAGAAGTTGGCCTCTGCCTCGGTAAGCTCCATTGGCACCCCGCCGATCAGGTCCACCACCTCACGGAAGGCCTGCATATCCACTTCCACATATCCATCCAGCTTAATTCCAAAATTCTCCGCTATCGTTTGATATTCCAGCTGTACCCCGCCATAAGAATAGGCTGCATTAAACTTATGGTATCCATATCCCGGAATATCAATATACATATCCCTCATCAGGGAAGTCAGCTTTAATTTCCCATTCTTCAAGTCAATGGTTGCGATCATCGTGGAATCGGAACGTCCGGTTTCCGTCTCATCGGCCCTTTTGTCACAGCCGATTAGGAGGATATTGACCACATCCTGGTCATATTCCAGGTCGGCCTCTGTCACATCGGTATCCTTTAACGCGGTCTTCGTATCCGTCGTGATCGTGTTGGTTGCCGCTTTATAATATGCCGCTACCGCCCCTCCTCCTGCGGAACCCAGGAAAAGTACGGTAAGCATACAGCACATAAGGACTTGGGCAAGAATCCTGCGCTTTCTCCCAGGTGATTTCTTTTTTCGTTCTTTTTTGCTCTTTTTGTCCATCTCTTTTTCTATATATTCATTCCGTTTATGTTCCGTATTGTTCGAATCCATCTTTGTATCTTTCAAATCGAGTAACCTCCTGTCGAAAAACTCTTTTTATACCTTATACTAATTTCCCCTTCATTGCAAGACAAATTTTCTTAAAGTTCGTTTTCACGTTTGTTACTGTTTCCTTTATTTTCTCCATCGGACTTCCAGTAGGAAGGATTGAGCGAAAGTTTGAGAATCCATTTTTTCGGTAATTTTTTGTAATTTTTCCCCAGGCAGTATCCGATATATTTTGCGGCATTTTGACAGAAAATGCCCGGAAGATAGGAGAATTTTCTTTTTTTGATAAAAAACTTCAGCGTCTTTTTTACCAGCCGGATCCCCTCGGATTCCGACCGCACCTGGGTCAGGAGGCCGCCATAATCTACCTGGGAGACCGCCAGGTCAAAGTTGCGCTTTAGCTGCTCTATGGCCGAATAATTGTGCCAGTGCCATACTCTGGCATCCGCCGCATAGGCGATCTTTTTCCCGTTCTCAATGAGACGGGAGGCGAAAATCATGTCCTCATTGAAGATGGTGTGGAGGGGGAATCCTCCCAGCTTATTGTATTCCGATTTCCGGTAGGCGGCACAGACATTCGAACAAAAGAAGGTCTTGATTCCAAGAACCGGGATATCCTCCCTGCTTTTGATGCGGCTTTCCTTTGGATAATTAAATCTCCGGGTATATGCTTCGACCGGATTATCTTTCCAGTCTGCCATCTGCCTGGCGTAGGCAGCACAAACCTCTTCCTCTTCGAAGGGTTTTATCAGGTTTTCCAGGAGAAATTCGTCGGCCGGGATGGCATCCTGGGTCATCAGAACCATAATTTCTCCATCACATAGGGCAGCGGCACGGTTCCTCGTTCCCCCGTGGTCAAATTCCGGCTTCTTGATATGAACGATCTCACCTTGCTCCAATGTAGGAAAGACCTTACTGCAAAACAGGGATTCTTCCGTATTGATCAGGAGAATGCGCTGTGGTTTTACGGTCTGTTTCTTCAACATGGCAAGGCATCGGTCCAGCTTTTCATCCGGGTGATATGTTGGGATAATTACATCAATTGTTTTATTTTGTTCCATGTTCTCCCTTCCTTCCAAACATCTGCTACCTTGTTCCCAGTAATTGTCCGGCCAGCCTGACGGCATCCGCTGCATCTTTCGAATACCCGTCTGCACCGATTTCTCTGGCAAAACTTTCTGTAGTTACTGCTCCGCCGATCATAATCTTGACATCCATCTTTTCTTTTTCCTTCAGGGCCACCGTGTCTTTCATCCGCATCATCGTCGTGGTCATCAGCGCAGATAATACAATGATGGCGGCCTCATTTTCTTTTGCTGCCCTGATAATCTGCTCTGCTGGGACATCCTTACCAAGGTCAATGACCTGATAGCCATAATTTCTCAGCATTAAGGCCACCAGATTCTTCCCTATATCATGGATATCTCCTTCTACCGTGGCAATAATGATAACCGGCATTTCTTTACCGGCATTTCCTTCCCGGAGCAAAGGTTCTAAATAACTCACTGCCTTTTCCATCGTGCTGGCACTCGAGATCAGCTGAGGCAGGAAGTAAATCTGTTGGTCAAACAAGTCTCCTACGTGATTGATGGCCGGTATCAGAAGGTCATCCAGAATTTCTGACGGCTGGGTTCCTACTGCAAGAGCGTTTTTTACCCTATCGATGATCCCGTCTTTATTTCCCTTTAATACTGCTTCAAACACAGGATGTCTGGCAATTGTTTTTTGGGGGCCGTCCGCATTTGCAGAGGTTTTTATGGGAGTAACCGTCTCTTTTTTCAGGGTTCCTTCTTTATTTCCAGTCTTGGTCTCCTCTCTTTGGGAGAGCATCCGCTGTGTCTGCTCGATATATGCAACATCCGCACCCGGCTTGTTGCGGAGTAAATCGGAGGCAAAGGCAATTCCCATCAGCATCTGGCTGGACGGATTCGCAATGGCCATTGTCAATCCGCTGGCGATAGCCATCGCTGCAAATGCGCCATTCACATAGGGGCGTTCCGGCAATCCAAAGGATATATTGGAAAGGCCCATGACGGTACAAAGTCCCAGCTCTTCCTTGCAGTAGCGGATCGTCTGCAAGGTTTCCAGTGCTGCTTTTTTATTCGCTCCCACCGTAGCTACCAGCCCATCGACGATGATCTGATGTTTGGAAATACCCAATTCCTGTGCCTTTTCTAATATCGTATGGATAATTTCCTTTTTCTCTTCCAGACTTTCCGGCAGTCCTTTGTCGGAAAGTGGAAGGAGAATAAACATCGCCCCGTATTTTTTAACCAGCGGGAGCAGTTTCTCTATTTTTTCTTTTTCCAGGGAGATCGAGTTGATCAATGCCCTTCCCGGGTATGCCCTAAGGGCCGCTTCCATGACTTCCACATAACTGGTATCGATACAAAGCGGCAGGGAAGATGCCAGGCCGATCTTCTGGATGGCTGCCAGCATCATTTCTTTTTCATCAATTCCATTCGTTCCCATATTCACATCTAAGATATGGGCACCCATTGCTTCCTGGTCCTGTGCCATATCCTCGATGATGCTGAGTTTTCCTGCTCTTAATTCTTCCTGCAGTTTTTTCTTTCCTGTCGGGTTAATTCTCTCCCCGATCACCAAAAATCTGCCGTCCAGGCAAATCTCCTGGCTCTTTCTTTCGGATGCGAGCATCATCGGATGCTGGTTGCACGGCTTTTTGGTTGGCATCCCCTTTACTTTTTCAGCTAGCAGACGGATATGCTCCGGTGTCGTACCGCAGCATCCTCCGATCAATGCGACTCCTGCATCAATAAACGCAGGTCCCCAGGAGGAGAATTCTTCTGGCTGCATCGGGTATACCGTTTCCGAGTCTTTTAAGACAGGCAAGCCGGCATTCGGTTTTGCCAGGATTGGCACATCCGCATATTCTTTCATTTTCTTAATCAGCGGAAGCATTTCTTTAGGACCGGTAGAACAGTTCACCCCAATCACATCGGCACCGATGCTTTGCAGCACAACGACAGCAGTCACGGCATCCGTCCCGTACAGAGTCCGTCCATTTTCCTGGAAAGTGAGGGAGGCAATGATCGGCAGGTCACAAATCTCCCTGATCGCGAGAATGGCCGCACGGGTTTCCGCCAGACTCATCATCGTCTCAACAACAAACAGGTCCACCCCGCCTTCGAAAAGATAGCGTGCCTGTTCTTTGTAAACAGCAATCAGCTCCTCAAGCTGCATCGTGCCGATCGGCTCCAATGCTTCCCCGGTCATCGTCATGTCTCCGGCAACCCACGCTTTGCTGCCTGCGGCCTTTTTGCTCAATGCCACCAGCCGTTTATTAATCTCTTCCGCCTGGTCCGCCATTCCATATTCCTTTAATTTGATCCGGTTGCCGGAAAAGGTCGGTGTATATAAAATGTCTGTTCCGGCTTCCACAAAAGCCCTTTGCAGATCGATGATCTTTTCTTCATTTTCTAAAATCCACTTTTCCGGGCACATATCCGGTGTCATTCCCTCTTTCTGTAAATTGGAACCTGTCGCACCATCAAGAATGACTGGACCTTGTTTTATTTTATCATAAAGTTCTGTTCTTTTCATTGTTTTTCCTTACACTTCCTTCTTTACACGCTGAAGTATTGTCAGTGAGAACGCAGTGGGCAGTAACGAAGGATTTCTTTGATCAAAGAGACCCTGTTAAAAGGTGTCATAAAATAGTAGCCGGCACCAATATCCCTGCCTTCTTCTATAATCTCCCTGGATATTTCTATCGCCGTCTCCTCAAATTCTTCCCTCGTACTTCCTTCCTGATATTTTGCAGCCACTTCATCCGGGATATAGATTCCCGGCATTTCATTTTGGATAAACAATGCGTTTCTCCTGCTTACCAGCGGCATAATCCCGATCAAAATCTTGGCATTCGTTTTTTCTTTCAGGAAAGCCAGCCGCTCCAGGCCGTCTTTCGAATAGACCGGCTGTGTCAGGAAATAGCTGCAGCCCGCCTCCATTTTTTTCTCCATCCGCATCGCAATATGTTCCAGACTAGCACCATTTTGGTTGAGGGCTCCCCCATAAAATATGGGATCTTCTTTAAAAAGCTCCTGATTCATTCCCTGGATAAACTGCATCAGCCGTATCGAATTAAAGTTAAAAACACTTTTGGTAAATTCTCTATCTTCCCTGGCCACCGGATCGCCTGTCACAAACAGGTAATTGCGGATTCCATTGAGATATCCACCCAGGATGCCGCTCCTGATACTGATCCGGTTTTTATCCCTGCAGGAAAGATGCGGCATCGCGTCCATCCCGACCCTGTTTTTCACCTTTGCCGCCATGAGGAACGAATCCACCCGGGAACGGGCGAGGGGCGAATCCGAAATGGTGATAATGTCCGCCTTGGACAAGGACAATGCCCTTGCCCCTTCCATCAGTTTCGAATCATCTGCATCAAAGGGAGGATCCAGTTCCACCGCGCATACCAGCTCCCCTGCTTCCAACTTTTTGCGGAAAAGATTCGGCTCTGCCTTTTTCTCCAAATCCAGATCTTTTTCTTCCATCTGCCGGGAAATTCCCACTTCTCTCCTATCGTTTTTCCGAGAGATTTTCTCATCTTCCTCAGCGGTTTTCCGGCAGATATCCTCCTGTGTTTCCACCCGGATCCGGCAGGGTCCTTCCGAAATCCTCCGCCTGATTTCCGCGATATATTCCGGAGTGGTTCCGCAGCATCCTCCCAGGATCTGTACTCCCATATCCGAAATTGTTTTCATGTTCTCTCCAAAAAAGGCAACGCTGTCTGAGTAGACGGCCTTCCCACGAATAATCTGCGGATAGCCACAGTTTGGCAGTGCTGTCATGAACATGTCTTTCGGGAAAGGACATTCTTCCAGATATTTTGTGATAAACCGGGCCATATGTGTCGCACCGATCCCGCAATTCAATCCCACCGCATCCAGCAGTCCGCTCGATACTGCCCTGTTTAAAATCGTTTTGTAATGGAATCCCGTCCGGGAGTATCCCGTAGGGGACAGTGAGAACTGCCCGATGAGAAAGGCTTCCGGTTTTTTCTTTTTTATGTAATCTGCCATCTTCAGGACATATTTCTCGTCGGGAAAGGTTTCCATAATAAAAATATCTGCCCCGGCTTCCAGAAAAATATCACACAGCTCATAATATTGTTCCAATACGGTTTCTTCCCCGTGTTCATTTTCTTCCAGGATCGGCCCAATATCTGCGGCAGGGAAAACCGGATCCCCGTCACTCTCCCACTCTCCGGCCGCCTTCTCCACCATGCGGTATCCGGCCGTGATGAGCTCTTTTAATGTGATGTTTGCAAATAATTTAGCATTTTTTTCCTGTAATCTGGCGAGGGTATCTCTGTTGGCAAGGAATGTATTACTCCGGAGCAATCTGGCTCCGTTTTTCAAATATCTTTGATGGATTTCCAGGATCATGGAAGGATTTGCTATATTTGCTTCCTCGGAACAAAGATAATTGTCTTTTTCTATCTTGTCAAAATAGGTCCCCATGGCTCCATCGGCCAGTAATTTATGTCTTTGTAAATATTCTTTTATCTTCATATGTCTTATCATTTCTTTCTTCCGTTTTTTCCAGTTTCTGTTACCCGTTTCAACGAAACAACAGCCGAGGCTGATCCGTTCGATCATCCATCCAAAAAAGAATCCTGCAATTCCATTCTGAGAAATGTCAAATGTAACTTGCAGGATGATTCTTTGTGTCAAGACTCGCTTGTGAGCCTTGCACACCTTCGCTAATACTTAGTGGAGGGGATTTCTCCGACTGAGTTAAACTTCGGTTACTTTTCCTTCATATTCCAGCATGAGTCTGTCCCGCATTCCGGAAGCAATGGCCAGCTTTCTCATACAACGCATCATGGAACGGTTATCCTTCACTCCATAGCGGTCGATGATATCCACATACTTATCAATGGCCTCCATCGCACTTTGATCAGAAAGATAGAACGTTTCAATAATCTCCTCCACATTCTTTCTTTTCGATGTCGTAAAATACAGGAGAGTAATCTGCAGTCCGGCAAACACATGATAAAGATCCCTGTTAACATCTGACATACCTGACTTCAAAAAGGCATAAAGATCGCTCAGACGCATGGTGTCGATATCATCAATATGCATACCATAGCTTTTTAACCGATTCTCCACATCAATGTCCATAATCACGGAACTGATCATCATCGCCACCTGATATGCCTCGATATCTTTTGGATTCTTTGCAGACAACACTGGCGCATGATTGTTCATCTGCTGACAGTAAATGATATCCCGGATCAATGCATTTTCAAAAAGGTAGTCTTCCAATCCGCTGTCTACCTTGACAATGAATTCTTTATTTCCGGTGTCCATCGCTACCGGACGGCTGCAATCTTCTTCACTTTCCGGATCCTGCTTCAAAATTTTTACCGGATAGATCAGCTTCTCAGTAATACTCTTATAAATCGCTTCTGTTTGATCTGACAGTACCTTTCCCAAAATTTCCATCTTTTTTTCTCCCTTTGCAATTTCTTTCTAAGCTTCTCATATTCTAACAAAATACTTCCCTCCATGCAAGGAAGTTTTTTGTTCTCCTCTTTCCTATTTTCCCTTTTGATTGACATTTGATATCTCAGTGCGTAAAATGATAGGGAATTGGAAAATAAACTGATGATATGAGGAGTGTCAAAATGGAAATAGAAAAAGAAATTACAGGAACAACCAAGCTTACCGGCCTGCTGGGAAGGCCCGTATCCCACAGCATTTCCCCCCTGATGCATAATGAAAGTTTTCGGCAGCTGGGGCTGGATTATCGCTATCTTTGTTTTGATGTGGGGACAGAAGAACTGAAAACCGTTGTGGAAGGACTTCGACATATGGGAGCACGTGGCTGGAACCTCACCATGCCCGACAAAAATCTCATGTGTGAGCTGGCAGACACCCTCTCCCCCGCTTCCCAAATCAGCGGTGCGGTGAATACGATTGTGAATGAAAATGGTGTATTAAAGGGATATACCACCGATGGCATCGGATATATGCGTTCCGCACAGGAAGCAGGATTCCCTTTGATCGGAAAAACCATGACGATCCTCGGTGCCGGGGGTGCTGCTACGGCAATTATTGTCCAGGCTGCCTTAGACGGCATGAAAGAAATCCGTGTGTTTAACCGAAAGAGTCCTTCTTTTCAACGTATGGAAGGAATCATTCAAAAACTGGAGCCACATACCCAGTGCAAGGTGACGATTCAGGATCTGTACGATGACGCGGCATTAAAACGTTCGATTGAGAGCAGTGATATTCTGACCAATGCCACGGGAGTTGGCATGGCACCGAATACCGATGCCTGCCCGATCAAAGATCCCTCGTTTCTCCGCCCGGATCTGGTCGTTTCGGATATCATCTACCATCCTGCCGAGACAAAGCTGCTGAGGATGGCAAAACAGGTGGGATGCCCGACCTTTAACGGCATGTATATGCTTCTTTACCAGGGTGCTGCCTCTTTTGAACTGTGGACAGGGAAAGCGATGCCAGTAGATCTGATCAAAAAGAAATATTTTTCTTTATAATTCACCAGAAAGCATAGCGTTCTCTTCGGATTTCGCTATGTTTCTTTTTCTGCCATAATACAGATCGGCCCTTCCGGAAATTTCATTATAAAAAGCCGCTTCTGCCGCACTTTGATATGGAATGATCAAAATAAAACCAATCCCCAATGTCAAAATGCCAAGCAGATACCATCCAAGAAAACTAAACCGCAGGCAAAACAGTTCCCATTTATGGCCTTTCATGATACGGCGTGACGCATAAAAAGCCTTTTGTACGCTATAGTCCTGCCGTTCTTCCAGTATATACGGAACCATGGCATAGGCATAAGAAGCAACCACCCCGGGAACCAGGAATAAAAGGGAACAAACCAACAGTGTGAAAAACATCAGGATTTTGGTACAGACCATCCGCCACCAGGAAGAGGCATATCCAAATAAGAGGGAAAGCCCGTTTTTTCTTCTGTCAAGAAGGGAAAGATTAAAATCAATATATCCCAGTTGAATAATCCCTCCAATAAAAAAATGGACCAAAGCGATAAGGATTGCCCCAAAAAGTAAAACGGGATAGCAGCCTGGAAGAAATTCCAAAAATTGCATTGCCGCTACTGCCGTGATACTGTATTTTACCAGAAATAAAAAGGAAGAAGAAAATACACCGAGCCAGCCAGCGATCAGGGTAACGGCGACAGCCACCATCCATCGTCCCCGCAAAGCATCTCTTGCAATTTTTTTATAAATGTACGAACCCATTTTCATCTTTGTCCTCCCTGTTTTCACAGAAAAAAGCCGTCACAGCTTACTGGACAGCTCTTTTCTTATCGTGCATCATTTTTACTGTTCAGAAAGAGTCCCTCTTTCTCTCTGATCAAATATTCCACATTAAATATTCCACATCTCTTTAATTCTTACGATTTCATTTAATGTCATATCCATAAATGCTTCATTCTGTGGATTATTACTAAATGCATTCGTCTCTTTGCGGTAAGCAATCTCTGCTTCCACATCTTCTAATGTGATGCCTTTTTCTTTTAAAATCTGTGCCGCTTCATAACCTCTCATAGTAAAGCCTCCCGTATCGTTCTTTTTAATAATAGCTAAGATACATTATAAAACAATCATGGTAAATAATCCACTGTTTTTTCTTTCATATATTGTGAAACCTGAGCTGGTCTTTTTCCTCTTCTCCTTCCCCGAAGCCCAGCGTGTCATATCGCGCTTTGGCTTCCTCCCAGGGAAGCACATCCCTTTCCTCTTTTAAATAGGAAAGAATGTCTGCAATCCCTTCTCCGGTATAAGCACTGGTATAAAAAATTTTTTTACATCCTGCCAGCTCCAGCCATGCGGCCGCCTGATTGGGCTGCGCAGCCCAATGATCAATCTTTGTCACAATCCCGACTACCTCCCGGTTACAGACCGGTGTCAGATTAGGGGAATACAGAGAGAATGGTTCCGTTGCGTCCATCAAAAGGCCAATGACATCTGCTTCCGCAGTAAAAACTGCCAGTGCTGAAATCAGATTCTTCGACTGGAGATATTCACCGGGTGTATCGATAATCACATCAAAATGATTCACATACTGTGTTTTATGATAAGTGATCGTCTTTCCTTTCATCGCCTGAGACAAAGTTGTCTTGCCTGCCTCGCTCCTCCCGATAAACATAATTTTTCTCATGATATCTTCCTCTCTGATCTATTTGAATTTTTAAACAACAAAGAATATTTACGAAATTCCAATCGGAGTTCCCATGACAGAAAAAGAGCTGCCATGCTATATAATATCATAAAAATATCATAATATCAAAACATGGCAGCTTTTTCATCTATTTGCCTGACAGTAATCTGCCTGCCTGTCTTTTCCCACGACAAGAGCGGATACAGGACGACAGATGCTTAACGTCTTTTATATTTCTCTGTCTGTGCCAGATTTGCACAGGCAGCAAGCGACAGATATGCCTGTTCCTTGGAATCACTTCTTGAGGTAATGGCAATCGGAACCTTCGCTCCGACGATGATACCACAGCTGTTTGCTCGAGCATTCATCTGAAGAACCTTAATCAGAAGATTCCCTGTCATCAGGTTCGGTACCACAATACCGTCAAATTCACCACAGAACGGACAGTCATAATTTTTTAACCGAGCTGCTTCCTTGCTGACAATCAAATCATATGGAATAGGGCCAACCAAGTTACATTTGGCAAAAGGCTCTTCCTCCTGTACCCTGACCAATGTCTGCGCCTCCACCGTATCCCTCATGTGGAAACTCGGTTTTTCCACCAAGGAAAGCAGTGCAATATTTGGTTCTTCTACTCCGAAAACATTCAATGCCCTGACCATGTTTTGAATGACAATCTTTCTCTGCTCTACCGAAGGCTCTACAAGAATCGTCACATCCGAAATGGAGAGAATCTTATCGTATTCCGGTATTTTTACCATAACCACATGGGTCATGAGACCAGTCTCGTCCACCAGATGATTGCCTTTGTTCAGTACCGGCATCAGGAAATCCCTTGTCTGTGTGTTTCCACGCATTAAGACATCGGCTTTTCCTGCAAGGATCATCTCGATTGCGTACTGTACGACATTCACATCATCCGATACCGGCTGTAAATCGTAAGAACGTTCCGACAATCCGAGTCTTTCCAGCATATCCTTAATCTTTTTCAGGTTCCCGATTAAAATTGGCTCTACAAAACCTTCTTCTGCCGCGTCAAAAGCACCCTGCAGGATATTCTCCACATCCGCTCCTGCGATTGCCACGCGGATTGGTTTCTTGATCGCCCTAGCTTTTTCTATTATTATATCAAACTCTTTTTCATGTTCCATAAGTTCTTACTCCTCCCTTTCATTATCTCCTGTCCATATCTTAACACAGATACTACTTATCGCATAGCAAAATATGCTAATCGGATATCTCGTCATAATAATCCGCCGACCTTTAAGAATAAAGGAGCAAAAACGAGGGAAACTACGGTCATCAGTTTAATCAGGATATTTAAAGACGGGCCGGAAGTATCTTTGAACGGATCCCCAACGGTATCTCCAACGACTGCCGCATGATGGGACTCGCTTCCCTTTCCCCCGTGATTTCCATCTTCGATATATTTCTTGGCATTATCCCATGCTCCACCGGAGTTTGACATGAAAATGGCAAGCATAACACCCGTTACCAGAGAACCTGCCAGCAAACCGCCCAGGCCTTCCGGTCCCAGTACCACACCGATCAGGATCGGAGCTGCCACTGCCATGATGCCCGGCACAAGCATCTCCCTTAAGGCTGCCTGAGTGGAAATGGCAACGCAGGAGGTGTAATCCGGTTTTCCTGTTCCTTCCAGGATGCCCGGGATCGTCCGGAACTGTCTTCTTACTTCCTCAATCATTTTATAAGCTGCTTTGGATACCGAATCCATGGTAAATGCCGAGAAAAGGAATGGCAGCATTCCACCGATAAACAAACCGACAATTACTTTATAGTCCAGCAGGTTAATCCCATCTTTAAACAACTCAACTGCCTGTGCGTAAGATACAAACAAGGCCAGCGCAGTCAGAGCTGCAGAACCGATCGCAAAACCTTTTCCCATCGCTGCGGTTGTATTTCCAACGGCATCTAACTTATCGGTAATCTTCCGAACTTTTGGAGGAAGGCCTGCCATCTCCGCGATTCCACCGGCATTGTCAGCCACTGGTCCGTAGGCATCTACCGCAACGGTAATTCCTGTTGTGGAGAGCATACCGACTGCCGCCAGGGCGATTCCATATAAATCACCGAAATAATATGCCCCGATAATACCGATCGCAATCATGATGATCGGGATGGCGGTAGACTGCATTCCTACTGCAATACCACTGATTACAGTTGTCGCAGGACCCGTTTCCGACTGCTGTGCGATCTTCTTTACATATTTATAATCTCCTGATGTATACACTTCCGTAATGAAACCAATGATCAAACCGACTACCAGTCCAAATGTGATGGAGATCGCATAATCAAAGTTATCGAAAAATACTTTACTGAAAATAAAAGAACCAATCACAACCAGTACGGCGGAAGAATAACTTCCGTATTTCAATGCTTTATGCGGACTGGACTTCTCATCCCCTTTTACGAAGAAAGATCCGATAATCGAAGCGAGAACACCAACTGCCGCAATGACCAGCGGGAAAACCGCGCCGTTGGCTCCGACCACTGCCACGCCAAGCGTTACCGCAGATACCAATGCGCCGACATACGATTCAAATAAATCCGCACCCATACCGGCAACATCCCCTACGTTATCTCCTACATTATCTGCGATAACCGCCGGGTTACGGGGGTCATCTTCCGGAATACCGGCTTCTACTTTTCCTACCAGATCGGCACCGACATCGGCTGCCTTTGTATAGATTCCCCCACCGACACGGGCAAACAGTGCAATAGAAGAAGCACCTAAAGAAAAACCGGAAAGAACATCCGGATCACCCGTGAGAATATAAACCATACCTGCTCCAAAGAGACCAAATCCCACAACACACATTCCCATAACTGCCCCGCCGGAAAATGCGACAGATAATGCCTTATTCATGCCGCTATCCTTCGCTGCCGCAGCAGTTCTGACATTTGCCTTCGTCGCAACATTCATACCGATATATCCGGCAGCGGTAGAGAACAGTGCCCCGACAAGGAAACATACGGCAGTAACCCAGTTGCCGATCCCGATTCCTATTAAGAGAAACAGTACTGCTACAAAAATTACAAGAATTTTATATTCTGCTGTCAGAAAGGCACGTGCCCCTTCATGAATAAATGCAGCGATTTCTTTCATTCTGTCTGTTCCATCATTCTGGGATGATACTTTCTTTGCCAGATAAAACGCGAACAGCAGTGCACAGATCCCAAGAATCGGTGCAAGATAAATTAAACGTTCCATAAATGCCTCCTATTACTTATTTTTCTTTGTATTTTTTAATTATTATTATCTAAAAAATACTTTCGTTTGTAAATGTTTTTTATTGTTATAAACAAATAAAATGATGGTTTTTCTTGCTTTTTTATTATTTTTTCTCATAAAACATAATTATTTGCGTGCACCATCATAATTTCAAGCATTTTCTTTCTTTATGATTTTGTTTTTATTTTTTGTTCGAAATCTTAAATCTCATTCATATGAAACTGTTTTTGTGTAAAAGAAAAGAAGAATACCACCATAAGTAATACTCTTCTTTCCTTTCCTGTTATTTTTTTATAAAAAACTAATGAGGTTTTATTAAACTGGCACTCGGCCATCCTATTTCCTGATCTTGATATGTACTTCGCGAAGCTGCTGTTCGGAGACTTCATTTGGTGCCCCGCACATTACATCCTGCGCATTTCCGTTCATCGGGAACGGGATGATCTCACGGATATTGTCTTCGTTGCGAAGGAGCATGATCATACGGTCGATCCCCGGTGCCATTCCTGCATGAGGCGGTGCCCCATATTGGAATGCATTATAGAGGGCTCCAAATTTTTCTTTCAGATCTTCTTCGCTATACCCGGCAATCTCAAATGCCTTAACCATGATATCCAGGTTATGGTTCCTGACCGCACCGGAAGAAAGTTCCACACCATTGCAGACGATATCATACTGGTAGGCAAGGAGTTCCAGCGGGTTCTTGTTCATGAGTGCATCCAGGCCTCCCTGCGGCATAGAAAATGGATTGTGGGTAAAAATAATCTTCTTTTGTTCTTCATCATATTCATACATCGGAAAATCATTAATAAAACAAAAACGATAGGCATTTTTTTCCAGCAGGTCAAGGCGTTTTCCTAATTCATCCCGGAGCTGCCCCGCATAAAGCGAAGCCTGTTTTTCCTTATCAGCGATAAAGAAGATGGTATCTCCTGCTTCCAGTCCTGCGATTTCACGGATCTCCGTCTTCATATCTTCCGGAATAAATTTATCGATTGGTCCCTTGTAGCTGCCATCTTCTTTTACTTCCAGATAGCCGAGGCCTCCCATTCCGATGGATGTCGCAAACTTGAGGAGCTTCTCATGGAATCCTTTCGACATCTTCTCCGATACTTTGATCGCGCGGACAGTCTGTCCGTGGAACGGCTTAAAGGTACATCTCTGGAAAAAGTCTGTCACATCCACAATGCGCAGAGGGTTTCTCAAATCCGGCTTATCCGTTCCAAATTCTAACATTGCCTGTTTATAACTGATAATCGGATATGGTGCTTCCGTTACCACACTGCCTTCCGGCGCAAACTTTTCAAACGTTTCGGTAAGGACTTCTTCCCCTACCCGAAATACATCTTCCTGGGTAGCAAAACTCATTTCAAAGTCCAGCTGATAAAATTCTCCCGGAGAACGGTCTGCCCTCGCATCTTCATCGCGGAAACATGGGGCAATCTGAAAATATTTATCAAATCCGGAAACCATCAGAAGCTGCTTATACTGCTGAGGTGCCTGTGGCAGGGCATAAAATTTCCCTTTATATTTTCTGGATGGCACGATATAATCCCTGGCTCCTTCCGGGGAGGAAGCGCACAGAATCGGGGTCTGTATCTCTAAAAATCCCATCTCAGTCATCTTTTCCCTCAAAAAGCTGATCACTTTCGAGCGGAAAATCATATTATCTTTGACCTTTTTATTTCTAAGGTCAAGATAGCGGTATTTTAAACGGACATTCTCATGATTTTCTTTGGAAGTCATCACCTCAAAAGGAAGCTGTCGGTACACTTTTCCCAAAATGTCCACTTTATGTGCTTCCAACTCAATCGTTCCTGTTGGAATCTTCGGATTGTAGGTCTCTTCATCCCGGTGTTCCATCACACCTTCTAAAGAAATACAGTCCTCCTTGTTGATCCCGTTCAACAACGAGGTGTCCCTCATGACTACCTGGAGTACTCCGTACATATCTCTTAAATCAATAAAAGATACCCCGCCATGATCCCGGATATTTTCTACCCAGCCTGCCACACGGACGGTCTGTCCCACATCTGCTTCACTGAGCATGTTCAAAGTTCGATCTCTGTAAATATTCGATATGTTCATTGATTATTTATTTCTCCTCTCCTGAGCAAATTTTTGTATATATAGATAGATATAAATAGAGAAGTGCGCATCCTCGCGGAGCGTTTTTTATGTAACAGAAATAGAAATTCCTGTTATGGAATAAAGTGTGTGCTTGTCACACACTTTTGCGCCTGAGCGATATGCAAAGCATAAATTTCCATTTCGCGAAGTGTGCATCCCCGCGGAGCGTTTTTTATGTAACAGAAATAGAAATTCCTGTTATGGAATAAAGTGTGTGCTTGTCACACACTTTTGCGCCTGAGCGATATGCAAAGCATAAATTTCCATTTCGCGAAGTGTGCATCCCCGCGGAGCGTTTTTTATGTAACAGGAATGGAAATTCCTGTTACATAAAAAAGTCCTGAACAAAAAGTTCAGGACGAATGATCCGCGGTACCACCTGAATTACTGAAAAATCAGCCACTCAAAAACTCTCTGCTGAATAACGCACAGCCTTGCGGCGCACCTACTGACAGATCTGCTCTGCGTTCAGATTACAGCTGATAAAGTGTTATTCACGAAAATTCACTTTACGGGATTCTCACTGCCACCCACTCACTGGAAACGATAATTTCCGCTACTTCTCTTTGTCATCGCTTTTTACAATTTCCTAATTTTCTAAGAAAAACTCTTAGTAAGTCTATCATAATCAGAAAAAAAAGTCCAGAAAATTTTATTTTCATCGTGACAAATTAGTGGCAACCCTTACTGGAAATGGAGGGAACAGCCACGTGAGCCTCACATCTCCATCGGATTCTTTGTGGCGTATTCCAGTGCCTCAATAAATGCCCGGGTTGCCGCGCGGCAGGCAGACTCTGTCCCGGCCACAACGGCTCCACTGGAGTTGGCATGTGACGGTGGATACCAGTATCTGACAATTCGGGTATCCCCGGCCTTGAGGGCCTTGTCCAGTGCATAGTTTGTCTCAATCGGACCTCCTACCAGATAGGCATAGGATTCCTCCGGTCTGATCTCGCACCATTCCTGAAAATATTTCCCGACTCTCGGGATGGTCTGCGCGTAAAATGTCGTTCCCGGATCCCCGTCGAAATTGCAGAGGGCAGATTGATTATCAATAAAGTCTTTCACATAACGAAGACCGCTTCTTACATCTTCCACCTTTGGCCCGGAAAAAAGTATGAATACACTTCCTCCGTATTTACTCCAGGAACAGATTGATCCTCCATAATAGGTTCCTGCATGGATCAACTTGATATTTGCTTTTTTCGTCGCGTCATCGACCGCCAGATAGCCGACATCATCATTATCCGTCGAAAAAAAAGCTACGCTTTTATGACCTTCTGGTAAATGATATACCCTGGCAAATTCTTCTGTTACATTGGCAATGATCTTCTGGCTGAGCATATGGGTTTTTACTTTTACAATCTTCATAAATTCATCCCTTTTATCTTTATTCGTACAGTTCACTCGGTACCGCAGCTGATGTTTCTCTGTTTCTATTTTTATCTTTTTTTATCCCTGTTTTCATTCAATTTCCATCGGATGGAACGCGCAGTACTCTACCGCTTCAATAAAGGACTCTAACGCTGCACGGCAGGCAGACTCCGTTCCGTACAGGATCGCACCGCCGGTATTGACCCGGGAAGGCGTTTCAAACAGCTCTGCAATCTTTACATCTCCTGCTTTTAAGGCCCGGTCAAGCCCATAGGTACTTTCGATCGGAGCGGAAACCAGGTAGGCGATAGAGGTCCCCTCTGCAAGCCCCAGGGTCTCCTGATAATATTTTCCAATATGCGGAACACAGTCTACATAATAACCCAGAGTACCTTCCTCATTCAGGTGATAGTTTCCGGACTTCGTTTCGATATACTCCCTGGCATAGCGCAACCCGCTTTTCACGTCAGAAACGGTTTCCCCGGAAATGATCGCAGTGATCTCGCCTCCGAAAGTACTCCGGGAATGTGCCACCCCGCCATAGACCGTTTCGATCTGGATTACCTTAATCTTTGCTTTCTTGGTCGCGTCATCGACTGCCAGCCACATGACATCCTCACAATCGGCTGAAAAAATGGCCAGGCTCTGATGATTCTCCGGAATCGGATAAAGCTTCCGGTATTCTTTTGTAATTCGTGGGACAATCTTCTCCATCACAACATGGGTATCGATTCTTTTCCTCATCTTTTCCTCCAATGTATTTATTATGACATTCGATTCACTATATTTCTATTATAACAAATCCAGTGTCTTCTCCTATTATAATATTCTTTGCAAATACTGGGACTTTTCCAGTGAAAATCATGACCTGTTTTATATTTTATTGAAGGTGATAATGGCAAAGCTGGGATGTCCTGGCAAACGTCTCTTTGTGAAGCTCATCCATCACCTTTTTTACCGGACATTTTTCATGCTCTTCCCTCAAAAATTCAAAAATTTCTTCAATCCCTTCCCCGGTATACGCACTGGTGAAAAAAATTCTTTTACAACCGGTCAGTCGCAGCCACTGTGCTGCCTGTTCCGGATTTGCCGCCCAGTGATCGATCTTCGTCACGATCCCTACCTCATCCCGGTTACCTAAAGGAGTGATATTGGGCGGATATAAAGAATATGGTTCTGTCGCACTCAAAACAATGCCCACGACATCCGCTTCTGCCGCATAAAGATCAATGGTGTGCGCCAGATCCAGATTCTCTGCATACTCTCCCGGCATGTCAATGATACAGTCATACTGACTGACATACTGCGTCTTTTTGTAGGTGATTCTCTCCCCCCGGAGCACCTGTTTTAATGTCGTTTTGCCACTTTCACTTCTGCCAATCAACAACATTCTCCTCATTTCATACCCTCCCTCATTTGGATTCATTACAAATATCTTTTCATAATTCAGAAGCTTTGTCAAGACAGATTATCGCATTCTTGTCAAAAGCTAAAAAAACAGTGTGATACACCGACGGGCAACCAAAGTTGACCGCGGCTTCTTTACGAGACTTTCGC
>CAVFXN010000026.1:0-5347 GCA_963626755.1 Bacteroidaceae bacterium
ACTATATTTTTTCTTTTTGAAAATTGAAGGTATGTTTTTCTGATTTCTTCTTTATTTTTCTGATTATTCCTGTTAATTTTCTGAAAACGATAAGTTTTTTCAGTATTGAATATTTTATTTGACACTTCTAACTTAAAATAGTAATATCTAATCATGAATTACATTTCATGTCAATTATTTTACATGTGGCAAGTGATCTCGGGATTTTCCAGCATCTCTGATTTTGCCCAAAAGAAAAGGAGGAATTATGAGACTGAAAAAATTTACGGCAGGCATCGTAAGCCTTGCCATGGCACTCACCCTGATTCCGGCTTCTGCTTTTGCAGCGGAGTCATCATCTTATTCCGGATATGTTCTGATGAACATTCCTTACAGCGAGTTTTATAAAGCAGATGTGAACAATGATGTCGCAGTAGACGCTTTTACTTCCGCTACCTTAAACAAAACCCGTACCGGTACGTTAGCGGCCGGCTCTTATCATGTAGACCCGAATGGAACCGATATTACCGGCGTGACTTTCCCGGTAAAAGTATCCGAAAGTGATCTTGCGGCTGTCACTGCAAAATATCCGGATGCCAAGGTGGTAACTGACGAAAGCTCCGTATCCATTACCGTAACCAACAGAGGAAAGACCAGTACCACTACCTACAATGGTTCCGAGGCACTTTTTGAGAATCCAAGCTATTCTTATTATGTGTTAAGCAGCAAGCCATCCACTTACAAAGAACTGACGGTGGAGAACGACACGGTTTCTTTTGGGAAAGTTACCGGAAGAAAAGCAACGATTGAAGATTCCTCTGTTTCCCTGACCACCCAAAGCAGTTACGGGGATTATCAGATCAGTGTCGAGGGCATCACCGATTATGTGAACACCTCCGATAAAGTGTACGGTGTCATCATCAGCACAAAGGAAGGCGACAGCTATGGCCTTCGCCACATGGAAAATATCTGGCGTGTCAGTGAGCTGTCCTGGTGTACCGGATTTACTACATCCGTCCATAATTGTCCTACCAGCTCTGCGCATTATAAGAAAATGATAGGACAGACCATTAATCAGATTACTTATTATACAGAAAAAGGAACGTATGTGATCAAGACAGACCTGGCAATCCCTGTGAAGACAGCTGTCACGGAATACAGCACACAGGTTGGGGATTCCTTCTGCCTTACTCCTTCTGCCAGCTCCTACAAGTCTTCGGACGAAAATGTTGTCAAAGTAGAAACAGAAGGTGACAATGCCGGAGTTGTCACCATGACCGGTGCCGGAACCGCTACCGTAGATGTTACTACCAGCGGCAGAAGCGGAGAAGTGACCACCACACATACCTTCCATGTTTCTGCAAAACCTTTGATTTCACAGACAATTTCTGTTCCAGCTTCCACCATCCGCAAAACAGTCGGAGACGCTTCCTTCTCACTTGGAGCAAAAGCAAAAACCGCATTAAGCTATGCGTCTTCCAACACAAAAGTAGCGTCTGTAGATAAAAACGGAAAAGTGAATATTACAGGAAGCGGAACCGCTGTCATCACCATTTCTGCAGCCGCCAATGATACCTACGCTGCTGCCACAAAAAAGGTAACGATCACGGTTTCCCCATACAAGTTGGCAAAACAGACGGTCTCCCTCAAAGCTGCCGGAAAGAAACAGATGAAGATTTCCTGGAAAAAGAACACCAAAGCTTCCGGATACGAAATTTCCTACTGCCTGAAAAAATCTTTCAAGGGTGCAAAGAAGGTTGTAATCAAGAACAATAAGACAATCAGTAAGACAATCAAAAATTTAAAATCTAAAAAGACATATTATGTAAAAGTCCGCTCTTACAAACAGCTTGGAAAAACAAAAGTCTACAGTTCGTTCAGCAATCTGAAAAAAATTACAGTAAAATAAGCAAGAATCCTGCTTGCAGGATTCTCAGGCTGTGGCAGGTTGCCATGCGACACTCTTTCTGCTTGCAGGATTCTTAGTCTGTGGCAGGTCGCCATGCGACATTCTTTCTGCTTGCAGGATTTCGCACCTGATGTGGCCGCTTGCGGCATGTTTCCTCTTCGCACGGGTGCGCATATCAAAACAGGTGCTGTGAAAATCCGTTTTCACAGCACCTTATTTTTTGTCATTGATTCTTTTTTCGCAAAGTCTTCTTCTAAAAATTGGACAACCCCCAGGTTTTTATTGGTATCGATCACCCTTGTGGCTGCTTTTTGCACAGGCTCCCTGGCATTTCCTACCGCACAGGAACGGTCGCAGGCTTCAAACATGGGGATATCATTCATATTATCTCCGAATCCAACGATTTTTTCCGGCTTTAGCAGGGTACGCAGCTTCTCTACCCCATGGTATTTCGAGGCATTGACATGGGAGATTTCCAAATACCATAGCTGATCTCCATAGACATCCTCATAAAAATTCAGATGCAAAGAAGCATCTTTTTTCAGATATTCATAAAAAGGCCGCAGAGTTTCTTCCTTATAACAAAAGGAAAAATAGATGATATCCTCTCCGGCAATCTCTTCTAAGGATTCGGTTTTCGAAAACGGCTTATCATATTTCTGTTTTCGCTCTTCACAAAACCGCCTCATCTGCGGCGTAGCCAGTGCTTCATAGAAGGTATTCATCTGTCTGCCCCGGTTTCCTTCTCCGCTTCCCGGGGAAAGCCCGTTGACAAAACCGGTGATTCCAAACTGTTTTCTTCCTTTTAAAATATAATCTACTGAATCTTTTTCTATAATTTCCGCATCCAGGCAGCAGCGTTCCACCGGGTCATAGAGCATCACGCCATTCATCAGAATCATCGGAACCGTAAGGGATAATTCTTTTACAATCGGGATTGCCGTCGCATAGGTTCTCGCGGTGGCAACTGTCAAATGCAGACCTTTTTCTATGAGAGCATTCAGTCTTTCGGCCGCCTCCGCTGGAAGAAGTGCCTCTTCATTTAAAAGGGTTCCGTCTAAATCAGAGATGTACAGCGTCTGCCCTTCCAGGACGTTTTCCCCTTTTTCACCATCCTTCTTTTCAGGGCAAACCTTAGGAGCGGAACTTTTTTTCAAAATATTATTTTTTCCGGCCTCTTCCCGAACGCCATAAAAAAGATATTGCTGCATGACTCCGGCACAATCCGCATAGGCTTCTACCGGAAAATGTCCTCCATAATACTGTTCTTCCACCTTTCCAATCCAGGTATCTACCGGAAAGACGGAAAGCTGATGCTGTCCAAACAGCTGGATACAGGAGGCAACCTTATCCCCCACCCCACTTAGTTCCTTCCATTGTTCTTTCGTTCCGTTTTCTTTAAGGTCTTCGAGGCAGATGGCACCGGACAGCACATCCTTTGCCGCTTTTTTTATATATTTTTCCCGATATCCGAATTTACACTCCGAAAGATCTGCCGACGCGATTTGTTCCGGGGAGGGGAAGGAATATCCGGTCAACTGTTTCTTTCCATATTCTCCATAAGTAAAATCGAGCGGATCCCCAAACTTTTTGCAAAGCAAGTCTATACTTTTGACAATGCGCGGGATGTTATTTCGCTGACTTATGAGAAAGCTGATGAGGGTCTCCCACAGATCCTGGCGGAGAATCCGAATGCCCTTTCCCTTTTTCGCCGCCTCACATAAAAAAGAATCCTCCGGATCAATCTGCTCTATTATCTTCTGGTAATCCGTATCCAGATCCAGATAATCCCGGAAATAGGATTCCTCCTCCGCACGGCAGATCAGGCGGATTCCTGTTGTCTCCTGCACAAAGCAGGCTGCTTTGTCCGCAGAAATGACAAAATATCTCCCACTCTCTATCTCTTTCCAGCGAAAACACTGTCCGCTCTGTGCGATCTGTTCCAAATTTAAATTGTCACATTGGATAAAGGCATCAATATATTCTGCACAGCCCTGCGCCTCATCTCTTCTTTTTTCTCCCACTTTCATAACATCTCCCTCACGTTTGTGAACCTCTCTACCTGAGCCTTAGTTCAGATGGAACTTGTGCCGCAATGATTTTCAGTCAAGGTCTCAAACCCGTTCACTGCTCTTTTTGTCTATTGATTGTAGCATCTGCCCTGAAAAATAGCAAGCCGGCGTTGTCGTATGTACTGCCTGTGAGCAGCCGCAGGCAGATCATCACTGCACTCCTTACAGCCTGTGAACAGCCACAGGCAGATCATCACTGCATTCCTTACAGCCTGTGAACAGTCACAATCACATCGCAATTTCAGTATTTTTCCACAAAAATTCTTGCCACAGCAATCTGTCATAGTGTAAAATAGTGATAGAAACCTGCTGTAAATCCACACAAACCCAGTGGAAAATTCAAAGAAAGGAAAAACTATCGAACCAGAATCCATTGAAAGTGGTTCGGATAGGAAAGAAGAGTATGGAGAAAAAAATTCTTGCATTGATCAGTGAAGATTTTGAAGATCTGGAAGTCTGGTATCCGGTACTCCGCCTCCGGGAAGAAGGCTGCCAGGTGGACTTTGCCGCCGAGAAACCAGGACTTTATCATGGAAAATACGGTGTTCCATGTGAAGTGGAACTTTCTTTTAAGGACGTATCCGCCGATGATTATGACGGAATCCTTGTGCCGGGTGGCTGGGCACCGGATAAGCTGCGCAGATTCCCGGAAGTGTTACAGCTCGTTCGCCAGATGAACGAACAGGATAAGCTGATTGCTGAAATCTGCCATGCCGGCTGGGTTCTCGCTTCTGCCGATATCTTAAAGGGAAGAAAGGTCACCAGTACCCCGGGAATCAAAGATGATATGATGCATGCCGGAGCCGAATGGGTGGATGAACCATGTGTCATCGATAAAAACCTTGTCTCCGGACGGCGTCCTCCGGATCTCCCTCTCTACGGAAAGGGCATCATCGAAGTGCTGTCCCGCTGATCTCTGCCGGGCGATTCCTCCGGCTCCATCACTGCCAGAAGAATCGTCCGGACTCCGTGCATTCACAGCAACTTTCGATCAATGCCACCCACTCCAGACCTGATGGAAATGATCAGATAATCACAATCTCTTCTACTTCATCCTCGAGATTTTCCAGTCCCCATGCTTTCATCTGCCCTTTTCCCATAATTTTATACAGCCGGATACTGTCTTCCTCAGATACAAAGGCTGGCAATTCCTTTAGCAACTTATTATATTTTGTTTTGCTGATCATCATTTCAAATGCGGATTTCTGCACCCGGGTTCCATAGCCTTGTAAATATTTTGCCAATCGCAATCTTTTTTTATTTTCCTCAGTACTGACCCCTGGTGGGGACTCTTCTATTAGACAAAATAAATACGGACACTGAAACTTAACAGTGTTGTGATAAACTATAGTTGTAACAGCAGTGGCTAATAAGATATAATCAATCT
>CAVFXN010000027.1:0-72171 GCA_963626755.1 Bacteroidaceae bacterium
TTACCACGACTGGGCAGTTACAAGCCCACTACCTTTAGGTGGTGGGTAGTTGACTGCAGGATGGTAATGGGATCCGTGTGGAAAGAATACATAGAGAAGGAGAAGTGAAAGATGAAGGGATTCATTAGTCTTTTATTTAAAAAACACAAAAAAGAAAAAGAGGTTCCAAAGATCGAAAGCCATGAGAAGGAACCAGCATTGCAAAAAGATAGCCAATCTGCCCATCCGGAAGAAAAAAGAACGCTTCTAAAGAGCGCGGATCATCAGGGGGTGGCGGCAAAACCGCAAAAAAGTCCGGAAGAGGCCATAAAAGAAGAGATGTACCAATATATGAATCGGGGAGTACAGATGATGTTTTCGCTTTATGGCACTGACCGATGGAGTGAGTTAAGTCTGTTTGGGGAGATTTCACAGGATCTTTATGAAAACTACGAAGAGGTGCTCCAGACACTTTCGAAACCATCCGGAAAGCTGGCCGGAGACTTCTTCTCCTGCCTTGTTTTTTCTAAAGAAGAAGGGAAAATCATTGGAAAGACGGAAGATCCGGAAAAGATGAAACCTGTCTTTTTCGAATATATGATGCCATTTTATCCGATGTATTTCCGTCAGTTAAAAGAGGGTGGACTC
This sequence comes from Bacteroidaceae bacterium, assembly GCA_963626755.1. GTDB lineage: Bacteria > Bacillota > Clostridia > Lachnospirales > Lachnospiraceae > Anaerobutyricum. Next base: position 628 of record CAVFXN010000027.1, read on the forward strand.
CGCCACAATTCCCTGTATTCCGTGGAGGCTTTAAGCCTGTTCCACGAACTGACAGGCAAAAAGTTCCGACCGGGATACCGCAACCGTTACAAAACGGGGGTGAGGGCTTTTGAATGGGATAAAGACCGGTATAAAGTATATCAAAACGATGCAAAGCTGCTTTGTGATGCGGTTTTTGAAGAGGGAAAGATCAAATCTGGTTACGGCCAGAGCCGGAAAACAGATCCTCTGCATCCGGACTGGGAGATTGTCTGTGAAGGAGAGTGGATACAGGGAGTTCTCCAAAATGGGATCACAAGATATGAATATCAGATAAAAGTTGGAAAAAAATTGCATAAAAAGGCATAAATACCTTGAATTCTTTTGCACAAACCGATACAATAGAAAACGTGTATGCTAAAAGAGCTCTTCATTTGTAGGAACTTGTTTTAACTGGGGGAAACATAAAATAAATGTAATAATGGATTAGCATAACAGGAGGTACAAAATGTTTACAAAATTAACAGAACAATTAAAAGCAAATCCACGGACGATTGTCTTTACAGAAGGAACCGACGCACGTATTCTTGAAGCGGCAGATAAGCTGACAGGAGCAGGAATCTTAAGTGTCATCCTTCTTGGAAAAGAAGAGGAAGTAAAGGCAGCGGCAAAAGAAACCGGTTTTAATATTGAAAAATGTGAGATCATCGATCCGGAAACCTATGATGGGATCGAGCCGATGATCGAAGAGATGGTTGCCTTAAGAAAAGGAAAGATGACTGCAGACCAGGTTAGGGATGCTTTGAAAAAGTCCAACTATTTCGGAACGATGTTAGTAAAAATGGGCAAAGCAGACTGTCTCTTAGGTGGTGCAACCTATTCTACCGCAGATACCGTTCGCCCGGCATTGCAGCTGATCAAAACAAAACCAGGCAACAAGATCGTAAGTTCCTGCTTTATTATGGTCAAAGGTGATAAAAAACTTGCGATGGGCGATTGTGCCATCAATATTGCCCCGAATGAAGATGAGCTGGCAGAAATTGCGATCGAAACCGCAAAAACTGCAAAAGTCTTTGGCATTGACCCGAAGGTTGCCATGTTATCCTACTCTACCTATGGTTCCGGAAAAGGAGAGATGGTAACACTCATGGCAAATGCTACCAAAAAAGTAAAAGAACTGGCACCAGACCTGGATATCGACGGAGAGCTTCAGTTTGACGCGGCAGTTTCACCAGAAGTTGCCAAAGTAAAATGTTCCGGATCCAAGGTGGCAGGACAGGCCAATACCTTTATCTTCCCTGAGATCAGTGCAGGAAATATCGGATATAAAATTGCAGCACGTCTCGGCGAATATGAAGCGATCGGACCGGTTCTTCAGGGACTGAACGCACCGATCAATGACCTGAGCCGTGGATGTAATGCACAGGAAGTATATAAAATGGCATTGGTTACCGCCGCATTAAGCTAACTAATGAGTAAAAGAAGCAGTCAAGGGAGGATGTATGAATAACAGTCTTTTGAAACAAATGAAAAAACTTGCAGTCTGTCTGATGACAGTGGTTGTCTTATCCGGAATGGTTTCCGTAAACGGTATGGCAGCACAGAAAAAAACAGTAAGAGCAACCGTTACTTCCGGAACACTCAATCTTCACAGTGAAGCCAGAGACCGGTACGACAAACATGTGATCAAAAAGATGAAAAGCGGACAGAGTGTGGAGATCCTGAAAAAAGGCATCGTATGGTATTATGTCAAATGCGGAAACCGCACTGGATATTGCATGAAAAAATATTTGAAAATCCAGAAAACGGATTATAAAAAGATCATCGCATATGGGAAGAAGTTTCTTGGAAACCGATACGTGTGGGGAGGAACCAGTCTCCGTCACGGGACAGACTGTTCCGGATATACCATGGGAGTGTATAAGTATTTTGGTTACAAGCTCCCGAGGACATCTGCACAGCAGCGTTCTGCAGGTATCAAAGTTCACTGTTTAAAAGAGGCACAGCCGGGAGACCTGATCTGCTATTATGGACATGTTGCGATCTATCTGGGTAACAACCGCATTATGCATGCGAAAGGGAGAAAATACGGCATCGTAATTTCTAAAGGGGTCACCTACCGTAAAATAGCCAGCATTCGCAGGATTTTGTAAATAAAAAGGCTGTGATTTCATAAACCCATAGTGGTTCCGTCTTCACTTTGTTATTTTATAGATTAGCATCTGTAAAAAAACACGATTCAATTACGAATATTTTTGGTAAAATTGCCGGTATTGTTTTTGGGAAAAGATGGAATTGCTCAAAATGCAATAAAATTTTCCTGAAAAACGATTGGATTTTTACAAAAAAAACAAATGCCATCTTTCTTTTTTTGAGATTGTTTGATATACTATTAATAAGGGGTCACACAGACAGGCTTCTGTAACAAATTATCTTTATAAAGGAAGGATGGTATTTTTTATGGCAAACATTATTATTAGTCCGTCGAAATATGTGCAGGGGGCAGGAGAATTAGCAAAGCTTGCAGAATACGCAGAAAAATTGGGGAAAAAGCCTTTCATTTTAATCAGTGAAAATGGAAAAAAACGTTTTGGCACAATGATTGAAGATAGTTTTAAAGATACAGAATGCGAGTTTGTCTTTGAGGCTTTCCAGGGAGAGTGTTCCAAAAAAGAGATTAACCGTTTAATTGATCTTGTGAAAAAATATGAATGTGATATGGTAATCGGTGTTGGCGGAGGAAAGATTTTTGATACGTCAAAGGCTGTTGCTTATTATGTGGGTACTCCAGTCATTATTTGTCCTACGATTGCGGCATCCGATGCACCATGTTCTGCTTTGGCCGTTGTCTATACAGAGGATGGAGTTTTTGAAGAATATTTATGGCTTCCGGCAAATCCGAACCTGGTTTTAGTGGATACAGACGTGATTGCAAAATCACCGGCAAGACTGCTTGCTTCTGGAATGGGTGACGCCCTGGCAACCTATTTTGAAGCAAAAGCCTGCAAGGATAGTAATGCGACAAGCTGTGCGGGTGGCAAGATTACGATTGCTGCTATGACTCTCGCAAAAGCCTGCTATGATACGCTGATTGAAGAAGGTGTGAAAGCTAAGCTTGCAGCGGAAGCAGATATCTGTACCCCAGCACTGGAGAAAGTGGTTGAGGCATGTACCCTTCTTTCAGGACTGGGATTTGAGAGCGGCGGATTGGCTGGTGCCCATGCCATCCATAATGGTTTGACCAGTATTAAAGAATGCCATCATTTATATCACGGAGAGAAAGTTGCCTTTGGTACTTTGACACAGCTGGTTCTTGAAAATGCAGACCAGGATCTCCTCGATGAAGTCGTTACTTTCTGTATGGATGTAGGTCTTCCTACGACATTTGCAGATCTGGGAATTGAAAATGTGGATAAGAGTGCATTGATGAATGCGGCAACACTGGCAGCATCCCCGGATGATACCTTAGGAAATGAGCCGCTGGATGTTTCACCGGAAAAAGTATATGCTGCACTGGTTGGAGCAGATGCCATTGGAAAATATTATAAAGGACTGTAAAAAGATAACAATTGCCGTACCGTTATAGATGCAAGAGCTCTATACGGTACGGCATCTTTTTTTAGAACAGGAAGATTCTTTCCTGTTCTAAAAAAATGCTCTGTGAGGATCGTACTGCATGATAGCGATTTCCGAAAACACTGAGCTTTATGATTCCCAAAAAACGCTCCGCAAGGATCGCACTGTGTCGGGAGGAAGAATCAGGAGTATTCCAGATGGATGGTGCTTCCATTTTGAGGAATATCGGATGGGGTGACAATGAGCTTTACCGGCACCCTGGCCTGAATGGCCTCAACATGACTGATAATTCCGATGCTTCCCTTTCGGTTTTGCAGTCTCTCCAGACTGGTCATAACGGTGTCGAGGAGGTCATCATCCAGACTGCCGAACCCTTCATCCAGAAAGAAGAACTCCAGGGGGGCAGCACCGTTCAACTGGATGCTTGAGGAGAGGGCTAAGGCGAGGGAAAGGGAAGTGATAAAGGTTTCACCGCCGGATAACGTGTCCGAAGGCCGTTTGACGCCTCCGTTTTTATTATCCCGGATGATAAATTCGGTGGCCTCATTCATTTCCAGGCAATATGCCCCGCCCGATATCTCAAATAGAATCGAAGAAGCTTCGGAAGCAATATAAGTCAGTTTGGACTGGGCGACATATTCGATAAAAGCATTTCCTTTAAAAAGATGTTCCAGTTCGCGGATGAGATCTCTGGTATGAGTTTCTTTTTCCCAGGTTTTCTCCAGAATTTCTTTTTCTTCCAGCCGCTTTTTCTCTTCTGCGATGGTATGCCTGAGCAGAGCGGCATTGGATTTTTCCAGCTCTTCTTCTCTTTTTGCCGTGTCATAATTTCTTTGATGCTCTTCATATGTGTCTTTGTCCATATGGCGGTTTTGTAACTTTTCCAAAAGATAGGACTTGCGTTCGGTCGTCTGCTGCAAACGCAGGTAATATTGGTCGATTTCCTGCTGGGCTTGCAAAATACGTTCCTGCTCCATATAATATGGGGATAATTCCTCGTCTTGTTGAAATCCCTGTGCCTTCAATTGTTCTTCTAAAAGGGTGTCAGCCTGTTTTACATGACTGGATGCCGATGCAACACGGCTCTTGGCCACACTGTGCTGTTCTTCCTTTTGCTTCAGGTCAGATGAAATCTGTTGGAAAGAAGAATCCATTTCTTTTTTCTGTTTTTTGAGATTCTCCAGGTCTGTTTTGGTTTTTAAGATTTCTTTTTCAAAATCCATTTGCAGAGAAAATCCTTCCGGGAAATGGTTCTGCTGTTCTTCTAATATCCTTTGTGCACTTTGTAAACTGCTGAGCAGGGAAGAATGGTGTTCGGATAACGTGTGGAGGGAAAGAAGACTCTCGTCCTTTTTTTGGGTGAGTTTTTGCCGCTCTCCTCTTTTTTCTTTCAGGAGCTGTTCCTGCTTATGCCGCTCCTCTTCTTTTGTTTGCAGCATGTGCCGGGCATCGGAGAAATGATCCACATGATATTCCTTGCGCAGATGGAAAATGAGATCGGCATCATGGGAGAGAGCCTGGTATTCTTTGGAAAGCTGTGCCTGTTGTCCGGCAAATTGTGACTGCTGTTTTTGTAAACGTCCTTTTTCCTGCGAAAATTCGTTGAGTTTGGATGGAATATCCGAAAGGCTGTCTTCGGTTTTTACAGGAAGGACTTCGCCAGATTCGGTAAAATCTTCGGTCTGTTCCATCATTTTTTTGCAGGAGGAAAGATGGGTCAGTTCCTTTTCCAACTCCTTTTTTTGTTGTATACAGGAAGCAGTCTGTTCCTCGAAGGCAGTGCGTTCCTTTTGGATCCGAGCAGGGAGGGAAGTGTCTTCCTCCTTTTCCTCATGGAGAGGAAAATCATGTTTGCCCAAAGGGGAACCGCAGACAGGACAAAGATCCCCTGCTTTGAGATGAAGACGCAGGGACTGGGCCATATGTGCCTGCTGCCAGTCTTCCAATTGCTGCTGGCATCTTTTCTCTTTGGCTTCCAATGCCTCAATTTCCTTTTCTAACCGGGAAAGCAGCTCTTTTTTTTCGGCCTGTCTGGCGCATAAGTCATGATAGAGAGCAGAAAGATTCGCTTGCAGGAGGGAAAGGGTCTGCTGCCCGGCATGAAGCTCTTTTTCCACTTGCTGCAGGAGTTTTTTGTTTTGTTGATAGGTCGTATGTTTGGTCCGGTAGTTTTCCTCCATAACATGTCCGTCTTCGATGACTTTTTTATATTCTGGCGAAATACGTTCCTCATCGAGGCTTTGTTCCATTGTGGAAATCTCCTCGGCCACCATCGTTTCTTTCGACGCAAGAGTTTCTGTTTCCTGCTTGATGCGGGATATTTCCAGCTCCGTTTTTTCCCTTTCCTTTTCCAGTTCCTGCTTTTGAATGTTCCATTTTTTGATCGTAAGGGAAATCTGGGAGGCGGTTTCTAATTGCTGTAATTTTTGCTGCCAGAGAGGAAGATCACGTTCCCATAAAATAGAGGTTTCCTCCTGCTTTTTTTGGATTTTTTTATATTGTGCCGTGAGTTCTTCCAGTTCCAGTTTGCTGGCTTTTAGAAAAGAGATGGCCTCTTCATAAGCGAGATGGGCTTGTTTCGCCTGCTTGGAAAAAGGATAGACCAAAAGGGCTTTTTTGGAAATGTCCAGTTTTTTTTCGGTTTCCTGTATCCGGGGCAATTCGTTTTGCTGTTGTTTAAACTGTTCCTCGAGCGGGCGTAATTCCTCCTCCAAAGAGAGAATTTCCCCGCTTTCTTCCAGAAGTTTTTGCAGGCTGTCCTTTTTTTTAATGAGGGAGGCAATCTTTTCTTCCTTTTCTTTTGCTTCTTTTTCCAGGATTTTTATGTGTTCCATCGAATACTTTTCATAAGTTTTTCGTTCCCCCTCCAGACGGCTTAAGAGGATATCTTGTTTCTGTCTGGCTTTGGCAATCTTTCCGGTGAGCTCCAGCCCGTATTTTTCCAGATGGAAAATCCGCTGGAGCATGTCGCGGCGTTCCGCATTTTTTAACTTGAGAAATTCACTGAACTGTCCCTGCGGGAGGACAACGGTCCGCATAAAGTCATCGCTGGTAAGGCCGAGAAGTCTGGTACATTCCCTTGTGACATCGGTCGGCTTATCCGCAAGCACAGTTTCCACCCCATCACAGGACATCAGGAGACGGCCTGTGACATTTCGGACCGTGGAGAGGCTGGAAGAGGGCGAAGAGCTGCTGTTGTGGTATTTGAAGGAACGCTCCACACAGAACGTTCTTGTGCGGTCTGTGGTGATAGAAAAGCGGAAGGAGACGGTGGCAGAAGTTTCGCTGATATGGATATAATTTTTGGTGGCACGGGGAAGTCGGGCATAGAGGGCCAGGGTGATGGCATCGAGGATGCTGGATTTGCCGCTGCCGGTCGGCCCGAAAATCCCGAATAATCCCTGGGAAGTCAGGGCGGAAAAATCAATGGTTTGTTCTTCCCGGTAACTGTTGATCCCTTTTAATTTTAAGAATAAAGGCTTCATGATGATTCCTCCTCCATAAGTTTCATAAGAAGCTCCAGGGTTTCCTCCTGCATGGCAGTATGGAATTTTTGCTGATAAAAATTTTTGACCAGGACATCAAAAGGCTGTTCGTTCCGATCGAAAGCTGCCTGATTGTCTTTCATGTGACCGGAAAGGATCGGTGTGATGGAGAGAATGTCAGGTTTTTGGCTTCTCATTTTTCGGATATCTTCCTCGTGAATATAGTGATCGGTTTCAATTTCCAGGTAAACCCAGCAGCTGCGGTCGCGGTTGGCCTCACATCGGTTCAGTGCCTCTTCTATACTTTGACAATGCCAGGTTTCGACCGGTTTGTAAACCGGAACCGGGATTTCACGGATCTGGCAGGGCTGGCCGGCATGAGCCTCTATGGAAAGAACCTGTTTTTGGAAAGAAGTTTCCCTTTGATTAAAATGGAGGGGTGAGCCGCTGTAGCGGGCATTGGGACAGCCGGGAACTTTCTGCGGCTTATGGACATGACCAAGAGCGATATAATCGGTATTTTCGGGAAAAATATCCGCACTTACCATGTAGCTTCCCCCAAGCTGGATGCTCCGCTCCGAGCCGTCCTCCACACTTTGCATCACAAACAGATGGCTTACAATGAGATGAAGGGAATCCGGATGGTAGTGTTGCTGCAGTGAGGAAAAAAGAATGGAGAGTTTGTCGGCATAAGATTTCGCTTTTTCTGTTTCACTGTCGGTTTCTTTTAAATAGACTTCATTGAGACGTTTTTCACTGGGAAATGGCACGAGAAGCAGATCCGCTTCCTCTCCATGGATGAGTGCGTGGCAGTAACCGGGCGCACTTTCGGTAATCTCATTTTTGCCATAAGAGCCGGGCGGAACGACCGAAACCGGTGTCCCGGCCATGACAATTCCGTGGTCCCTTGCCAGCGGGCCGGGAGCGGCCAGCCGTTCCGGGTTATCATGGTTTCCGGAAATGACAACAATCATACATTCCCCGTTACGGGAAAGTTTTTTTAATGTGTCGTAAAAAAGCTGCTCTGCGAGGGCAGAAGGATTGTAATTATCATATATATCCCCGGCGATCAGGATCAGGTCGGCAGCTTCTTCCTCACATATGGCAACCAGGTCCTGTAAAAAGAGTTCCTGTTCCGGCAGACGGCTGTGCCCCTCGATATTTTTCCCGAGATGCCAGTCTGCGGTGTGGATGATTTTCATAGATGGCATCCTTCTTTCTTTTTGGAAAGGAGCATGGTCAGGTAGGATATGTTAATCGTATCGTTTAACTCGTGTCCCAGATGCGAGAGGACCGCCTCGATCCGCTGGAGAGCGTCGGCTTTTTCTTTCGATGTATCTACCAGAATTTCCAGCTCCAGAAAGGAACCGAGCCCTTCTACCTGGTCAACGCAGGCGGTGATATTGTGATAGTGGTAGTATTGACGCAGTTTGGTGACAGAAAAGTATCGGTCATAACCAAGAGAAGTCAGGATCTGCCGGCCGGTATCCGCATTTTTGATTTCTGTTTCCAATTCTTTACGCGTCATGGAAACCTGGTCGAGCTTGGCCCCTTTATAGGTCAGAAAAGAGGTAGACTTTCTTGTGGTAAAATTATCTGTCGTACGGATCCGGAGAGCTTCATCTGTTTTCATAAAATCATGGAAATCACTGTTAAAGTAAAGATCCGTTTCCTTCACGAGATCCCCGGCAGAAAATCCGTAGGTTTGCAGTCCTTTTTCCGTGAGGGATCTCCGGAAAACAGGCAGTTTTATTTCAACTTCTATCATAATTCCTCCATAGATACTCAGTTTGGTTCCAAACTGGTTCTTATTTTCTATTAATGTAACGATATGGATTTTTACTGTCCATAAAGGACATTGTTGTAAAAACGCAGACGTTTGCCGTTGCAGGTCAGCAGGATCGAATCATCCTCCGGTCGGATCCGAATCGTGATGGTGGAAAAACCATCCGGAAGATCATTGAGAAAGGTTGGGAAGTTCACTTCACTGTTTTTTAAGGTAAAAAAAGAAAAATCATTCTCTCTATTTGACAGGTAAAAAAAGTTGGCAAGGAATGTGGTTTCTCCCTGGGTTGCAGCCTGTGAATCCACAGAATACAATTCCATATATTTGTCATACAGCGTCAGCTGATAGGTGGAAGTACTGTCACTGTCCTTGTCTTTACTGTACCAGACATCATTTTCCGCCAGATTGAGGAGAGGACTCGAGGAAGTGTCCCCCGGTTTGGCATTGGATATTTTTTCTTTCTTTTCAAAAAAATAGCTGACATCTTTATAGGTCAAAACCAGATGCCGTGATGTGGGCATGGTGTAAGAAAGTTTGCTTTTATTTCTAAGCTGTTCCCAGCCGCCTGGAAGATCCTTGATCTCCTGGCCATCGGTATGGATGGCGAGACTGGATTCGGTATCTGCAGAAAGCGTACCGGAAATATCGGTAGAATTTTTCGCAATATTTTTTAAAGAAAAGGTTCCGTCTTGTTGGATGGACAGATTTAAATTATCGCAACTGTACGTATTATCCCGCCCGAGAGCATTTCCAACGCCACTCCAGGTTCCAGCCAGTTCATCGGACTTGTTTCCAAGATTTCCGGAGGCCGAACCGTTACATCCCGCTGCAAAAAATACAAAGGTACACAAAGTAAAAAGCAGCAATAAAATTTTTTTCATAGCAATTCCTTTCTATGCCGGAGCCAGCATGATCATTTGCCTTTATTCTATCATAGATCAGGTAAGAAAAGGAATAATCTTTTCAGGCTTTTTTCAAGGGAGCAAATGGCTTGTTTTTTGAAAATACATGAAAGGCCAGTTGCGTTTCAAGATATCTTATTGTATACTTTTAGAATATAATTCCAATGCCTGGCTGATAGGGACCTTTTGTAAGGCGTCCCTGTTAATAGGGTGGTATTCACTTGAAAGGAAGGTTTAAGTTAAATGGAAATGATTTCGATTGAAAAAGAACTGAAGGCGAATTCATATCCCGGAAGGGGAATCATTGCTGGCCGTTCAAAAGACGGAACCAAAGCGGTGATCGCATATTTTATTATGGGGAGAAGTGTGAACAGCCGTAACCGTATTTTTGTGGAGGATGGGGAAGGAATCCGGACACAGGCATTTGATCCATCCAAATTAGAGGATCCGAGTCTGATCATTTATGCACCGGTAAGAGTACTTGGAAATAAAACCATTGTTACGAATGGAGACCAGACAGACACCATTTATGAAGGGATGGACCGTCAGATGACCTTTGAACAGTCGCTTCGTTCCAGGGAGTTTGAACCGGATGGCCCGAATTATACACCGAGGATTTCTGCGGTTCTCCATCTGGAAAATGGCGGCTTCAATTATGCGATGTCCATTTTGAAAAGTAATAATGGAAACCCGGACAGCTGTAACCGCTATACGTTTGCATATCAGAATGCACCTGCAGGAGAAGGACATTTTATATCGACCTACCTGCATGACGGCAATCCGCTTCCAAGTTTTGAAGGGGAACCGAAATGGATCGAAATCCCGGATCAGATGGATGAATTTGCCAATATGCTCTGGAACAGTTTAAATGAAGAGAATAAAGTATCTTTGTTTGTCCGTTATATTGACATTGCCTCCGGAAAGTACGAGTCGAAAATCATCAATAAAAATGTACCGTGCGCGGAATAAACGAATCAAATGATAAGAGGTGTGAAATGAAAAAATTTGAATTAAAATATGGATGTAACCCGAACCAGAAACCGTCAAGCATTTTTGTGGAAAAGGGCGAGCTGCCAATCCAGGTGCTGAATGGGAGACCAGGCTATATTAATTTCCTGGATGCGTTGAACGGCTGGCAGCTGGTCAGTGAGCTGAAAAAAGCAACCGGCCTTCCGGCAGCGACTTCTTTTAAACACGTCTCCCCGGCAGGGGCAGCAGTGGGACTTCCGCTTAGTGATGTCCTGGCAAAGATCTACTGGGTCGATGATCTGGGAGAACTTTCCCCGCTTGCCTGTGCCTATGCTAGGGCTAGGGGAGCAGATCGCATGTCCTCTTATGGTGATTTTATTTCCCTGTCGGATGTGTGTGATGTTCCGACAGCCAATATGATTAAAAGAGAGGTATCGGACGGAGTGATCGCTCCTGGATATGAGCCGGAGGCACTGGACATTTTAAAATCAAAGAAAAAAGGGAACTATAATATTATCCAGATCGATCCGGATTATGTGCCGGAACCGATAGAGCACAAGCAGGTTTTTGGCATTACGTTCGAGCAGGGAAGAAATGAACTGAACATTGACGATGCTTTTTTTGACAACATTGTCACGGAAAACAAAGAGCTGACCGAAGCGGCAAAGAGAGACCTGGCCATTTCGATGATCACATTGAAATATACCCAGTCCAATTCCGTATGTTATGTAAAAGACGGGCAGGCGATCGGGATCGGTGCCGGACAGCAGTCAAGGATCCATTGTACCCGTCTTGCCGGACAGAAGGCGGACAACTGGTGGTTAAGACAGTCTCCAAAGGTAATGGGACTTCCGTTTAAAAAAGAGATACGCCGGGCAGACAGGGACAATGCCATTGACCTTTATATGGGAGAGGAATATATGGATGTTCTCGCAGACGGTGTCTGGGAAACGATTTTTGAAGAAAAGCCGGAAGTGTTTACCAGGGAAGAAAAACGGGAGTGGCTTGACAAGCTGACTGATGTTTCCCTTGGCTCCGATGCCTTTTTCCCATTTGGCGATAATATAGAGCGTGCGCATAAAAGCGGGGTAACCTATGTGGCACAGCCAGGAGGTTCCATCCGTGATGACAATGTCATCGATACCTGTAATAAATATGGAATGGTGATGTCCTTTACAGGAATCCGCCTGTTCCACCACTAAAAACAGATCCGGACAGATCCGGAATGATTTGGGAGGGGAGGAGAAAATGAAAACACCAGAACACAGCAAAAAGTATCCGACAGAACGTTTGGAAGCGGTCGTTTTGATGGATGAGTATATGAGAGAATGCGTGGATGTGCCAGTCTTTTTAGAATATTGCAAAGAATGCCGCAATTACGGAAAAGTATGGTCCTGTCCTCCTTATGATTTTTCTCCGGAGGAGTATTGGAAGAAGTTTCAGGCAATTCATATTATCGGATGGAAAATCTATTTTCCGGAAGAAGTGACCAGGCGGATCTATGAGGAGAAAGAAAGGGAAGAATTGTGCGTACAGCTCCTTTTTCCATATAAACAGAAACTGACGGAGGAACTTCTCCAAATGGAAAAGGAGATTCCGGGCAGTGTCTCCCTGAGTGCCGGTTCCTGTTTGCAGTGCAAACAGGGGAACTGTGCCCGCCTGACGCAAGAACCGTGCCGGTTTCCGGATCAGATGCGCTATTCCATCGAATCCATTGGCGGCAATGTAGGGAAAACGGTAACAAAGTACCTGCATCAGGAATTGCAATGGATGGAAGAAGGGAAAATGCCGGAGTATTTTACCCTGGTCTGCGCACTCCTTTTACCAGATATTTCCTCTGTCAGTCTATAAGAACGCATAAATATACATGATTATACTCTTGCAAACAAGCATTTTTGTTTCCATGATACAATATGACCAAAAAGAGGGTTTTCTATGAACAAAAGAGACAAGAAAAGCAAAAAAAAGCGCATCCTGCTCACGGTACTACTTGCGGTTTTCGCTATCATTCTTGCTGCCGCAATTTATGTGGCAGTACAGGCCGGACGCAATATAAAGCAAATGGATCAGTGTGCGGATACGGTAATTGCCGATATCAAAAGTGCTTATAATCTGACGCCTGTCGATTGCTCCGAATTTGATAATCTGACTGTCTACGGCATTATGAAATTCAAGATCGAGCAATATGATGTGGAAGATCTCGGAAATCTGTGCATTATGCGTGCAGACGGCGGCGTTATGCAGATGCTTACCGTCACACTTACCCCATCAAAGATTGATATGCCGCTCCTCTCCGTGGACTATATGTACATACTCGGAAATCGCACTGCTTATGTGGAGATTTACGACCTGCATATCGGCGAGTCGCAGATTCGCGAGAATACCGTTGAAAAGCTGAAATCGGTTGATGCTCAGTTTTTAAATCTTCCTGACACAACTCCCTCCTCCGCATGGTATGATTCTATCCGTACAGCGGGAAGCTACAAAAAAGTAACCGCAAAGGAAGATGGTACTCTTTTGAAAATGCTCAAGCAGTATTTAAGCGAGTATCTCGACGGCGCAAAAGAGATGGAGCTCCTTCCAGAGAACAAAATTCCCGAAAAGCTTGATGCCATGGAAGCTTACACTCACAAACTGATCAGTGAGGGTGGTATTTCCACGAACGTTTTCAAAAAAGAGCTTGGAGAGGAAAAAACACGTAAATTCTTTGATCATGTCCTGTTCGGAACAGAAAACTACCGTCAGCCTGCAAGCTCCGAATGAGAAAAATACTCCGTGGAGATATGCTCCGTGTTTAGCGCAGATGAACGGTATAATTTCTGTCTTTGAGGATCTGTGCAGCCTTCCGGCAGGATTCCTCATCATAAAGGATGATCTCCAGAACGCCTTCTTCAAACTCCCTGTTGTGTACAATTCCGATATTTTTTATGCTGATATTGTGAAAAGCCAGTTGGGAAGCGGCAGTGGCAATGGTACCCGGCTCATCCGGAATATCAATGTAAACCTTGTAGATTTTTTCGAATAATCCAACGGAATGTTCCGGGACAGAATTGCGGTACTCGCCTGCTTCCCGGAAATATTCATTGACATAGGTTCCATTGTGGTGTTCCAGCTGCCGTACAACTTCCTGGAGATCCTGGATCATATTTTCCAGAAGGGTCTTTATATTAGAAGAATTATTGGTACAGATCTGCTCCCACATGACCGGGGAAGAGGAAGCGATACGTGTGATATCCTTAAATCCCCCGGCAGCCAGCTGCTTTAGCATGCCGTTATTCTGATCTGCCCTGCGGACAAGATGTACCAGCTCTGCGGCCACGATATGGGGAACATGACTGATGGCAGCGGTAATAAAATCATGTTCTTCCGGTTTCAGGGTAACCGTCAGGGCTCCCAGACCCTGGATAAACGAAGAGAACATCGCGGTCAGATGAAACTGGGTCCGGTTGCCCGGTGTCAGGAAATAATATACATTTTCCAAAAGTCGGTCGTTGGCGTGAGCGTATCCGGATTTTTCCGAGCCAACCATGGGATGTCCCCCGATAAAGTTAGCCTCCATGCCGAGTTCTTCGACGGCAGACTGAATGGGTTGTTTCACGCTGCCTACATCGGTGATCAGGCACTGATCCGAAACGATCCCTTTTAATATTTTCAGATACTCTATATTATTGGATACCGGTGTGCATAAAAAGATAATATGGCAGGCAGAAAAAGAAGAGTCCGGCTTGTCAAAAGCCTGGTTTAACGTTCCATCTTTCTTGGCTGTCTCCAAAGAAACGGTATCTGTGTCAAATCCGTAAATGACACTGTCCGGATAGATTCTCCGGATTGTCTGGGCAATGGATCCTCCAATGAGACCGAGCCCGATAAAACCAATTGTCATGTGATTTCCATTCATTAATTTAATTTACCTCCGAGCATACATAACAAAATTCCGTACTCATTCTACATGGAAAAAAGGAAAGTGTCAACACTTTTCAGTGCTAAAGTGGATGCGTTCGAAATCAATAAAAGTAAGCAGATCAGCACGGAAATCAGCATTTTTGGCAAAAAAATTCCGATTGAGATAAATTATCTGTCAAAATGCCAAAATTAGACTTGTAAAATGTGTGTTATTTTAGTAAAATAGACATGTAAGATTTATGATATCAGAAGGGAATAAAGACTTTTTGACAAAATGTAAATTTCTTGCAAATATGATATAAACAACATGGGAGGAACTGATTATGAACGTATATGCAACCGAGAACATTAGAAACGTCGTATTACTTGGACATGGTGGCTGTGGAAAGACATCCTTAATTGAATCAATGGCTTTTACGACAGGGATCATTAAGAGGGTCCGGACGGTAGCAGAAGGTGGCACTGTCAGTGATTACGATAAAGAAGAGGTTAAGAGGAAGTTCTCTATTCAGTCCTCAGTCATTCCATTAGAAGTAGATGGAATCAAGGTGAACATTCTTGACACACCTGGCTTTTTTGATTTCTCCGGGGAAGTTTATGAGGCAATCAGTGTTGCTGATGCAGCAGTGATCCTAGTGAATGGTAAGTCTGGAGTGGAAGTTGGAACAAGAAGAAGTTTTGATTTCTGTGCGAAAAAAGGAATACCGGTTATTGTTTATATTACCTGTGTGGAAGATGAGCATGTGGATGCTTCTGCAATTATTGAGGAACTGAGAGAAAGCTATGGAAATAAGATCGTACCGTTCCATATGCCGATGAAAGAAGGCACAGAATTTAAGGGCTTTATTAATGCAGCGAAGATGCTGGAATGCCGTCTTCAGCCGAACGGAACCTACCACGAGAGTGAAGTGGAAGAGGGGACGAATGAAGAGCTAGATGAATATCGTCAGCAGCTGATGGAAGGTGTGGCGGAAACCAGTGAGGAATTAATGGAGAAGTTCTTTGCAGACGAGCCATTTACGGAAGAAGAGATCAAGGAAGCGATCGTATCCTCTGTAGCAAAGAGAGACCTGATGCCGGTAATCTGCGGTGCGATCAATACGGATTACGGTGCAAATATCCTGCTGCATGACATGATCAAATACTTCTCAGCTCCAGGAAAGGTTACAGACCAGCTTGTCGGAGTGAAGACAAAGACACAGGAAGAGTGCAGGGCAACTTATGATGTAAGCCAGCCGGCAAGTGCCTATGTATTTAAAACGATTGCAGACCCGTTTGTTGGCCGTTTTTCTCTGGTAAAAATCACGGACGGTATCTTGAAAGCGGATTCCTCTCTTTATAATGCGAACCGTGAGACAGAGGAGAGAATCGGAAAGCTTTATGTATTACGGGGAAAAGAGCAGATGGAAGTGAATACTTTATATGCCGGTGATATTGGAGCTATTGCGAAGCTTTCCGTGACGAAGACAGGAGATACACTTTCCCAGAAAGCGAACCCGATCATTTTTGAAAAGATGGAGATGCCAAAGCCATACACATTTATGAGATATGTCACCAAGACCAAAGGGGATGAAGATAAGGTATCTTCCGCATTGAAGAAGCTGATGGATGAGGATCTGACATTGAATGAGGTCAATGACAAGGCGAACCGTCAGATGTTATTATATGGATTGGGCGATCAGCATCTGGAGATTGTCAGAAGTAAGCTGGCAGACAGATATAAAGTGGAGATCGACCTGATTCGGCCGAAGGTTGCCTTTAAAGAGACGATCCGGGGCAAAGTGGAAACACGTGGAAAATATAAGAAACAGTCCGGCGGTCATGGACAGTACGGAGATGTTCTTATGGTATTTGAGCCATCCGGAGATTTAGAGACACCATACGTATTCGAAGAAAAGATTTTCGGTGGTGCGGTGCCGAAGAATTACTTCCCGGCAGTAGAAAAAGGAATTGCAGAAAGCTGTTTGAAGGGACCGTTGGCAGGATATCCGGTGGTCGGAGTCAAAGCAACCTTAACGGACGGATCTTATCACCCGGTAGATTCTTCGGAAATGGCATTTAAGATGGCAGCAATCACTGCATTTAAAAATGGTGTCATGGATGCAAAACCGGTTCTGTTAGAGCCGATTGTTAATCTGAAAGTAGATGTCCTTGACAAGAATACTGGTGATGTTATGGGAGATTTGAACAAGCGTCGCGGTCGTATTCTTGGAATGAATCCATTAGAAGGAGGAAGACAGGAACTGGTAGCAGATATTCCGCTGGCAAGTTTGATCGGTTATTCTACAGACCTTCGTTCGATGACCGGTGGAAGTGGAGAGTTCTCCTATGAATTCAGCAGATATGAACAGATGCCTCAGGATGCACAGGATAAGGTATTAAAGGAAGCGGAAGCTGAGAAGGAGAATGTTAAATAAATATGATTAATAAGGCGATTGCATATGCTGTGAAGGCCCATGAGGGGCAGCTTAGAAAAGGAACAACACTTCCGTTTATCGTTCATCCACTGGAGGTAGGGGTTATTGTATCCAGGATGACAGATGATAAGGAAGTGATTGCGGCGGCAATCCTTCACGATACCGTGGAAGATTGTGATACCGTAGCGTTTCAGGATATCCGACGTGAATTTGGAGATAAAGTAGCGGATATCGTCAAGGCCGAAAGTGTGGAAAAGGGGGGGTCCTGGACGGAACGAAAAGGCCGGACACTGAAACGTTTGTATGAAGAGAAGGTATCCGATAGCAAGATCGTTGCTTTAGGCGACAAACTCTCGAATGCCCGTTCATTGAGGAGAGATTACGAGCAATTAGGAGATGATTTGTGGCTGCGTTTTAACATGAAAGATAAACGAATGCAGGCATTGTATTATAAAGGGCTGTGTGATTCTATGAAAGATATGGATGCTTTTCCGGAATACCAGGAGTTTTGTAACCTTGTAAGCTATGTCTTTGGCGATGTAATTGCGGCAGTACAAAAAGACAGATGAGTGTCTTCGAAAAGAAGTTTTGTGTTGCCAGAGAATCAGGGAGAAGGGATATCTTATCTTCCCGGACACACATTATGAAGTGACGGACAGATAATACCGGGATGGTAAGATATCGATAAAAAAGGACAGATATTTGTGTGAAATGAAAGCACGGATATCTGTTCTTTTTTCTATCATTTAAAAAAAAGGTTGCAACATGGGAACGAATATGGTAATATCTTTCCGGTGAAAAACATTTGTGTTTCAGTGGCGTACACTTCGCAGACAAGGGATTACAATATTTGTGAGAAGAGGGGCTCGATGAATGGAGAATGGTTCAAAGTTTTACATGGTGAAGGAAAAAGCGTTGCCGGAGATCTTACTCAAAGTAGTGGAGGTAAATTCTCTTTTGGATAGAGGGAGAGCAAGAACAGTTCGTGAAGCAATCGACACAGTGGGAATTAGCCGTAGCTCTTACTATAAATATAAAGACGATATCTTTCCAATCCACGAAAAGATCGAAGGGAAAACGATTACTTTTGTCATGGAAATGGAAGATCGCCCTGGGCTTTTATCCAATATTCTGAAGATCGTGGCGAACTGCCAGGCGAATATTTTATCGATTCACCAGAGTATTCCGGTAAATCACATTGCATTCGTTACGTTAAGCGTACTGATTTTGCCAATAACAGATGATGTGACAGAGTGTTTTGAGAAAATTAAAAATGCAGATGGAATTCATAATTTAAAAATTGTTTCCGAGGAGTAAGATACTCATGGCGAAAAGCAGCCACGAGGCCAGGGAAATGGGATTCCCTGAGGGATCACAGTAAGATCATAGGAAAAAGAAGGAGGAACAAGATGATAAATGTTGCAGTGTTAGGATATGGCACGATTGGTTCCGGAGTGGTGGAAGTCCTCCAGACGAATGCCATGATCATTGCGAAGCGGGCAGGAGAAGAGATTGTTGTAAAATATATCCTGGATTTAAGAGATTTCCCTGGAGATCCGAATGAGGATAAAATTGTGCATGATTATGACATCATCCATAACGATGAGGATGTGCAGGTCGTTGTCGAATGTATGGGTGGAGTAGAGCCGGCATATACTTTTGTTAAAAAAGCATTATTACAGGGAAGAAGTGTCGCCACATCCAATAAAGAGCTGGTTGCGAAATACGGTGCAGAATTGATTGCGATTGCCCGCGGGAAAAATGTGAATTTTCTTTTTGAAGCAAGCGTAGGTGGCGGTATTCCGATCATCCGTCCTCTGGTGCAGTGCCTTACTGCAGACATTATCCAGCAGATCAGTGGTATTTTAAACGGTACGACCAACTATATGCTTACCAGGATGGAAGAAAGCGGACTCTCTTTTGAGGCAGCTTTAAAAGAAGCGCAGGAAAAAGGGTATGCAGAGCTCCATCCGGAAGCGGATATCGACGGGTTTGACGCCTGCCGTAAAATTGCAATTTTGTCTTCTTTAGCTTTTGGGAAACAGGTAGATTATGAAGATGTTTATACCGAAGGAATCCGGAATATTACCGCTGAGGATATCCAGTATGCAGGCAAACTGAAAAAGAGTATCAAACTGCTCGGCAACAGCTGGCGTAAAGACGGTAAACTTTATGCCATGGTCTGTCCGGTGATGGTGGACAAGTCTCACCCGCTTGCCGGTGTCCGGGATGTATTTAATGCGATTTTGGTTCGGGGAAATATGGTAGATGACACGATGTTTTACGGAAAAGGGGCCGGAAAACTTCCGACAGCCAGTGCCGTTGCCGCAGATGTGGTAGACTGTGTCAAGCATACCGGGAAAAATATTAAGATCATTTGGGATTTCGAAAAACTGAAATTGAGTGATCCGAAAAACTTTGAAAGAAAATATTTTGTCAGGATGGCACCGGAAACTTCGGAAGAAAAGATTCAGGAAGTCTTTGGAAAAGTAGAAATGGTTCGGGTAGAAGGTCTCGAAGAGAAAGCATTTGTTACCGGAACCATGAAAGAAAAAGATTTTAACAACGCTTTGGAACAATTTAATACGATAATTAACCGAATCCGCCTTGACTGATTCAAACAAGGCAGAGAAGTGGTCGAAACAGGGAAAGGAGATCAATATGAAATATATTGTAGTACTCGGAGATGGTATGGCAGATTATCCGATCGATGAGATTGGAGGAAAGACCCCATTGGAATATGCGAACACTCCAATGATGGATTGCCTTGCCGGACACGCAGAAATTGGACTGGTCCATACGATACCAGACGGAATGAAGCCGGGAAGTGATACGGCTAATCTGTCCGTGATCGGATATGATCCAAAAAGATATTATACCGGACGTTCCCCGCTGGAAGCGTTGAGTATCGGCGTTCCGATGAAGGATACGGATGTTGCGATCCGATGTAATCTGGTAACCCTTTCCGATGAAGAAGATTACGAGAATAAAATCATTATTGACCACAGCAGCGGTGAGATCTCCACAGAAGACGCAGATGAACTTGTCAAAATCATACAGGAAACTTTTGGAAATGAAATGTTCCGGTTCTACACAGGGACGAGTTACCGGCATTTATTAATCTGGGATAAAGGGGAAGTGGTACCGATGACCCCGCCTCACGATATCCTGGCAAAGAGAATCGGAGACTATCTCCCGCCAGATCCTGTCTTGAAAGACATGATGGAGAAAAGCTACGAGATCTTGAACAACCATCCGGTCAATATCGCCCGTGAAAAAGCAGGTTTAAATAAAGCCAACTCCCTCTGGTTTTGGGGAGCGGGGACCAAACCGGCCCTTTCGAATTTTGAAGAAAAAACAGGGAAAAAAGGTGCGATGATTTCTGCGGTGGATCTATTAAAAGGCATCAGTGTCGGTGCAGGATTAAAAAATATTGAGGTAGAAGGGGCAAATGGAACCCTGGAGACCAATTATGAAGGAAAAGCACAGGCAGCAGTGGATGTTCTCTTAAAAGAAGGATATGATTTCGTTTATATCCATGTGGAAGCTCCGGACGAAATGGGACATCAGGGAAGCGTGGAAAGAAAAATAAAAGCGATCGAATACCTGGATCAGAGACTGATCCGTCTGGTAAAAGAACAGATGGACGCTTCAGGAGAGGAGTACCGTATGCTGATCCTGCCGGATCATCCGACTCCGATTTCATTAAGAACCCATTCCAACGATCCGGTTCCGTTCCTGCTTTATGACAGTACAAAAACAGGGGACCTTCACAGCTGGCATTATAACGAAAAGGAAGCATCTGAATTTGGCATGGAAAAAGAATCCGGAGAGGCATTGATGAATTATTTTTTAGACTGAGTTAAATGCTCCGCGAGGATGCGTACGGATCCGAATAGCTATTTGTCTGCTAATGCAGACTCGAATCCGACGTGCAAGACTCTCAAGCGAGTCTTGATTTCAGTCGTAATTATATAAGAACAAGAAAACGATAAGGGAGGAACTGAATGTTAGTCGTAAAAAAATTTGGCGGAACTTCTGTAGGGAACAAAGAGAGAATTTTCAATGTTGCCAGAAGATGTATCGAAGACTATCAAAAAGGAAACGATGTGGTAGTTGTACTGTCAGCTATGGGAAAAACAACCGATGATCTGATTGAGATGGCGAGGGATATCAATCCATCTCCTTCCAAAAGAGAGATGGATATGTTAGTGACGACAGGAGAACAGATTTCTGTTTCCCTCATGGCTATGGCTATGGGAAGCATGGGTGTCCCGGCCGTTTCCCTGAATGCTTTTCAGGTGGCAATGCACACCACACACCGTTATGGTAATGCAAAATTAAAACGGATCGATACCGACCGTATCCGCAATGAGCTGGAACAAAGAAAAATCGTTCTTGTCACCGGATTTCAGGGTGTTGATAAATTCGATAATGTAACTACTTTAGGAAGAGGCGGCTCAGACACAACAGCCGTGGCACTGGCAGCGGCACTCCACGCAGATGCCTGCGAAATATATACGGATGTAGATGGGGTATATACAGCAGATCCGCGCTATGTGAAAAAAGCAAGAAAATTAAATGAAATTACCTATGATGAGATGCTTGAGCTGGCTTCCTTAGGAGCAGGTGTACTCCACAACCGTTCGGTAGAAATGGCTAAAAAATATGGGGTACAGTTAGTCGTAAGATCCAGTTTGAATGAACACGAAGGGACAATTGTCAGAGAGGAAGTAAACATGGAGAAAATGCTTGTAAGCGGTGTTGCCGCAGATAAAAATGCAACGAGAATTGCGGTAATTGGATTAAAAGATGAACCGGGAATCGCCTTCCATCTTTTCAATGCTTTGGCAAAATATAATATTAATGTTGATATTATCCTGCAGTCCGTAGGACGGGACGGAACGAAAGATATTTCCTTTACCGTAGCGGAAGATGTCGCAGATGAAGCGGTAACGGTTATCCAGAAAAGTTTTCCAAAAAGCGAATACAAAAAGATCGATGAGGAAAAAGATGTGGCAAAGATTTCTGTGGTCGGTGCCGGCATGATGACACATCCGGGCGTAGCAGCCGCAATGTTTGAGGCACTTTATGATGCCGGAGTGAATATTAAAATGATCTCCACCTCTGAAATCAGAGTAACCGTATTGATTGATGAAAAATATACAGAAAAAGCGTTAAACGTAGTTCATGACAAATTTTCTCTGGAAGATTAATCGGGAGGGAAGCGAATGAAGAGAGAAGATTATGTATCCTGGGATGCGTATTTTATGGGAATTGCCCTGCTCTCCGCACAGCGAAGCAAGGACAACAACACCCAGGTCGGAAGCTGTATTGTAAGTCCTCATAACAAAATTCTTTCTATGGGATATAATGGCATGCCAACCGGATGCAGTGATGACCGGATGCCCTGGGAACGGACAGGAACTCCTCTCGACACCAAATATCTCTATGTTTGTCATGCGGAATTAAATGCGATTTTAAATTACAGCGGTGGCTCTTTACGCGGTACAAGGATATATACCACCTTATTTCCGTGCAACGAATGTACAAAAGCGATTATCCAGAGCGGCATTACGGAAATTATCTATTATTCGGATAAATATTCTGATACAGATTCTACGGTTGCCGCAAAAAGAATGCTGGATATGGTAGGAATCACCTACCGCCAGTATCAGCGGGAAAACAGACAGCTGACGTTGGATTTATAAATTTCCGGTCAGTCTGGTCCGTTTCTTTGTAAATTTCTTTGTAAATTTGTTGCCGGAGACCTTGACACAGCTTTTTAAACATGGTATAGTTTCAATGTTATTGAGTAATAAGCAAGTAGAGTGTCCACTCTCACCTTAGCACGACATACAGTGACTTAGGTTCATAGCGTATTTAATAAGCTATCATGATAAAGATATCATTTATCCTGTAGTGATTTATTTATGAAAAGATTACGTGGGCAGTCCCTGGCTGTCCACGTTTTTATATTTTATAGTATTTGGGCACGGGAACACTTGAATTGCCGGATTAATTTTTATTTTATGGAGGTGTACTACGATTAACGAATTATTGATTAATGAACAGGTACGTGACCGGGAGGTCAGAGTGATTAGCAATAGTGGAGAGCAGCTTGGGATTATGTCATCAAGAGAAGCCATGAAGCTTGCCAGGGAGGCAGAGCTTGATCTGGTAAAAATTGCTCCGAATGCAAAGCCGCCTGTGTGCAAGATTATTGATTATGGAAAATACAGATATGAACTTGCCCGTAAGGAAAAAGAAGCGAAAAAAAAGCAGAAGACAATTGATGTCAAAGAAGTAAGGCTTTCCCCGAATATTGATAAGAACGACTTGAATACGAAGATTAATCAGGCAAGAAAATTTCTTTCCAAAGGGGACAAGGTAAAGGTCACTCTCCGTTTTCGTGGAAGAGAGCTTGCCCATGTGAATTCCAGCAAGGTAATCCTGGAGGAATTTGCCAGTCAGCTTTCAGATATTGCGGTTGTAGATAAACAGCCTAAATTTGAAGGAAGAAGCATGATAATGTTTTTAACTGAAAAACGTTAATTAAGAATAGAGATTTAGGAGGACGAATATTATGCCAAAAATGAAAACCAGCAGATCAGCTGCGAAACGTTTTAAGAAAACTGCTACTGGAAAGTTAAAAAGAAATAAAGCTTACAAAAGCCATATCTTAACAAAGAAATCCCAGAAAAGAAAAAGAAATTTAAGAAAACCTGCAATGACAGACGCAACGAATGTAAAGAACATGAAAAAGATTTTACCATATCTTTAATCATATAGAGGAGGAAGTTATTCATGGCTAGAGTAAAAGGCGCAATCGGCGCAAAAAAAAGACATAACAGAACACTGAAGCTTGCAAAAGGTTACAGAGGAGCAAGATCCAAACAATATAGAGTTGCAAAACAGTCCGTAATGAGAGCACTGACAAGTTCTTATGCCGGAAGAAAACAGAGAAAGAGACAGTTCAGACAGTTATGGATTGCACGTATCAATGCAGCAGCAAGAATGAACGGTCTTTCCTACAGCAAATTTATGTACGGATTGAAACTGGCAGGCGTAGAAATTAACAGGAAGATGCTCTCTGAGATGGCAATCAGCGATCCGAAAGGATTTACTGCTCTTGCAGATTTAGCAAAGAGCAAGGTGGCTTAATGAGAATGGTTCCCGGCAGGTGAGTATCTGCCGGGATTTTTGATATCCTGGGAAATATGCTTCCTATGATATCAAAACACTCCGCGAGGATTACATTGCGGCGGAAAGGAAAAATGTCGTATTTTATTTACAAAAAAGGAGGACGCGTATGAAGAAAGTTAAAAAAATGGCAGTCGTGCTTATGGCTTTTGTTCTTGTGTTCAGTTCGATCAGTGTTTCAGCAGCAGTCACTTATCAAAGCAACGGAAAAAGTAGTCGTTATACTGGTGCCACCTACAAAGTGTATTATAATGGCAAACGCGTCAACACGATTAGTACGCCGGGTCTTATGATCAACCAGAATATTATGATACCTTACTATAAAACACTGGTAAAAAACGGACCGAAAATGAACGCCACAAAAAATGCCAGCCAAAAAAAGCTGACCCTTTCCTATAACGGAAAGACAGCCGTTATGTATTTGAATAAAAAATACATGTATGTGAACCAGAAGAGCACATCTTTGCGCACGGCACCGCTGGTAGTCAATGTATCCGGATCCAAATTGATTTTTGTTCCTGCGAAAGCACTTTGCAAGGCATTGGGAATCACCTACAAATATAACAGCCAGAAAAAGGCAGTTTATCTGACGGGAAAAACCCAGTCTGCTTCTTCCAAAAATAACACCTTGAAGGCCTCTGCATTTAAGAAGATGAGCACGAGCCAGTTTATTAAAGCCATGGGTCCGATTGCCCAGGAAGATTACAAAAAAACAGGAATCCTCGCATCGGTTACCATTGCTCAGGCAATTAATGAAAGCGGATGGGGAAAGTCCAGTCTTTCCCAAGCTGGCAATAATCTGTTTGGAATGAAAACTTATATCTCCGGGAACACTTGGAAGGGTTCGACTTGGGATGGACATAGCTATGTCAATGTGACGAAAAGAAAAGTGTACAATGGCAAGAAAGTGACGGTTACATCAAAGTTCCGTAAATATTCCTCTGTGGCACAGTCCGTTGAGGACCATGCTGCCTATCTGGCCAATGCTATGAACGGATCCAAGAAACGCTATGCTGGTATAACAAAAACCACAAGCTATACTAAACAGCTGGCAATCCTCAAAAAAGGTGGATATTGTGAAGGATCTGAATACACATCCCAATTGAAGAAGCTGATTAAACAGTATAATCTGACAAAGTGGGATGAAAAATAATTGGCGATGAAAGATTTTGAGAAACAGATACCAATGAAATAAGGAATCCATGGAAAGTATGGAAATTTTCTTTGGTCTGTGCTAACATAGATACGATGAAAATGAATATTTTTAGGAGGAATTTATGCAAAAAACAGATCAGGAGCAGGAGAATAACGAAGCCTCATCGAGGTTTTCTGTACTTTCCATGGGATTTTCCCTGATACTGGTAGGAGTGGTCATTGTCTTTGTCATCACATTTCGTTTTTTTCTTTCCGGGAATTTTTTCACAAGCAAAACAGGGGAGAAAACAGAGCAGCAAAACAATACACGAAAAGAATATCTGGATACAGAAAAGAATTTTGAGCCCTGCTACATCATGATAAGAAATGTATCGTCCAAGGGATTTTATGCCAGTGAGATTCCTGGGGAAAAAACATCCCAATCGCAAAAATTAAAAAACGGGCAGATTTTCTGGGCAGATCAGAAAGGTACTTATGAAGGAAAAAAATACTATCGCCTGAAAAATGGACGTTATATCAAGTGTGTCAGTGAAAAGGTGGAAAGATTAAGATCCTATGAAAAGCTAGGCGGGTATGTGGTCATCACTTACATCAGCACATCCGGTGTCCGCTTAAGATCCTGGGCAGATTTTCATGCAGATAACATTGTGAAATCTGTGTATGTAGGAGATAAAGTGTCCGTGACGGGCAAAGTGGTAACAATCAGAGGAGATTCTGCCTATATTACACAGGATGGACTCTATCTTACGACGAGTACCCAGTATCTCAATGACTATACGACAGAAGAGGAAGCGGCAGAGGAAGATACACAGGAACAAGAAGTTTCTTATTAAAATTCGTATAATTTTCTATAAAATTTAAAAAAACATAAATATTAAAAAAATCAAAAAAGCACTTGCATTTTTAGGAATGACGTGTTATAATAAATTTCGTTGGTGAGGAGATAAAATAAATACTTACCGATAAGCAGTTGTGGCGGAATTGGCATACGCGCTAGACTAAGGATCTAGTCCGGGCTAACTGGGTACGGGTTCAAGTCCCGTCAACTGCATTCGAATAATCTTCGTATATGGCTTAGATAAGCGGTATACGGGGATTTTTTTTGCTTTCAAATAAAAAATGGGGCTTTTTAAAGAATTTTTACTTCCCAGATGCGTTCCTGCTCCCTTTCCTTCAGCTTCTTGGTTACGTGGAAATAAATCTTTCTGGTGATGATAGAATTTTTTTTTCGTACCCTACACTCCTTCCAATCTCTTCCAGGGACAACTCCTCAGAAGCCAGCAGGGAGACGTGGGTATGCCGGAGCACGTGCGGCGTGATGTGCTTATCCGGGAGAAATTCAGAAGCAATGCTTTCAAGTACGTCCTAAAATACACATTCTATGCGTATAATAAAAAGAAACAGGAGGCTAAAAAATGAATAACCAGTACACAATTGTAGACGATTCCCAGGCTGGTAATACAAATATACGAATGCTTGTCTTGGATAAGGATTTTGATTCTTTTACTACTACTACAAAATGGAGAGCACTTATTGATGGTAAGGAATATAAATTTCAACTGAACTCAATTCCACGATGGATAACGATAGAAAGTAAGGAACGGTTCACTGGAAAAATGATTGAATTTTGTTAGGATACAAAGGTAGATAAATTACCACTAATCTATTATGATTGGTGGTATTTTTTATACCCATTTTTAAGGAGAATAGATGAAATCACTTTTTGACATCTTCCGTGTAACAGAATCCTATAAACTCCCAGATAAAATCATGGAAGCATTATTATCTGACCAGGCGGAAAAGATTATCAGGGAAGTAGCGTATACTATGCTAAAAAATGCCAAAAGGGACGGCACAGAATTTGCCTGGATTCCAAAAGGGACGGCGTGCCCTTATTGCCTGGAACTTGCTTCCCGCGGGTGGCGGCCGGCCAATGAAAATACAGTGGGCGGCGGTCACGCAGAGCATATCCACACCAACTGCAAATGCCAGTACGCTGTAAGGCTTGACGGAAAGAGCACGGTGGAAGGTTACGCACCAAAACGATACGCAGATTTGTTTGATAATTTACAAGGTAACACCAAAGAAGAAAAAATCAATACTCTCAGGCGTTTGATGGACGGAAAGAATGCGTTGACTTTGAAACAAATAGAATATATTCTAGAGTTAGAAAATAATCCGAGCATCTTGGGGGCGAGAACCCCGGCAGAGTGGAAAGAATATCTTGAGCAACTTGGTTTTGATGTAAACCCATTAGGCAGAGGAAGCCTGAAAGGCGTTGCTTTTGAAGATGGCGGAGGTTATAGGATAAATTATCGTGGCGACGGATATCTACAATACCATCCCAAAGGAAAACATCATACAGATGAATATTATAAAATATCATCAGCACAGAAGGGGAAGAGGAGATTTCATTTAAATGGGCAAGAAAAATATAACTAAAAATGCAAAACAAATTAAAACGAATCTTGAAAATGAGCTGATGAAAGCTTATGAATATGAAATATTGGATAAAGAACTGGCGTTTGAAGCGTTGGACGGAAGTTTTGTGAGATTAGATATCCTGGGAGACAATATTATAATTGAATGGGCAGAAAATAAAGAAGAAGCAAAAAATAATCGCTTTGAAGATGGAGACTGGTTTGGGATACACGAGTATAACACAGGAGAAATATTGCAGGCAGTATTTGAAATCCTGGAAGAAGAGAATAAAGAGGAATAAAAAACTAAGTTTGGAAAGAAAAATGATGTGGGGAAAGACTCGTGTCGCCTGGAACCGGGCTTGAAAAGATATCAAGGAGATGAAAATGCATGGCAAAAGATGATTATGATTACATAGTATTCAAGATACTAACATATCTATATGGATGTTTGAAACGAAAAAATACCTTTGATAAAAAAGTATTTAGAGATTGTATTGTGGCTCAGGAAGTCCAAGAAGAATACTTGATGGATATATTAAGGATGATGAAAGAAGAAAATCTGATAGAAGGATTATATTTTACAAAAGCCTGGGGAAACACATACATCTTAATCTCGAATCTGGCAGATATGCATATTACTAGTGAAGGGATACATTACGTACTGGATAATGATAAAATGAGAAAAGTCAAAGATAAAGTATTAGAAAGCGCACCAAGCGCAATATTCGAATTAGTGAAACTTGTATTAACAGGAATCTAAAAATAGCATTTTATACAAGATTATTCAGAAAAGTCACCACTGATCAGAAATGGTTGGCGGTATTTTTATACCCATTTTTAAGGAGAATAGATGAAATCACTTTTTGATATCTTCGGTGTAACAGAATCCTATAAACTCCCGGATAAAATCATGGAATTATTATTATCTGACCAGGCGGAAAAGATTATCAGGGAAGTAAAAGAAAATTCCATTTGCGATTTGCGCGATCTGTTCCAGAAAGAGCAGGGAGACCGCGAAAGGTTAAAACAGGATTTCACCCCGGATTGCATCTGCACAATGGTTGCCAAACTCATGAAAGAGGGGACTGTGCTGGATATGTGTTCAGGGACAGGGGCACTCAGCAAAGCGGCATTTAGGGAGTGCGGAATAAAAATCTGTGAACAGGAGTTTAGCGAAAGGACGATTCCGTTCGCACTCCTGGATGCGTGTTTAGAAGGAATGGAAGGAACAATCAGCCGCGCAGACTGCCTTAGGGGAACCGTGGAAGAGACGTTTTGTTTAGAACAGATAGGAGATATCAGTGTTCCGAATAAAATACCTACAATCCACGCTGGGGCTTTTCGCAACGTCATCATGAACCCGCCTTATTCCATGAAATTTCCAGACGCAGAACAGTATCCAATTTCGGGATTTACCATACCAAAAAGTAAGGCAGATTACGGGTTTTTGCTTCGGGGGTTAGAACATCTGAAAGAGGATGGAAGGCTGATTGCGGTTCTCCCGTACGGAGTGTTGTTCCGGGGAGCGGGAGAAAGGAAAATAAGAGAATTTTTGGTCAAAGGGCATTGGATCAATGCAGTGATCGGGCTTCCGGATAAACTGTTTTTAAATACGGGTATTCCAGTTTGCCTGTTGATCTGTGAGAGAGGATCCCCTGACATCTTATTCATAGATGCCAGTAAGACTTTTGAAAAGAAGTCAGCGCAAAACGACATGACGCCGGATCAAGTCCAGAAGGTTGTAGACTCTTTCAAAAAGAGAAGGAATATAGAAAAATATGCCTATGTAGCACATTATGAAGAAGTCGCTGAAAACGATTACAACCTAAATATTCCGCGATACGTTGACACGTTTGAACCGGAACCGCTTCCGGACATGAAAAGTATCTTGATGGAACTTGCCAGCATTACGGCTGAAGAAAAAACGCTATCACAAGAACTTTGCAAGATGCTTGATGGCCTGATCGGGAGTCCAGAAGACATGGGGCACGTCCGCGCGCATAAGAAAATCCTAAAGAATGCATGCCGTGAAAAAGCAACATATCAACAAATAACTTTGGGGGATTTATATGAAGATGCAATGCAGACAAATTCACATCACAGATTTGTGTAAGGTGGAAAGGGCGGTCGCGGGCAAAGTCTACCCGGCGGGCAGCTGCTACATAAAACTCAGTGCAGTTGACGAGTTCGTCGGACAATTGGCAGAGGCTGGGGAGATCGACAGCAGGTTTGCGGTATTCGAACCAAAAGGAAAAATAAATGCAAAATATTTACACATTGCAATCGAAAGGAAATTCCCGGAATTTCTCCGCAGGTACCGCACGACGATTAACTTGCAGTTTCATACGTTAAAACATCTTGTACTGGACTGGCACGAAGACAAGGCGGCGCAGGACTGCGTTGTCAAATCTAGGGGAATGGTTGATAAGGAGATACGGCGAATCGAAAAACAGATTGCACTGGAAAAAGAAATAAAACGCTGGTATCTGCAAAAGATGATGCCCGGATAATAATCCGAGTTTTAACCAAACTCAAATCAAACTCAAACAAGCTTAAACAAGAAAGGATGGTGCATATGCCTACAAGAATAGAAGCGGCCAGAGTGCTGTATCAGTTGATCAACAGCAGGATTTTAAGTGATGACCTTGAACAAGACCTGCAAAACATCGCACAATGCATTGAAGCAGAGGAGAAGAAAGAAATCTTCCTTTGGGGTGCAAAAGACGATGACTGGCTGTCGGATAGTGGCTGTATATTACTATATTATTTAAATATACTAATATGCAGCCATTTTTTTTATTCAAATCACAGGCATGTTTATGGGACATCTCAAATGATTATATATAAATCATATAAACGTAGATTGAAAAATTTAACCCGTACTTTGATAAAAAAGTAGGAAGGAGGAAGCTTATGGGAACGAAAGGATACGCTTCGACACTGATTATCATTGCCCTTGTACTGACGCCATTTGTTGCGATCATAGATGATTGGTTTCCTTTTTGGACAATTGCCATGTGGGTTTTCGTTATATATAAGGCAACGCAATCTGCTACGATTGTTCAGAATTCAGCTTATGAGTTAAGGAAGTATATGCAGGATCCCGACTCTTACCAAATGCCAGATTTTCTTTTTCGGGGGATCGGAGGACCATTGGCGAGATTCTATAAACCAAAAACAGACATAGCTCAAATCCCGTTTCAATATAAACAAGATGCGTTTGTTTCAATGGCGTGGCTTCAGTGCTGTTATACAGATCTTGCAAAGATAAGTGCGTATATGGCTAAAGCGAGAGTAGACATCTTAACAAATGGAGTTTACAAGGTGGACCTCTATGGAATTTACAGATACCCTTCGGCAGAAGTAGGGGAAATCAGTGTAGCAGATGGCAGAGATTACTATAAAAAAAGAAAGACTCATATATATGTCACTGAAACATGGTTTCTTCCCGGCGATGTGATGTATACTCATGAAGAAGCCTGTGAACATAGGTATTGGTCCAGTTTCATAAATCACTATCATATGTACGAATACAATAGAGAAAAGGGTAAAATTGTAGAAATCATAAAACGAGAAGATAGAGAGACTTATAGTATAGATGCCCGATATAATAAAGTGAGGGAGGAAGTTGAGAATGCAAGGAAGGCTGGAAGATAAAACTCTGGAAACTCAGATATTAGAAAGTCGCCAAAAATACAAAACTATGTTATACTCTCTGTTGTGGATCGTAATAATTTTTCGCATGTAAAAATAAACAGGTAAAAAAGATGAGTGTAATTAATGTAGAGCATATTTCCAAGTTGTATGGGGATAAAATGATATTGGACGATCTGTCCTGCAGCATAGATGAGGGGGATAAGGTCGGGATTATCGGAGTCAATGGAACAGGGAAGTCTACCTTGTTAAGGATGATTGCCAAAGAGGAAGAAGCAGACAGTGGACAGGTGATTTTTTCGAGGGGATTGACCGTAGGATGGATGGGACAGAATGCACAGATGGATCCAAAAGAAACAGTACTGTCCTATATTTGTGCCGGTAAAACGCAGGAAGATTATCTGTATGAAAGCGAAGCCAAGGCGATGCTTTCTGTGTTTGAGATCGATGACTGGGAGCAGGAGATCGGAAAACTTTCCGGCGGACAGAAAAAGAGGATTGCCCTGTGTCGTGTCCTTCTTCAGAAGGCGGATATCTTAATTTTGGATGAGCCGACGAACCATATCGACCATAAAATGTCAGAATGGTTAGAGCAATATCTCAGAAATTACAGAGGGATTTTGCTGCTTGTGACCCATGACCGGTACTTCCTTGATAGGGTGACTGACCATATCTGGGAGGTGGAGCAGGGAAAGCTTGTATTTTATGATACGAATTACTCGGGATATCTGGAGCAAAAAGCACAACGGGAGGAACAAATACAGGCGGCAGAAAGAAAAAGACAGAGTCTTTTGAGACAGGAAGTGAAGTGGGTGATGCGTGGTGCCAGGGCACGTTCCACCAAACAAAAAGCGCGCCTGGAGAGATATGAACAGCTAAAAATGATGGATGCCCCACGGAAGGCGAAGCAGGTAGAGATGGATTCGGTAGGAACACGTCTGGGCAAAAAGACGATCGAGATTTCCAACATTTCCAAAGCATATGAAAACCAGATTCTTTTCCAGAATTTTACCTATATCGTAAAGAAATATGAGAGATTGGGCATTGTCGGGCATAACGGCTGCGGAAAGTCTACCCTGATGAGGATCCTGGCCGGTCTGGAACATGCAGATTCCGGAACGGTCGAATGTGGAGACACGGTGAAGATCGGGTATTTTGCACAGGAATGCGAAGTGATGGATGAAAGGCAGCGCGTGATCGATTATATTAAGGACACAGCAGAGTATGTCTGGACGACCGAAGGAATGATCACCGCATCGAAAATGCTGGAACGTTTTCTATTTACACCGGATATGCAGTATACGCCGATTGCCAAGATTTCCGGAGGGGAGAGAAGAAGACTCTATTTGCTGAAGGTACTCATGCAGTCGCCGAATGTATTACTCCTGGACGAGCCAACCAATGACCTCGATATCGCCACACTCCGTGTGCTGGAAGAATTTCTGGATCATTTTTCGGGAATCGTCATCGTAGTGTCCCACGACCGATATTTTTTAGACCGGGTGGTGGATCGGATTGCCGCTTTTGAGGAAGATGGCATTCATATATACGAGGGGGATTATACGGATTACCAGAACAAATCAAAATATAGCCAGCAAGGCTCTATGGAAAGTGTGGATTCCGGCCGTGGTATCCATACCAAAAAAGACAACAGCAAAAAAAATGCTGTCGGGAAGAAAAACTGGAAGTTATCACAAAACAAAGAAAAAACCTTGCGTTTTTCTTATAAAGAACAAAAAGAATTTGAAACGATCGATGCAGTCATCGAAAATATGGAAGAAAAGATTTCTTCGCTGGAAATCGAAATAACAAAACATGCTACTGATTTTGTGAAATTAAACGAATTAACGCAAGAAAAAGAAAAGCTGGAGGATGAGCTGTCAGAAAAAATGGATCGATGGGTCTACCTGAACGATCTCGCCGAGCAGATCAAAAAACAGAAAAAATAAGGTTTTATGTCAGTCAGGATTCGCTTGTACGTCTTGTGCACGGGATTCTATCCGCATGGCCATAAATAAAAAAGGAGAATTCGATGGAAATAGCGTTTCATCCGGCAGATATTTTACTGCCAAAACAGACAATTGATATGGAAAAGTGGTCCGTCGTTGCATGTGATCAGTTTACCAGTGAGCCAGAATACTGGGAGAAGGTAAAAAATATTGTGAAGGAGAACCCTTCTACCCTGTCCATGATCTTTCCGGAGGTATATCTGGAGGAAGAGGGAAAAGAGCAGCGTTTGGAAAGAATCCAGGCATCTATGCACAAATATATAGAAGGAAAGATTTTCAGGGAATATAAAAATGCCATGATTTATATAGAAAGGACGGATAGCAGTGGAAATGTCCGTTCCGGAATTGTAGGAAGCATCGACTTAGAAGCATATGATTACCGAAGGAGGAGCGGTTCCCAGGTAAGGGCTACGGAAGCGACGGTCGCAGAGCGGATTCCAGCCAGGGTCAAAATCCGGGAAAATGCTGTACTGGAATTGCCGCATGTCATGCTGCTCATCGATGATGATGAAAAACAGGTAGTCGAACCTTTGGAGCGAAAAAAGGAAAGGCTGCCGCTTCTTTACGATTATGATCTGATGTTGGATGGAGGCCATATCTCCGGATACCTTCTTGAACAACCGGATCAGGAAAATGTGTTGTCTGCCTTACAGAATCTGGCAGATCCAGATTATTTTCGCCTGAAATATAAAGTGAAGAATGCCTCTCTTCTCGTGTTTGCCGTAGGAGATGGGAATCATTCCCTGGCAGCGGCCAAAGAATATTATGAACAGTTAAAAGCGGCACATCCGGAAAAAGATCTGTCGAATCATCCGGCAAGATATGCGCTGGTGGAACTGGTCAACCTGCACAGCCCTGCCCTGCATTTTGAAGCAATCCACCGTATTGTAAAAGGGGTTCACGTGGAAGATCTTTTGAGTAAGATGGATGTCGGCCTTTCAATCAAAGCAGAGGGGGAAGGACAGACATTTTATGTGGTGGAAAAAGGAGAGAGAAGAAAATGCGTGATCGGCAGACCAACCTCGAAATTGACTGTGGGAAGTCTGCAGCGTTTTTTGGATGCCTATCTGGCACAAAATGGCGGGAGTATTGACTATATCCATGGGGAAGAGGTAGTGGAAAGCCTGTCGAAGGAGGAAAACAGCATTGGTTTTATCCTGCCTGATATGAAAAAAGAAGAATTATTCCCGACAGTACTCCTTGACGGAGTACTGCCAAGAAAAACATTTTCCATGGGGCATGCCCAGGATAAACGCTATTATACCGAATGTCGGATGATTACAGAGGCTTCTTCAACGTCAGATGCTTTGGAAGACCCTGCGCATAGTAAGGAATCATCGTGCCGATGATCAAAGGCTTCGCATATTCGATGAATTCTTCACTGACATACGTACCGTCATTGATAATCCAGTGGAGCGGAACTTTTCGCTCCACATTGGCAATCTCGTGAATGTCATATTGGTGATAAGATACCATATATGGTTCCCTTTCTTTCACCTCAATGATGACCATCATTCCGGTTTTTCCCTCGAAGGCAGATCTGGCAGCAATATAGCCCACATCATAGGCTTCATCCACATCCACGCGGGAAGCCATGTGGCTTGCACACCGCTGCAAAGTCGAGAATTCAATCGGGCGGGTTTTTAACCCGGTCGCTTCCGATACTTTTCTCGCCAGGAAAGATGCGCAGCCAGACAGCAGTTTGTGGCCGAAAGCATCCACATATCCGGAAGCATGGTCCATTTCACAGACCAGAGTCCCGTCGGCCAGATGGAGTCCTTCGGACACGGCGATCACAACAGAACTCTTCTTCTCCGCCAATTCGGTCACTTTTTGGATAAAGGTATCCAGGTCAAATGGAACTTCCGGAAGATAAATGAGATCCGGTCCGCTGCAGTCCTCATCTTTCGAAAGAACAGAAGCCGCAGCCAGCCATCCGGCATGGCGTCCCATAATTTCTACAATGCATATGGTAGGGCGGGAAGCCCCGAAACTTTCATTGTCACGGATGATCTCTTTCATGGATGTGGCGATATATTTGACAGCAGAGCCATAACCAGGGGTATGGTCTGTCAGTGGAAGATCATTATCAATCGTTTTCGGGATGCCCATGAATTTCTGGTTTTTCCCTTTTAACAGGGCATAATCCGAGAGCAGTTTAATGGTATCCATTGAGTCATTTCCACCGATGTACAAAAAATATTCTATATGATATTTATCGAGAATCTCAAATATTTTGTCATATAATGCCTCATTCTTTTCGATGCCTGGAAGTTTATAACGGCAGGAACCAAGAAAAGCGGATGGTGTTCTCTTTAGTAAAGAAAGATCAGAATCGCAGGTAATATACTCATCGATATCAATGATATCTTCTTTTAAAAATCCTTCGATTCCGTAGTGCATACCATAAATTTTGGGAATACCGGCTTTTTTTGAGGCCTTAATTGCACCTGCCAGGCTGGAATTGATTACTGCTGTAGGTCCCCCGGACTGCCCGATGATTACATTTCCTTTCATAAAAAAACCTCCTAATACATTTTCTCCTATAAGAATATCTATATGGTAATTATAACAGTAAAAATGTATATCATCAATAAAAAAATGGTAATAATGACGAAAAACAGGAATATATAGTGATAGATCCCATTGGTTCTTAGGGATTTTCCGAATTTCCTCTTTCCTTTTAATAGGATGTGGATTATTATTAAGAAAGAATATACCGATAAAAGGAGGAAATTATGCCGACAACGTATACACATTATGCCTATGGACAGGATGTTTTTTACAATCTTCCCCCAAAAATACAAAAAGAAATCAGGCCATATATGGATTATTATAATATAGGGGTTCATGGACCGGATATCTTATTTTATTATCATTGTTTTCATAAAAATAAAATCAATCAGTATGGCGTGGAAATTCATAACAGGCCGGCGGAAGTTTTTTTTCGGCACGCCTTCCGGGTTTTTGGAAGACACAGGGGAAGAAAAGCAGAAGCGGCTTATTTAGCGGGTTTTATGACACATTTTATTTTAGATAGCGACTGCCATCCCTATATCAGGAAGCGGATGGAGGAGACAGGGATCAGCCATGAGGAGATTGAGGCAGACTGGGATTCGCAGATGCTCAGAAGAGATCACAAGAATCCGGTTCGCTATAAAAGAGCCCGGCATATCCGCACCGATCTGATCGCTGCCAGAGTGATCGCTCCCTATTATCATAAAACACCTCGTCAGATTCAGGTGAGCCTCATTAATATGAAATGGATTGTGAATTATGTATTCCGTTCCGGATTTGGAGTGAAAAAATTAATTGCTTCCTGTGTCAACCACTTTGTTTCTCCCAAAATTAATTTACGCCAGTTTTTTACCAAGGAAGAAATTAATCCGAAAAATATAGATACCTGCCATCATCTCTGGGAATTATACGAAGAGAGCCAGCCGGTATGCGTGAAGATGATTACGGAATTGTATCAGGCATTAATAAAAAAAGATATTTCTTTTTGTCATCAGAAAAGACTCTTCCGGGATTTTTCCTGAAAAGATCATCGGAAAGGACACGAAGGAGGAAAGTATGAAACGAAAAATAACAGGGTTGATCCTGCTTTTGTTTATGATATGTTTGCCAGTACCGCTGCAGGCAAAGGTAAAAGCACCGGCAAAGCAGTGTCACGCCTATGCAGTGATGGATGCCGGTTCCGGGGAAGTAATTTTTGGGCAGAATGTAAATAAAAAGATTTATCCGGCGAGCACAGCGAAGCTGATGACAGCGATTGTCTGTGTGGAGAACGGGAATTTGAATTCTGTCATCAAAACAAAATCAGAAGTGGTGAACCATACGACACCTGGAACGTATAATATAGGCATCGGTGCCGGTGTGAAATATACTTTTCAGGATCTTTTGCATATGAGTCTGATGGCTTCTTCCGCCGATGCGACAGACTCATTGGCTGTCGGTGTCTTTGGCTCCAAAAAAGCCTGTGTGGAAAAAATGAATGAGAAATGCCGTGAACTTCATCTCAACAAAACAAGTTTTGATAATCCGGTGGGGTCAGACATCGGGGCGGGATTTCGCCATACCTATTCCACGGCAGCGGAAATGGCACAGGTCTGCCGCTATGCCATGACGATACCGGCAATCCGCAATTGTGTTTCGAAAGCACACTATCAGACGAAAAAAGGCGGAGTGTATGTGAATACGACCAACTGGTTTTTAAAAGGGATGGCTTATTATGACAGGGATTCTTACCGGATCATTGGATCAAAATCCGGCACAACCAATGCGGCCGGCCATGTGTTTATTGCGACGGCTGTAGACAAGAAGGGACATGAGCTGATCTGTGCTTATTTTGGGAAGGTAAGCAAGGAAAGCACGTTCGCATCGATTCGGAGTTTATTTGATTATGCTTTTAAAAAATATAAAAAAGGGGAAATCAATCTCACTTCCAGCAATTATGATGTGAGAAACTCGGAAAAATATGGGGAAGTGTATCAGGAATATGTAGAGGAACACTGTTATCCCTCAGGATCCAACGGACTTTTTTTGCCAAACAAGGCGATTACCCGACAGGAACTGAAAAAAATGTTTGGAACGATTGACTGCCTGGAGCAAAATGGGATTCTGACATCCTTTGCCATGGGAAACAAAAACGGAACGGTCACAGGAAAACAGCTGGCATTGCTGATCCAGAAATTATACCCGGATTTCCTTTCCGCTAAAAAAGAAAAAAAGATGCTGGCTGACTGCGTTTCGACAGAAGGGATGAGCAAAAAAGAACAGACGGCCTACGCTGTTTTTCTGGCCAATGGATATGGCGTCGATACGTCTTTTGACAATCCCAACCAGATCGTTACAAGGGGACAGGCACTCCTGATTGCTGACGTACTAGCAGACTATCAGATGAATTATGTGGCATCCCATGCACAGTCCCTGGAAACTTCCATCCTGAAAACAGAAGAAACGGGAGTGGAACCGACTTTTTTGCGGCCAACCGCTTTTAACAAGAAGTGGTCAGATCATTTCAAAAAACAGAAAGCAGAAATAGACCAAAAGAAAAAGCAAGAGCAAAAAAGAAAAAAAGCAGAACAAGAGAAGAAGACGAAAAAGGCCCAGAAAGAAAAACAAAACAAGAAGACAAAACAGGAAAAGAAGACAGAAGAAGACACGAAGGCAGGACAGGAAAAGAAGACAGAACAAGACAAGAAGACGAAATAAAACAAGAAGTCCGGATAAAGAAAAGGAAGGAGACAAAGAGTGATGGAGAAAAAATTATATAAATCTCAGTCAGATAAGAAAATCTGTGGTGTTTGTGGAGGCGTGGCAGAATATTTTGGAATCGATTCGACATTGGTAAGGCTGTTGGTCGTGCTGTTTACTTTGTTTGGAGGTTCCGGCGTGCTCTTGTATATTATTGCAGCCATTATCATGCCGAGCCAGCCGGATTACTATGATTAAACGGTGTATGGCTGACAGGATGAGTGAAGATGAAAAATATTGTAGAAAAGCTGATCAAGACCAATTCGTTAACAAAAAAGGAATGTCTGGAACTGTTTCCTTTGTTTGAGGACAGGGAAACAGCAGAACGTCTCAAAAACGAGGCCGTCAAACTTCGGAAAAAGTATTACGGCATTCGGGTTTATGCCAGAGGCTTGATCGAATTTACGAATTATTGTAAAAATAACTGCTATTACTGTGGGATACGAAAGGATAACCGAAAGATAAAAAGATATCGGCTCAGTGAGGAGGAGATTCTGTCTTGCTGTCAAAATGGATATCAGCTAGGATTTCGTACGTTTGTGCTGCAGGGGGGTGAAGACCCGTGGTATACCAAAGAAAGAATCGCTGAGATTGTTTCCCACATAAAAAAGAGATATCCGGACTGTGCGGTTACGCTGTCTGTAGGGGAAAAGTCCGTAGAAACCTATCGTTTGTGGAAGGAGGCAGGGGCAGACCGCTATCTGCTCCGCCATGAAACGGCAAACGAAGCACATTATCGGACACTCCATCCAGAAGAGATGAGTCTGGCTGCAAGAAAAGAATGCCTGTATGAATTAAAAAGGCTGGGATATCAGGTAGGAGCGGGCTTTATGGTCGGCTCCCCGGGACAGACCTGGGAACATCTGGCAGAAGATCTGGTGTTTTTACAGGAATTACAGCCGCAGATGGTGGGAATCGGTCCGTTTATTCCGCATCATGACACGGTTTTTGCCAAAAAAGATGCCGGGAGTGTGGAGCTGACATGCAGACTGTTATCCGTCATCCGGCTGCTCCTCCCGAAAGTCCTTCTCCCGGCCACTACCGCCATGGGAACGCTGGATCCTCTGGGACGGGAAAAAGGTCTTTGTGCCGGGGCGAATGTGGTCATGCCCAATCTTTCCCCGACGGAAAACCGAAAGCAGTATGAGCTATATGATAATAAGATCTGTACCGGTGATGAGGCGGCAAAATGTAAGAATTGCCTCGGTGCCCGGGTACGCTCCGCAGGATATGAGCTGGTAGGGGACAGAGGAGATTCTCTGTAAAACAAAAAGGAGAAAGAAAAGCAAACAGCCCTCACTGACCAAAGGTGAGGGCTGTATTTTTCGATGGATCGAGGTCAGGCGATCGTGTACCATGGCTCCTTGCGGACATTACAAAGAGGGGACAGCTTTGCCTGTAAAGCGTGAAAAGGTTTTTTGGTAAAAGATTTCGCCTGTGTCGGGCAGATTCTTAAACAGGAACCGCAGCGAAGACATTTTTTACTGTCAATATCTTTCGGATTGCTGGAGCTGATTGCCTTGACCGGACAGACATCTTCACAAAGCATGCAGTAGATGCAGTATTCATTGGTTTCCACTTTAAAAGGAAATTCACCCATCGGGGGCTTCGTGTAAGGAAAACTTCCCGGAATGGTCAGTTGACCAACGTTATATAAAACAAATAAACGAAGTCTTTCCCTCAGTTTATCTCCAAATTCTTTCGCGATGGCCAGGTCTTTTTCATCCGGTCTTCCAGCCGCACAGTCTTTTAAAAATGTGTGCTGTCCGATAAAGGAAGCGGCACCAACCGGGATGAATCCCTTATCTGTCACATTCTTTTTTAATTCCATTAATGTGTCGTCAAGTGCACGGTTTCCATAGGTGGCAACAAGAACAACCGGCGTGTTTGCTCCGGAAAAACGCTGCAATACTTCAACAACGGGAGCCGGTACCCGTCCTGCATAAGCCGGCACACCGATAATCAGCAGTTCATTTTCCTTAAAATGATAATCCTGCTGGCGGGTGGCGTAATCGGTCAGATTGATCGCTTCTACCGGATAATCTTTAAAGGAAGCGGCAATCTGTGAAACGACGCTTTCTGTTGTGCCTCCGGGACTGAAATAAGCATAGTAAATCTTAAGTAATTGCAAAATAAAACCCCCTTTTCCCAAATCCTTTCAACATTCGTAATTACAAATAGTATAGAACGAATACAAAAAGGATGCAAGTCATTGTTATGGGAGAAAGGGGGAAGTTTTTGGTTATTTTGGATAAATCAGATTTTTTTCTTCCGGATGTTCCAGTGCTTCTTTTAAATATTTCTCTGATAAAAATTTAGCCATGGCAAGATTCTGGTCAAGATAGTTTCCGCAGTCTTTTGCGGCAGCTCCCGGGATATCCCCTTCGTAATGTGCGATGAAAGAAAAGGTATCCCTGACAAGACCTACCACATCTTTGGATTCATAATCTCCGGCGAGGATCAGGTAGCAGCCGGTTCGGCAGCCCATCGGCCCGAAATAGATGATACGGTCTTTCCATTCGGGATCATTGCGGAGATAAGTCGCCGCAAGATGCTCGATCGTATGAAGTTCTGCAGTATTCATGACCGGTTCCCGGTTCGGCGCACACATGCGAAGATCAAAAGTTGTCAGTGTCTCTGCCCCGACATGGTCTTTCCGGGAAACATATACCCCGGGAATCAACTCTAAATGATTCACGGTAAAACTTGCTATTTTTTCCATTGAATAAATCCTCCTGAAGATATGGATAGTACGGTTTTTATGTGAAATTTATCATAACGCAGAAAAGAAAAAAGGTCAAGTCTGTGGTAGATTTCATAAAAACACCAAAAAATTTGAATAGATTTCAAAAAAAATTTGTCAGATTTCATGGTTTTCTGGGAACTGATATAAAAAGAATAGGAAATAGGACAAAAAAGTGGTATGATATTTTTGATGTAATGAATCTATAGAATAAACTTGGAGGACAGCATGAATCAGGTAAAGAGATTATATGTGGAAAAGAAAGCATCTTATGCGGTAAAAGCAAAAGAACTTGCAGAAGAAATCAAGGCATACCTTTCCATAGAAGACGTGAGCAGCGTTAGAATATTGATTCGGTATGATGTGGAGAATGTTACAGAAGAAACGATGAAAAAGGCGGCGGTTACCGTATTCTCAGAACCACCTGTAGATCTTTTATATGAGGAAGATTTTCCGAGAGACGCAGAGGATAAAGTCTTCAGTGTAGAATATCTCCCTGGACAGTTTGATCAAAGAGCAGATTCTGCTGTGCAGTGTCTGCAGCTTCTCAACGAAAAAGAAGAACCGATCATCCGTTCCGCAACAACGTACATCCTTTCTGGGAATATCAGCGATGAAGAATTGGAACAAATCAAAGAATACTGCATTAATCCGGTGGATTCCAGAGAAACCGATGAGAAGAAACCTCAAACCCTTGTGATGGAATACGAGGAGCCGGATGATGTCCTTTTGTTTGAGAATTTTAAGGATATGCCGGAAGAAGAGCTGAAAAAGCTTTATGATTCACTGGGGCTGGCTATGACGTTCCAGGACTTTTTATTTATTCAGAAATATTATCATGAAGAGGAAGACAGGGATCCTACGGTAACAGAAATCCGGGTTTTGGATACTTACTGGTCTGACCATTGCCGGCACACCACCTTTTCTACGGAATTGAAAGAGATCCATTTTCAGGATGGATTTTACAAACCGTTATTTGAAAAAACCTATCAGGAATATCTTCTCGACAGAGCGGAAGTCTATGGGGACAGAAAAGATAAATTCGTTTGCCTGATGGACCTGGCTTTGATGGGAATGAAAAAGTTAAAACAGGACGGACTGCTGGATAATATGGAAGAAAGTGATGAAATCAACGCCTGCAGCATCGTCGTTCCTGTGGAATTTGAGGACAAGACAGAAGAATGGCTGATTAGTTTCAAAAATGAGACCCATAACCATCCGACAGAGATCGAGCCTTTCGGTGGGGCAGCGACCTGTCTTGGCGGGGCGATCCGTGATCCGTTATCAGGACGTTCCTATGTATATCAGGCAATGCGTGTGACAGGATGTGCAGATCCGACCGTTTCTCTTGCCAAGACGATGAAAGGGAAGCTTCCACAGAGAAAGCTGACCACTGGTGCGGCAAAGGGGTACAGCTCTTACGGAAATCAGATCGGACTGGCCACCGGGCTGGTTGACGAAATATACCATCCGGGATATGTTGCCAAACGAATGGAGATTGGAGCAGTTATCGGAGCGGCTCCAAGGAAGAATGTGATCCGGGAGACCTCCGATCCAGGAGACGTGATCGTCTTGTTGGGAGGACGTACCGGGCGTGACGGCTGCGGCGGTGCTACTGGTTCTTCCAAGGCACATACCACTTCTTCGATCGACACTTGCGGTGCAGAGGTACAAAAGGGAAATGCCCCGACAGAAAGAAAGCTGCAAAGATTATTCCGGCGGAGCGAAGTAAGCTGTATGATTAAAAAATGTAATGATTTTGGAGCCGGCGGTGTGTCCGTTGCCATCGGTGAGCTCGCAGACGGTCTCCATATCAATTTGGATAA
Organism: Bacteroidaceae bacterium; assembly: GCA_963626755.1. GTDB lineage: Bacteria > Bacillota > Clostridia > Lachnospirales > Lachnospiraceae > Anaerobutyricum. The sequence continues at coordinate 43,914 of CAVFXN010000027.1, forward strand.
GGTGCCGAAAAAATATGCCGGACTTGACGGGACAGAGCTTGCCATTTCCGAATCACAGGAACGTATGGCAGTAGTTCTTGATCCGAAAGACGTCGATGCCTTTCTGGCCTATGCTGCCGAAGAGAACCTGGAGGCGACCGTGGTGGCAGAAGTCACTTTGGAAAAACGTCTGGTGATGTACTGGAGAGGCAAGGAAATCGTCAACCTTTCCCGTGCTTTCCTTGATACGAACGGGGCACATCAGGAGACATCGGTTGAAGTGGAAATGCCGGACGAAAAGGAATGCTACTATAAAAAACAGCTTCCAAAAGATGATATGAAGGAACTCTGGAAGGAAGTGCTGTCTGATCTCAATATCTGCTCCAAAAAGGGACTGGTAGAAATGTTTGACAGCTCAATCGGTGCAGCAACCGTTACGATGCCTTTTGGCGGGCGGATGCAGCAGACCCCGATCCAGACAATGACGGCAAAACTTCCGGTAATGGAAGGAAAAACAGATTTTGCGACCATGATGTCCTACGGTTTTGATCCTTATCTGTCGAGTTGGAGTCCGTATCACGGGGCAGTCTATGCGGTATTGGAATCCGTAGCAAAGATTGTGGCAGCCGGTGGTGATTTCCGAAAGATCCGCTTAACCTTCCAGGAATATTTCGAGCGTCTTGGCACGGATCCGAAAAGATGGGGCAAGCCATTTGCCGCACTGCTGGGTGCTTATCATGCACAGAAAGGATTCGGGATCCCTTCCATCGGCGGAAAGGACAGTATGTCCGGTTCCTTTGAAGACATTGATGTGCCGCCGACTTTGGTTTCCTTTGCCGTAGATTATACGAAGGCTTCCCACGTGGTAACTCCGGAACTGAAAAAAGCAGGGAATAATCTTCTGCGGATTGATATCCCATTTGACCAGTACGGGATTCCGGATTTTGAAAAGGCCGGGGTTATTTATGACAAGATCCATAAAATGATGCGCAAACAGATCATTTCTTCTGCCTATGCCCTTGGATCCGGAGGATTGATCGAAGCATTAGCCAAGATGAGCTTTGGTAATATGCTTGGCGTAAAATTGATGAAAGATTTTGATACAGAGGAACTGAGAAAGAAATATTATGGCTCCATTCTCGTAGAGGTCGCAACATCCAAGATCGATGATATGACCGAGCTTCCGTGTACCTTTGTAGGAAGAATTACGGAAGACCGTTATTTCCAGATCGGCACCGAAGCATTTCCTTTAAAAGAAATGCGCGATGTATGGCAGGAACCATTAGAGTCGGTATTCCCTACCCAGACAGGTGCAGGAAAACGGAACGTATCCCAGCCACTGTATCATACGAACCATATCCATATCTGTAAACATAAAGTGGCTGTGCCGAACGTATTTATTCCGGTATTCCCAGGTACAAACTGTGAATATGATTCGGAAAAGGCATTCCGCCGCGCAGGCGCACAGGTAAAAACTCTGGTATTTAAGAATCAGTCAGAACAGGACATTCTCGAATCGGTGGACGCGTTTGAGAAAGCGATCGGCCAGGCACAGATTATTATGTTCCCTGGAGGATTCAGTGCAGGTGATGAACCGGAAGGATCAGCCAAGTTTTTTGCGACAGTATTCCGGAATGAAAAGATAAAAGAAGCCGTAATGCAGCTCTTAAATGAAAGAGACGGACTGGCACTGGGAATTTGTAACGGATTCCAGGCATTGATCAAGCTTGGTCTTGTCCCTTATGGGGAGATCGTCAATCAGACCGAAGATTCTCCGACTCTGACCATGAACGAAATCGGGCGTCATGTTTCTACCATGGTTTATACCAAAGTAGTCACCAATAAATCGCCATGGCTGCAAAAGGCTGTCCTGGATGAGATTTATGCGATCCCGGCATCTCACGGAGAAGGAAGGTTTGTAGCAGATTCAAAATGGATCCAAAAGCTGTTTGAGAATGGCCAGGTGGCAACTCAGTATGTGAACCAGAAAGGAAAACCTACGATGGATGTCCGCTATAATCCGAACGGATCCTATTATGCAATCGAGGGGATTACCAGCCCGGATGGACGTGTTCTCGGTAAAATGGCTCACTCCGAGCGTATTGGGGAGAATGTGGCAAAGAATATTTATGCAAAACAGAATCAGAAAATCTTTGAGAGCGGTGTAGAATACTTTAAGTAAAATGTTCCAAAGACAAACGGAAGCTGTTTTTTAGAAAAACTGAAAAATGAATTGAGAAGAACCTCTTAGAAACGTATGTGTTCTGAGAGGTTCTTTTTGTGAAAAAAATGATACCTCAGGAGAATATTCATATTGAGAAGCAAAAAAATACACAGAATACTTGACTGATATACCGGTATATTGTATAATATGGACAAGCTGATATACCGGTATATCATATTTAGACTAAGAAAAAGGAGAGACCGCTATATGGATAGAGTTGGTTTGATTGGTCTTGGCATTATGGGAAAGCCGATGGCCAAGAATTTATTAAAAGCAGGGATCGATTTGATGGTCTGTGACCTGAACGAAGAGGCAGTAAAGGAAGTGGAAGCATGTGGTGCGACAGCAGCATCTTACCGCAGTATTGGTGAGAACTGTGATATCGTTTTTCTCATTTTGCCAAATGGAGATATTTCAAAAAGTGTCTTATTTGATGAGAATGGTGTAGCACAGGGATTAACCAAAGGAAAAGTAGTCTGTGATATGAGTTCTGTGACGCCGGTGGAATCCAAAGAATGTTTTGAAAAGCTTGCAAAGCAAGGGGTAGGATTTGTGGATTCCCCGGTATCCGGTGGGGAGCCGGGAGCTATCAATGGTACACTTGCTTTTATGGCAGGAGGGCGACAGGAGGATTTTGACAGACTGATGCCATATTACGAGATCATGGGAAGTTCGGCAGTATTGATCGGAGACAGTGGAAGCGGCTCTGTCACAAAGCTGGCAAATCAGATTATCGTAAATAACACGATTGCGATCGTATCAGAGGCCTTTGTCCTGGCAACGAAAGCGGGGGCTGATCCTGTCAAGGTATATGAGGCGATCCGGGGAGGACTTGCAGGAAGTGCGGTACTGGATGCGAAGATCCCGATGATCGTCGAAAGGAATTTTGTGCCGGGAGGCAAAATTTCCATCAATCATAAGGATATCAAGAATGTCGTGAATACGGCACATGCAATTGACGTGCCGATTCCTTACTCTGCACAGCTTTATGAGATTTTGCAGACATTAAAGATTCATGGGCATATGAATGATGATCATGGCGGGATCGTACAGTATTTTGAGGCACTTGCAGATGTCCAGGTGAAAAAGAAAGATTAGGGTTACCGAGAACGGAGTGAACAGTAACCGATGAAAACAAGACTGGGAGGATGACAATGACATTATCAGTGGATAGATTCAATGCATATCCATTTGTGCAGGAAGAAGAAGTAGATCAGGTATTAAAAGAGGAACTTCAGAAGAATAAGAAAAAAATAGTCGTTCTGGATGACGATCCTACCGGAGTACAGACCGTTCATGATATTTCTGTTTATACGAACTGGGATAAGGAAAGCATGAGACAGGGATTTGATGAGGAGAATGCTCTGTTTTATATTTTGACGAATTCCAGGGGCTTTACGCAGGCGCAGACAGAAAAAGCCCATAAAGAAATTGCCCAGATCGTCGATGAGACCGCCAAAGAAACAGGAAAAGAATATCTTTTTATCAGCAGAAGTGATTCTACTTTAAGAGGACATTATCCGTTAGAAACTACGATCTTGAAGGAAGCCTATGAGAAGAATACCGGAAAGAAAATCGATGGGGAGATCTTGTGTCCGTTCTTTAAAGAAGGGGGACGCTTTACGATTGACGATGTCCATTATGTTCAGTATGATGACACGCTGGTGCCGGCGGCTGAAACAGAATTTGCAAAAGATAAGACGTTTGGATATACCGTTTCTAATTTAAAAGAATATGTAGAGGAAAAGACGCAGGGCGCATACAAAAAAGAAAATGTTACCGCAATTTCCCTCAATGATATCCGGGCATGCAATTACAAAAAGATCGAAGACCAGCTTTTAGCGGTGGAAGATTTTAATAAAGTGATCGTGAATGCGATCGATTATGTGGACGTAAAGATTTTTTGTGTTGCACTGTTCCGCGCAATGCAAAAAGGAAAGAATTTTATGTTCCGGACAGCTGCCTCAATCGTAAAGGTAATGGGAGGAGTTTCCGATCAGCCATTGCTGACGAAAGAGCAGATGGTTGTAAAAGAAAGCACAAACGGTGGAATCATCGTGATTGGCTCACATACCGACAAAACGACAAGACAGATGGAAAAGTTAAGAGAAAACGAAAAAATTGCTTTTGTGGAACTGGATGCGACTCTTGTCAATGATGAAAATGCATTTTCGAAAGAAGTAGAACGATGCGTCTCTTTGGAAGAAGAATACATTGCATCGGGAAAAACAGTTTGTGTTTACACAACCAGGGCATTAATTACAGCAGATACCGGAGATAAGGAAGATGATTTAAAACTTTCTGTCCGTATTTCGGATGCAGTACAGTCGTTAGTGGGAAAACTTTCCGTAACACCAAGCTTTGTGATTGCAAAAGGAGGAATTACTTCTTCTGATGTGGGAACCAAGGCTCTGGCCGTCACAAGGGCGAATGTTTTAGGACAGATCCAGCCGGGAATTCCGGTATGGCAGACGGGAAAAGAAAGTAAGTTTCCATTGACACCTTATGTAATTTTCCCTGGAAATGTCGGCGGAGATGAGACATTAAAAGATGCAGTAGAAATTCTGATGTAAATAATAACAGAGAAGATGTTTGTCTGTGTGGCGAAAGCCGGCAGCGGCAATCAAAATACATAGTCTGACCTGAAAAAGGCAGACAAAAACTATATAATACGAGGAGGATGTTAGTATGTTTATGTTTTTATCACACCCATTAGATCCGGAAGGGTATGCATGGCCGGGAGAACCTGTTGTAAAGACAACACAGTGTACGGATGTTTCAGAAGAGTGTCCATTTTGCAGTTTTATTTCGGAAGTTCCGAATCATTGCGGTACCCATATGGATGCACCGAGACATTTTGTAAAAGATGGTATTAGTATTAATGAGCTGCCTATTGAGTATTTCTGCCATACCGAAGTAGCACTTTTAGAGATTCCAAAGGGTCCGGCAGAGGGAATTTATAAAGAAGATTTGGAGCCGTTTGCAGATACGTTATCCAAAGTTTCCTTTGCACTGATCCGTACAGGGATGGAACAATACAGAGATACCGATCAGAATACCTACCAAAATGAGGGAGCCTATATTGCTCCGAGTGCAGGGGATTATCTCACAGAAGAATTTCCTAATTTAAAAGGAATCGGTATGGATTTCCTGGCAATTGGTTCTGCATCTGAGAAATGCCCGGAAGGAGAACTTCCGCCGGATTGCCACAGACATATGCTTGGATATTATAGCGGAAAGTTTGTAACAGGAGTAGAAGATATGCATTTATCCGATATTCCAAAGGGAGCAAAAATCACAAGATTCTTCAATGCTCCATTGCTGATCAAAGGACTGGATTCTTCACAGGTAGTGTGTATTGCAGAAATCAGTGAATAAAAGATGTGAAAAAATGATTTGACGGCAGGGGCGGAAAACCGCCTGTTGTGAAATCAGAAAAAAGATGGCGTTACACATCACATAAAAGATCCGCTCAGATCACACAGCACAACCAGAAAACTGTGATCTGAGTGGTTTTTTCATTTTTTTCAGACAGGTCCATCAGACAAACCTCAAGTAAGTCTGTCAGGAATGTTGATCAGGCAAATTCAGAGATCTCTGTCTCTGCATAGGAATCAAGCAGGTTCAAAGAGATCTGCTGTGGAATTTCCAGATGCTGAGTGATCAGTTTCTCCAGGGAAGTGAGATCCTGTTTTTGTATCATCTCTAAGATCGAGAGATGTTCATCGATGGTATCATCCATCCGCCCTTTTTGGGAAAAAGAGGTGACGGTAAGCCAGAAGATACGGTACATAAACCGGCGGTAAATTTCCAGCATCGATTCATTACCCACATACTGGACTATACTGCGGTGAAATTCATAATCTCTACGTGCAAAATCCTCATCTGAATGCGTCGTATCACGTATTTCCTTTTGTAAAGTGACTTTTGTAGAAAGTTTTTTCATACATTCCTTTCCACGCGGTGTATTTAACTGAAGAGCAAGCTGTTTGGAACAGTATACTTCGAGTGCATTTCTCAGCTGGTATGTTTCAATGATATCTTCTTTTGTCATTTTATGCAGGGTAAAACCTCTGCTTGGCAGAATATCAATGTAATGTTCCTGCTCTAAACGCAGCACTGCATCACGGAAAGGAGTTTTAGAAAAACCGGCTTGTTTTGCCATCTGATTTAAAGAATAAATTTTATCTGTTTTTAGTTCACCTTTTTTAATAGAAGTAATCAGGTAATCGTAAGCTTTTGTTTGTAATAATTGCGGTTCTTTCATAAAAATCCTCCTAACTATATTAATCTTAGCATAAAATAAAGTGTTGTCAATTGCCTTCTTGCAGTTTCTATTATCTTATGATAAAATAATAAAGATTGGGTTCTGCCAGTGCGGCAGGATTTTCATTGCAATCATACGCAGTTTGATTGAAGATGGGAAGGATATGCCCGAGACTTCTGAAAAGAGCATTGTCAGAAAGAAGGAGAATGACTTTTTCAGTTGTTTCGGAACCTTCCCGCAAAAATAATATGATTGAGTGCTGAAAACAGCGAGGAGGTTTATCTATGGTAAAACAATTTTCTATGGAACTGGCAGGAAGAACGCTGACAGTGGAGATTGGAAAGATGGCAGCACAGGCGAATGGTGCCGCCTTTATGCGTTATGGAGATACCGTGGTTTTGTCTACGGCAACCGCATCAGAAAAACCGAGGGAAGGAATTGATTTTTTCCCTCTCAGTGTAGAATTTGAAGAGAAAATGTATGCAGTGGGAAAGATCCCGGGTGGATTTAACAAAAGGGAAGGAAAGGCTTCGGAACATGCCGTGCTGACTTCCCGTGTGATCGACCGTCCGATGAGACCGCTTTTCCCAAAAGATTACAGAAATGATGTCACCTTGAATAACCTTGTGATGTCTGTGGATCAGGAATGTTCCCCGGAAGTGACAGCAATGCTCGGCGCGTCCATCGCCACATCGATTTCGGACATCCCATTTGACGGACCGATTGCAGGAACCAAAATGGGTCTGATCGATGGAGAGCTGATCGTCAATCCAACAGCAGATCAGCAGATGGTTTCCGACCTTACCCTGACCGTCGCTTCTACCGCGGAGAAAGTGATCATGATCGAAGCCGGTGCCAATGAAGTACCGGAAGATCAGATGATCGAGGCCATTTTCAAGGCGCATGAGGTGAATAAAGAGATCATTGCGTTCATTAACCGTATTGTGGAAGAGTGCGGAAAGCCAAAACATGATTATGAACATGTAGATACCCCGCAGGAATTGTGGGATGATATGGTAAGCTTTATCACTCCGGAAGCAATGGAGGAAGCGGTATTTACCGATGTGAAACAGGTTCGGGAAGAAAATATCCGTCAGATCAAGGAGAAACTGGAAGAACGTTATCAGGAGGAGAGAGAAGAATGGCTCCCTCTGATTGACGATGCCGTATATAAATTCCAGAAAAAAACAGTGCGGAAAATGATTTTAAAAGATCATAAACGACCGGATGGCCGTGCGATCGACCAGATCCGTCCGTTGGCGGCAGAGATCGATATTCTGCCGAGAGTACACGGTTCCGGTATGTTCACCCGTGGACAGACACAGATTATGACCATCACGACACTGGCTCCTTTATCCGAGGTGCAGAAGGTGGATGGAATTAATGTCAATATTACATCAAAGAGATATATGCATCATTATAATTTTCCGAGCTATTCGGTAGGGGAGACCAAACCGAGCCGTGGCCCGGGACGCCGTGAGATTGGTCATGGTGCGCTGGCAGAAAGAGCCCTGGTTCCGGTTTTGCCAAGTGAGGATGAATTTCCATATGCGATCCGTACCGTTTCGGAGACATTGGAATCCAATGGCTCCACTTCCCAGGCAAGTATCTGTGCTTCCAGCCTGTCTTTGATGGCAGCGGGTGTACCGATCAAGAAACCGGTTGCGGGGATTTCTGCCGGACTGGTGACGGGAGACAGCGATGATGATTACATTGTTTTAACGGATATCCAGGGACTGGAAGACTTCTTTGGAGACATGGACTTCAAAGTAGCCGGTACCCATGATGGAATCACTGCGATCCAGATGGATATTAAGATCCATGGACTGACACCGAATATCATCCGGGAAGCCATTGCCTGCACGAAAAAGGCAAGGGAATATATCCTTACGGATATTATGGAACCGGTGATCTCCAAGCCGAGGGAAACCGTGGGCAAATATGCACCGAAGATCAGCCAGATGCATGTCGATCCGGATAAGATCAGTGAGATTATCGGAAAACAGGGCAAGACGATCAATGCGATCATTGATGAGACTGGTGTGAAAATTGATATCAATGACGAAGGCCGGGTAGATATCTGTGGAGTAGACCAGGAGATGATCGACAAAGCAAAAGAGATCATTCGATTGATTGTGGAACCGGTAGAACCGAGCAGGATATATGAAGGGGAAGTCGTGAGGATCATGAATTTTGGAGCGTTTGTGCAGCTGGCACCGAACAAAGACGGCCTGATCCACATTTCCAAACTTTCCAGAGAACGCGTGAACAAAGTGGAGGATGTGGTCAACATCGGAGATAAAGTAAAAGTAAAGGTGCTGGAGATTGATAAGATGGGAAGAATCAACCTGGCACTCCGTGAAATCATAAAGTAACCAGGACAGGTTGGTAACCACAGGAAATATAAGGAGGCAGAGGTTGTGGAGCTTCTTTTGGAGCAGATTAGCCAGATTACCCATGGTGTTGTGTTAAACAGAGTCAAGCCGAAAATCGTAAGTGAAGGGATCTCTTATCCTCTCCTGACAATCAGCCAGCTGATTGATGAGGAGAATGGCATCTGGGATTATGAAGTCCCTACGGTTTTTGTGGATAAAAATAAAATGGATCATCTGAATTTGGCGAAAAAACACAGCCTTGTCATCGGACTGACTTCTTTTCACCGTGCTGCTGTTTTAGAAGAGCAGCACGAAGGAAAGATCATTCCGTCAAATTTTGTCTCGATTGAATTTCACAATGGTATCATGGATCCCTACTATTTTGCCTGGTATTTCAATGAACATCCGGAAATAAAAAAACAGAGGATGATCGCCATTCAGGGGAATTCTTCTGTGAAAGTCTTATCCATTCATATGATCCGCCAGCTGATGATCGAATGTCCGGATCTGTCAACACAGATGTCCATTGGAAAGTTATATTATTACCAAAAGCGAAAGCAGGTGCTGCTCATGGAAAAGTTGAAACTGGAGGAATCGGTTCTGACCGGGGAAATGATGCAGCGGCTTCAGAAGAGATAAAGAGGTGAGTGCCATTGGATGTAAAACAGCTGCATGATGAATTTATGTCAATTTTAAGTGAAAGTCATCCGGGGCTTACCTTTGAAGAATACAGGGACAGCTGTATTTTTCTATTGTTTTATCAATATCTTTGCCTTAAATATGAAGAGGTTCTGGAGGATGCGTATAAACCGGAAGAGATGGCACGCCTGGCTGTCAGAGGCAGGCTGCAGATTACTGCCTTTTGCCATTTTATCGAATCGGCATCCTCATTTCTTCATCGGGCAGATCCCCATTTTCAATTAACTGATTTTTCATTTTATAAAAAAATACAGGCAGTGCCATCCCTGGAAAAACAAAAGAGTTTTGCCCGTTTTTTCCGCAAGTTAATTAAAAAAATATGCGGATGGGATTGTAATGCCCTTTTGCTGGAACATTATCCGGATTTCTTTACTGCCCTGGTGGCCGGATTTTCGAAGATGAAGAAAAGAACCTATCTTCCCGCTGCTTTGCCGGCACTTTACCGGATGTTTTTTCAGGAATCACCGTCCGATGAAAATCGGATTTTCTTTCCCTATTTTCAATATGGAGCCCTGTTGGAGACCTCTTTTGGAAACAATGGGGAAATCGAAATCTACGGTTATGAAAAAAGCATAGAATACCTGGAAATCTTTACAATATCTTGTTATATGAGAGGGATTCCCTTAAAAAACATGCATCTTTTTCTGAAAGGCGAATGGAAAAAGAAAAAAGGATATCCGGACTTTTTTGACCGGATCCTTCTGTTTCTTCCGGAAGGGGCAGAGGCCGGGGAGCTGGTGACGGAAACGCAGCGACTGCCTTCCGGGGAGGAGAATTTCTATGTCGGTGCCAAAGGTGAATTTCCCTTTTTGTTATCCGCTTTTTATTATTTAAAAGAAAATGGTTCCCTGGCAGCCATTGTTCCGGGTGGGCTGTTATACCGGGAAGGAAAAGAAAGCCAGATCCGCAAATATCTGATCGAAGAGAGAAACTGCCTGGATGCAGTCATGCTGCTGCCGGAGAGCATGTTTCATTTTACAGGACAGGACGAAGTCTTCCTTTTTTTCAAAAAAGGGCGGAAAGAACAGGAGGTCATGTTTTTTGACTGTTCAAAGATCAAAGAGTTTGACGAAGAACAAATGCGCATGATAAGGGAAGCCTATACGGAAAAGAAGACCATTCCCGGATTTTGTGCCTGTGTGAAAAAGGAAAGTATAGAAGAAAATGAATATAACCTGAATCTGCCACGATATATTGCACAGACGATGGAGGAGATGACCATAGATTTGGAACTCAGCCGTAAGAGGATCGAAGAAATTGACCGGGAGTTACAAAGCATTGAAGAGAAAATGGCAGTGTACCGGAGGGAGTTGAATTTGTTTTAAATGAAAAGAGCGTTTCAATATTGTATGATCATTACCACATTATGGTGGGTGGTATGTCTGCTCGGGGGATGTGGAACTGTCTCTAAGACAAAAGAGACATCCCATGAAACAAAACCGGATTATTCCATTGGCGTCGTGGGAGCAAATGCCCCTTATTATGAAAAGAAGGAAGAGGGGAAGGCCTCGGGAATGTATGTCGAGCTGATGGATGCCCTGGCCAAAAAGGAAGATTTCTCCTACCAGTTTGTGGAAATCGATGCTTCCAGGGTAAAGCAGGATTTGGAAAACCATACCATAGACGGATTTCTCGGGACATTCGAAGAGGAAAAGGGTCAGGAGGATGAACTTTCACAGACAGCATCTTTTTATGTCTCAAAGCTTTGTGTTGCCACACCTAAAAAGACAGGGATCCGGAAGTTTCAGAACATGAAAAATAAGGAAATCGCTGCCTGCGGCGGAACAAGGGAGGAAAGCCTGGCAAAATATTTTGCGGTCAAATATAAGGCAAGGGAAGTCACATTTTCTTCTATGGAAGATGTGATTGCCGATGTAGACAGCGGTTATTCCCAGCTGATGGTTGCAGACCAAAATTATTATGAGGTACATCAGGATCTTTTGTCAGACTGGAACTGTCTGAAAATGAAGACAGAGAGAAAGAACAGCCACAGGCTGATATCCTTATCGGATACACAAAAAGAAGAGGGGGAATCTTTTTTTACCATCTTTAAAACAGGAATCGATCAGTTAAAAAAAGAAGGAACCCTGCAGAAAATTACGGGAACAATTACGAAAAAACAAAAGTGAGGGACTTCTATGGAGCTTCCTCCTTTTTTTTCTGAAATATTTGTGTTATGATGATGCCGGGATAAAAAAAGAAAAAACATTGGTTGTTTCATAATAGAAAAAGGTGATTGATATGGAAAAGAACAGAAAAAAAGCAAGTAGAAAGAAGGGGACGGTCAAGCGAAAGACGGCATCAGGAAGACCTGCTGTCCGACGGAAGAAATCTTCTTTTTCAGGAAAAACTGCTGCACAAAAGCGGAAGAAACGGGAAGAGGGAATCCCGATGAGTAATGAGATCAGTCTGATCGCCTCGTTTGGGATTTTGCTGATCATGATGTTTAGCAACTTCGGTTATTGCGGCACGATAGGGAAAGGACTGTCCAGTTTCTTTTTTGGGATATTCGGCTGTGCCCAGTACGTGATGCCGGTTGCTTTCTTTCTTGCAGTGACGATATTGATCGCCAATGACTACAGTACCCTTGCGATAAAAAAGTGTACGGCAGGATTTCTTCTCCTGATGGTAATTTCTGCCTTTGCGCAGCTTTGTTATAAAGCAGAAGCGGATATCCACGATCTGTTCTCTCTGGCCATCCGTAATCATGGAAGCGGAGGAATTATCGGCGGAGGAATCGGACTGATCTTGAAAAAAGGATTTGGAAATGTCGGGGCAATGGTCATCCTGTGCTGTGTCTTTTTGCTGGCACTGGTATTGATTACCCAAAGGTCTTTTGTGTCGTTCTTCCAAAAGATAATATCTGCCTTGAAAAAGGCGGGGAGGGCCTGGAAAGAGCGTCTGGCAAACCGGAAGATCAAGCCGGATACCATCGGCCTGGAAGAGCCGGAGCTTGATGCGGATGGCTATGATAAGGAAGACTCTGTCCGTTCCCGCCTGAAAAAGAGCGGACATAAAAAAGTTTCCGACAAGCAAAGAGCCAGACAATGCGAAGAGAAAATGAAGGAACTGGAAAGCCGGGAAAAAGAAGGCAGGAAGGAAGAAGTGCCAAAACCAGAGAACGGAAAAGAATCGAAAGTCAATGTACCACTCTTTACTTCTTCTGACGAAGTGAAACGGAAAGACAGTGTCCGGGAACTGCATCCGAAGATTTATCCATTTACAGAAGAAGACGGGAAGAGTGAACCGTTTCAGGGGAAACTGGTATTTGATGCCTTTTCCTTCCAAAATGAGAACGATAGTGTGGATCCATTTTCCCTTCCGAATGAGAACGATGATGTCGATCCGTTTTCCCTTCCGAATGAGAACGATGAGGTAGATACATTTTCATTTCCAAATGAGAATAATGATCCAGATACGTTTTCCCTTCCAAAGGAAAACGATGTTGTGGATGCGATCAGCCTGCCTGAAGAAGAGGATAGCGTGGATGTGGTGGTTTCCGAAAGTAAACCTTCGGTAGGATATGTTTACCCGCCTTTGAGCCTCCTGAATAAGGAAAAACAGGAAATCTCCCCGGATCATGAACGGCATTTAAAAGAAATGGCAGAAAAGCTGCCCAAGATTCTGGAAAGCTTTGGCGTAAAAGTCACCATTACCGATATCAGCTGCGGGCCAACGGTAACGAGATATGAGATGTTTCCGGCACAGGGAACGAAAGTCAGTAAAATTGTTTCCCTGGCAGATGATATCAAACTAAATCTTGCCGCGGCTGACATTCGGATTGAGGCACCGATTCCGGGAAAAGCCGCGATCGGGATCGAAGTGCCAAATAAACATAATATGACGGTACATTTCCGGGAGCTGATCGACAGCCGGATTTTCCGGAATTTCAAATCCAAACTGGCATTTGCGGTAGGAAAAGATATCGCCGGAAAAACCGTTGTGACCGACCTGGCAAAGATGCCGCATCTTTTGATTGCCGGTGCGACAGGTTCGGGAAAGTCGGTCTGTATTAATACGTTAATTATGAGTATTTTATACAAAGCCACTCCGGAAGAAGTAAAATTGATCATGATCGATCCGAAGATGGTAGAGCTTAGTGTTTATAAAGGAATCCCACATCTTTTAATCCCGGTTGTGACCGATCCGAAAAAAGCATCCGGTGCGCTGAACTGGGCGGTGGCGGAAATGACAGACCGCTATCAGAAGTTTACAAAGGCTGAGGTGCGCAATATCGAAGGCTACAATCAAAAGATCAAAGAGGGAGCCATCCCTGCCCCAAACGAAGGGGAACCTTTACAGACCATGCCGCAGATCGTCATCATTATTGACGAGCTGGCAGATCTGATGATGGTGGCACCCGGGGAGGTGGAGGATGCGATCGTCCGCCTGTCTCAGCTGGCAAGGGCGGCGGGAATCCATCTGGTCATCGCGACCCAGAGACCGTCTGTCAATGTCATTACCGGTCTGATCAAAGCCAATGTACCGTCACGGATTGCCTTCGCCGTTTCTTCCGGTGTGGACAGCCGGACGATCATCGATATGAACGGTGCAGAAAAACTGCTTGGAAAAGGGGATATGCTCTTTTACCCTTCCGGTTATCAAAAGCCTGTCAGGGTGCAGGGGGCATTCGTCTCGGATCAGGAAATCAGCAATGTCGTACAGTTTTTAAAAGAAAACGAGGAGACCGCATTCTACGACAAAGACGTGGAAGAAAAAATTGAAAAAAAATTAATCAATCATCTCACGGAAAAAGACCGGGATGAGTATTTTGAAGCGGCTGCCAGGTTTATTATGGAAAAAGACAAGGCGACCATCGGTATGCTGCAAAGAATGTTCAAGATTGGATTCAACCGGGCTGCACGGATTATTGATCAGCTGGCTGATGCGGGAATTGTCGGACCGGAAGAGGGAACCAAGCCCCGTAAAATTCTCATGACACCGGAAGAATTAGAAGAATTTTTTAAGAAATAAATCAGTAAGACCTTTACGAAAAGAAAAATCTGTTGTATTATTAAATATCTTTGTATATATATTCATAAAAAAAGAAAAGAGAGGAAAGTATGGCATTAATCATTGATGGAAAAAAGATTTCTTCCGATATAAAAGAAGAACTGAAGGAACAGGTTGAAAAGTTGAAAAAGGAAGGAACTTCCGTATGCCTTGCCGTCATACAGGTAGGAGATGACCCGGCTTCCAAAGTCTATGTCAACAATAAAAAGAAAGCCTGCGCCTATATCGGAATTGAATCCAGAGCATATGAGCTGCCAGAAGAAACGACTCAGGAAGAATTACTGGCACGGATCCATCAACTGAATGAGGATCAGACGGTGAATGGGATTCTTGTGCAGCTGCCGGTACCGCCGCATATAAATGAAAAAGAAGTCATCGAAGCAATCTCTCCGGAAAAAGATGTAGACGGTTTCCACCCGCAAAGTGTCGGGGCACTGTCGATCGGGGAACCGGGATTCGTATCCTGTACACCGGCGGGAATCATACAGCTTTTGAAGCGTTCCGGCATTACGATCGATGGAAAAAACTGTGTGGTTGTTGGAAGAAGTAATATCGTCGGCAAACCGATGGGTATGCTTTTACTCCGGGAGAATGGCACCGTGACCATCTGTCATTCCCATACGAAGAACCTCAAAGACATCTGTCAGAGAGCAGATATCCTGGTAGCGGCCATCGGGAAGCCAAAGGCTTTCGATGAGACGTATATCAAAGAAGGCGCGGTAGTGATCGATGTGGGTATCCACAGAAATGCGGACCACACACTCTGCGGCGATGTGGACTATGATAAAGTGAAGGAAAAAGCATCGGCAATTACACCGGTACCGGGCGGTGTGGGTCCCATGACCATTGCCATGCTGATGAACAATTGTGTAGAGGCTGCGGTGAGGATGAACCATTGATGAAAAATATATTATTTATCTCTCTTGGCTGTGATAAAAATTTAGTAGACAGTGAGAAGATGATCGGCCTGTTAAATGAGGCAGGCTACCATCTCGTGCAGGAAGAAGAAGAGGCAGATATCATCGTGGTAAACACCTGCTGTTTTATCCACGATGCCAAGGAAGAAAGTATCGAAACCATTCTTGAGATGGCAGAATGGAAGAAAAAGGGTCAGCTAAAAGCGTTGATCGTAACAGGATGTCTGGCACAGCGTTACCAGAAAGAAATCCAGGAAGAAATACCGGAAGTCGATGCGGTCATCGGGACCACTGGCTATACAGAGATTGTTCCGGTACTGGATGCCGTACGAAAAAAAGCAGGGAAAAACGAACAGGAGGCACCGGGAACCATACCGCAGGCCAAAGAGCCTTTGCTTTCCTGCTGTCCGTCCATTGATAAGCTTCCGGATTCCCTCAGTGAGAAGCGTGTCGTCACAACCGGCGGCTATACGGCCTATTTAAAGATCGCCGAAGGGTGTAATAAACGCTGTACCTACTGTATCATTCCCTATATCCGGGGACGTTACCGAAGCTTTCCGATGGAGGATCTCGCAAAGGAAGCAACATTATTGGCCGAGGGCGGGGTGAGGGAACTGATCCTGATCGCCCAGGAAACGACAGTCTACGGAGTGGACTGCTATGGAAAAAAGGCATTGCCGGAGCTTTTAAAGAAGCTTTGCCAGATTGATGGGATCGAATGGATCCGTCTTTTATATTGTTATCCGGAAGAAATTACAGAAGAACTGATTGATGTCATCCGACAGGAAGAAAAAATATGCCACTACCTGGATATACCGATCCAACACAGCGAGGACACGGTATTAAAGCGTATGGGGCGTAAGACAAACCGGGAGGAGCTGATCTCACTCATTCATAAATTAAGAAGGGAAATTCCGGACATTGTACTTCGCACCACCCTGATCACCGGTTTTCCGGGAGAGTCAGAAGAAGACTTTGAACATATGGTGGATTTCGTAGAAAATATGCAGTTTGACCGGTTGGGAGTCTTTCCTTATTCAGCGGAAGAGGGAACCAAAGCCGCCGAAATGGATGGTCAGATTGCTGAGGAAGTAAAAAACAGCCGACGGGATGCAGTCATGGCACTTCAGCAGAAGATTTCTGCCCAAAAAGCCAGCAGCAGGATCGGCCAGACAATGTCCGTTTTAATAGAGGGTTACTTATATGAAGAAGATATCTATATTGGACGAACCTATATGGATGCACCGAAAGTGGACGGGAATGTCTTTGTCCGCTCGGAGGAGGAATTAATTTCCGGGGATTTGGTACCGGTTCTCATTACCGGGGCCAATGAATATGATTTGATAGGAGATGTGATTTATGCCGATGAATTTACCAAATAAACTTACTATTTTACGAATTGTCATGATTCCGTTTTTTGTATTTTTTATGTTAACAGATTTTACACCGGGATCCAAATGGATCGCGACGATCTTATTCTGTCTGGCCAGTTTGACCGATTTTCTTGACGGACATATCGCAAGAAAACATAACCTGATCACGAATTTTGGAAAATTTATGGATCCTTTAGCAGACAAGATGTTGGTATCTTCCGCATTTATCTGTCTGGTATGGAGCCATAAAATTGCCGCATGGATCGTGATTGTCATTATAGCCAGAGAGTTTGTCATCAGTGGTTTCCGTCTGATAGCCAGTGATAACGGAATCGTGATTGCCGCAAGCTACTGGGGAAAGTTTAAAACCAATTTCCAGATGTTTGCCATTATCCTGTTGACACTGAACCTTGGGGAGAATTTTAAGGCATATGCTAGCGGAATACATATCGTAGAGCAGGTGCTGGTATATATTGCACTGATTCTCACGATTGTATCCCTGATCGATTATCTCGCAAAAAATATTGACGTATTAAAAGAAGGGGGATCTGAAAAATAATGAGTTCCGACCGGATTGTGACACAAGAGCCAATTGAAACGAAAATAGCACGAATTTTAACGAACACAGAAATGACAGTCACTACAGCAGAATCCTGTACAGGGGGTCTTGTTGCAGGAACTCTTGTGAATGCCAGCGGAATTTCAAAGGGTTTTAAAGAAGGATATATTGTCTACTCTGATGAAGCAAAACAGAAACTTTTAGGGGTAAAAGAAGAAACTTTAAAACGATATGGTGCTGTATCCAGACAGACGGCAGAAGAAATGGCAAAAGGCGCAGCAAATGCAGCAAATGCAGATGCCGCCATCGTCACAACAGGGGTTGCAGGTCCCGAAGGAGGGACAAAAGAAAAACCAGTCGGGCTGGTTTATATTGGATGTTATGTGAAAGGGCATATCGTAGTAAAAAGATGTTTTTACAGTGGCAGCCGTCAGAGTATCAGATATGCGGCCGTGAAGGAAGCGTTAGAAATTTTATACTGTCAGCTTCTCACACAAAAAAAATATTCCAGGTAAAAAAAACGTACGAAATGTATCATGCAAATACATCTCGTACGTTTTCGATTTTAGACTTGATTTTTCTGCTCTACATGATATAGTCTATATAACACAAGATTTTCATCCGTGCGATGGAAATAAGATAAAGATAGGATGATGAGTATGAGGATAGAACTCGATTTTAACAGTCCAGAGGCGATTTATATACAGCTTCGGAACCAGATTGTCATGCAGATCGCCCATGATCAGCTCCGTGAGGGGGATTCCCTGCCTTCTGTCCGATGTCTTGCAGGAGAACTGGGAGTTAATATGCACACGGTGAATAAGGCATATGCCATGCTGCGCCAGGAAGGTTATCTGAAGCTTGACCGGAGGAAAGGTGCAGTGATTTCCATACAGATCAGTGACAAATCAGAGGAGATGACAAAGGTCAACGGACATATGCAGATGATCATCGCACAGGCAATCTGTAAAGAAATTACAAAAGATGAGATGAAGCAGCTAGTAGAAGAAATGTATGATACTTTTTTGTAGAAAGCGAGGACAGGAATGAGGACAGAATATAATGATTATGCATCCCGCGCACTGGAAAAGGCGGCCTTTGATGCGTCGGCCTGCCATCAGAAATATATCGGAACAGAACACATTATCCTGGGACTGTTAGACCAGACAGAATCCCTGGCCAGCCGGGTGCTTCACGAATGTGGCGTGAATTATAAAAACTTTTTAGAAGCGGTACTGGGAGAGTCGGCCGCCTTAGGGGAAAATGAAAAGAGCCCTTTTCTGGGATACAGCCCTAAAGCGGAGCATGTTCTGGAAGCAAGTGAGCAGGAAGCGTTAAGGTTCCAGGCGAAAACGATAGGAACCGAACATATTTTGCTGGCAATTATTAAAGAAAGAGATTGTATTGCCCTCCGTCTGATCCGGGGGATGAATGTCAATCTCAGAAAGATCTATGTGGATCTGCTGGTGGCCACCGGAATGGATGTCAACAGGGCACAAAAAGAATATCAGGCCATTGCCAGTGCCAAAAAGAACAGGAAAAAAGCCTCCATGGTATCCGCCTACTGTGTGGATCTCAGCGAGCGTGTTCGTGAAGGAAAGCTGGATCCGATTGTCGGAAGAAAAAACGAAATCGAAAGAATGATACAGATCTTAAGCCGCAGGACGAAAAACAGCCCTTGCCTGATCGGGGAGCCCGGTGTTGGAAAGACCGCCATTGTGGAAGGACTTGCCCAGTGGATTCATCGCGGGGAAGTTCCGGAGATGCTGTGGGAGAAAAAGATCATGACCTTGGATCTTCCGGGAATGATCGCCGGCTCCAAATACCGCGGTGAATTTGAAGAAAGGATCAAGAAGCTTCTCCAGGAAGTAATATCCCGGGGAGACATCCTGCTTTTTGTGGACGAGATCCACACGATGATCGGGGCAGGGGGAGCAGAAGGTGCCATCGACGCCTCCAATATTATGAAGCCATTTCTTGCCCGGGGTGAGATCCAGCTGATCGGCGCGACCACTCGGGAGGAATATCGGAAATATATTGAAAAAGATGCCGCGTTTGAACGCAGGTTCCAGCCGATTGCCGTGGAGGAACCAACCCGTGAGGAATCCATTGCGATTTTAAATGGGCTGAAACCGCAGTACGAGCAGCATCATCATGTCCACTATACAGCGGGGGCCATCCGTGCGGCTGTCGAATTATCCGAGCGATATATCAGCGACCGTTTTCTTCCGGATAAAGCCATCGATGTGATGGATGAAGCCGCCTCCAAGAAAAGAGTAGGGCTTTATACGATGCCGGAAGAGGTAAGGGACTTAGAAGAACAGTACGAAAAATATGGAAAAAGAAAAGAAGAGGCTTTGTCCGAAGGAAATATCAGAAAAGCAAAGTCGAACAATACCAGGCAGAAGTCGATCCAGGTGAAATTAGAGCAGGAAAGAAAAGAATGGGAGGAGAAAAAAGTCGGAAAACGCATGAATGTCACGGAAAATGACGTGGCAGCCGTGGTATCTGCATGGACCAAAATACCGGTCACACGGATCAGTCAGAGCGAATCCCATAGGTTGCTTTCCTTGGAAGCCACTTTGAAAAAAAGGGTGATCGGACAGGATGAGGCGGTTTCCCTGGTGGCAAAAGCCATCAAAAGAGGAAGGATTGGTCTCAAAGACCCGAAAAGACCGATCGGTTCTTTCATGTTTTTAGGACCGACCGGCGTAGGAAAAACCGAACTCTCCAAAGCATTGGCAGAAGCACTTTTTGGAGATGAGGCAGCGATGATCCGCGTCGATATGTCAGAATATATGGAAAAGCACAGCGTTTCTAAGCTGATCGGATCGCCGCCAGGATATGTCGGTTACGAAGAAGGCGGGCAGCTTTCCGAACAGGTGCGCCGTCATCCATACAGCGTAATTTTATTCGATGAAATCGAAAAAGCGCATGGAGATGTATTTAACATCCTGCTGCAGGTATTGGATGATGGGCAGATTACCGATTCCAACGGACGTAAAATTGATTTTAAAAATACGGTAATCATTATGACTTCCAATGCAGGGGCGCAGAAGATCATGACGCCGAAAAATCTGGGTTTTGTTGCCGAAAAAAATGCAAAACGGGATCATGAACAGATGAAAAATCATGTGATGGAAGAAGTGAAACAGTTATTTAAACCGGAATTTTTGAACCGTGTTGACGGAATCCTGGTATTCCATACCCTGGAAAAACCACAGCAAAGAGAAATTGTAAAATTATTATTAAACGAACTTTCGAAACGATTAAAACAGACCCCGGGATTTTCCCTGGAATTTTCAGAAGAAATACCGGACTATATTCTGGAAAAAGGCTATAATCCACAATACGGTGCACGGCCGCTGCGCCGGGCAATCCAGAATGAACTGGAAGATTTCCTGGCAGATGAATATCTGGAAGGCCATATCAAAAATAATGGGAATTACCTGTTATCTTTAAAAGATGGCCAGCTGGCCTTAACTTAGTCGGAGAAACCCCGCTCTTCGAAGCTTTAGCGCAGGTGGGGTATGCACGCCACAACGTTGCCGGGAAGCGAACGGAGCTTTAGCACAGGCGGGGGATCAAAAAGTTTAGAGGATCTATATGCAGCAAAGATGGAAATGTAGTGGAAATGACACGAGGACAATGCCTTCACAGCTTTGGGAAAAAGATTTATCGATTCTTTCCGATCCGGAAGAAATGGTATCGGCTCTCCTTACATGGAGGAAAGCTGAAAACAGAAAAGAGATTGTTTTGCCCCTGGTCCAGAACCTGGAGGGGGCAGTCCTCGGGGCGGACGTTGTAAAAAGGGAAAACTACTGGACAACAGGGAATTATCCTTTTTGCGATCTGGAAGAAATGGATACAGAACAATGGAGTCTTATGAAAGATGAGCGCATTTTGGTCGTGATCGAGGCAGTAAAAGAATTAAAAAATGAGCCGCTGATTCTCGAAGCAGAAGCTCCTTTTTCTGTGCTGGCGGCTCTGATTAATCCTATGGAATTATATATAGCGATGCAGACAGAGCGTGAATTGCTCGATCACATCCTGAAAAAAATTGTATCGGAAGAAACAGCCTATATCAAAGCAGTCATTCAGGCGGGATGTCAGATCATCTCCCTCGCAGAGCCGGCAGGAACTGTGGATATGGTGGGGAATAAGTATTTTAAAGAGTGCAGCGGAAAGGCAGCGGGGCTGCTTTTAAAAGAATGTGAAACCTTGCTTCCAAACAGTGTGTTCCATCTTTGCGGGAAGTTATCAAGTTCTATGATCGCAGTGCAGATGGCAGAGGAAAAAGAATACCCGGTAAAAAGTGAAGACTATCTTGAGAATCTGTTAGAAGTAGCGCAAAATCCGGAAATCCATTTGGTAGGACAGCGTTGTATCCATCAGAAGAAAAATACTACAGGAAAGATTCATGTGTTAGAATTAAAGTAGATGTAAGAAAAATGCTCAGATTAGATAAAAATGGAGAGATATTATGAGTCAGGAACAAAATTTTTTTAATATCACAGAGAGACAAAGGGAATCTTTCAGTGTTTCTACAATGTCAACATATGGTTCGACAATCTTTAAAAACTCCTTATAGTATGCAATCTGTGTTTCCATGACCTTATCAAGGAATGCCTCTACTTCCGGTGTTCCTTTTAAGATTCCGGTAAGAAAGTCTACCCTTCCTAACATCCAGCATCCCCATTCATCGATCATCTTATCTTCTGAAATCCATTCTTTCACACCGTAATTTTCCAGATTAAATACAAGGAATCGAACATCTACTCCTAATGCCTCTAAAATACGTTCATCGTAAATCGTTCCGGTATGCCCTTTTCGATATGGATCCACATCTCCTTCAATGCCCAGATATTCTTTTAAATTGTTATCTTGTATTTTCCAATTTGAAACATGAAGAAATTTTTTTGATAAATGGTAAAATCTGGCAGAGTGCAGGGCATGAAAAAAATGTTGACAAATAGAGAAAAAGCACTATAATAAGTAGTGCATGCAAAATAGTTCAATTATAAACAATTCAATAAAAAACAATTCAAATCAGAACAGTTTATAACGAAACAGTTTATTAGAAACAATGAAAAACAGGACACTTCACGAGAAAACAGCTTCAGTGACGAGGAAGGTGGGAGACGATGTGAAACGGGAAGAAACAGTAGGATTCATAGTCAGGTCTTTAGATAATATGATGATGAGAAATGCAATGGCCGAAGACAGCGTAGGCAAGAGAAGCATGACGCCGGTCATGCAGGGATGGATCATCGGATATCTTTACGATAACAAGGACCGGGAAGTGTTTCAGCGAGATATCGAATCAGAATTCTATATCGCTAGATCAACGGTGACCTGTGTGGTAAAGCAGATGGAAAAGAAGGGCTATATTGCCCGGGTCGCTGTCGAGAGAGATTGCCGTTTAAAAAGGCTCTGCCTTTTAAAAAAAGGAGAAGACCTGCATAAGCAGTTTTTACATAGCATTGATATCGTAGAAGAAAAAATGAGGCGGGGAGTCGAGGAAGAAGAATTGCAGATTTTTTTCAAGGTCGCAAAACAGATCCGGTCGAATCTGGAAAACGGATGCCCCCGTCTGGACATGTAATGCTTTTAGCAAATAACAGAAAGGAAGGTGAATGGAATGATAAAGACTCTTGCAGCACAGGTGAAAGAGTTTAAAAAAGATTCAATTCTGACACCCTTATTCATGATTTTAGAGGTAATTATGGAGATGATCATCCCCTTGTTAATGTCATCTATTATTGATGATGGTGTGGAAAAGGGAGATATCCATCATATTTATGTGGTGGGAATCTGGATGATTGTCGCAGCTGGTATCGGACTTTTTGCCGGTATCATGGGAGGAAAATATGGGGCACGGGCATCGACGGGATTTGCCCGGAACCTGCGTCAGGCGATGTTTGGCAACATACAGACGTTTGCATTTTCCAATATTGACAAGTTCAGTACCCCGAGTCTTGTCACCCGTATGACGACGGATGTCACCAATTTACAAAATTCTTACCAGATGCTCCTGCGTATGTGTGTGAGGGCTCCGTTTAGTTTGATCTGTGCAATGATCATGTCTTTTTGGGTCAATGCCAGACTGGCCAGTATCTATCTGGTTGCGGTCATTATCCTTGGAAGCCTGCTGGCAGTCATTATATGGAAGGCAATGGGATATTTTACCAGCATGTTTAGAAAATATGATGACTTAAATGCAAGCGTGCAGGAAAATGTTTCCGCCATCCGTGTGGTCAAGGCATACGTGCGTGAAGACTATGAGAAAAAACGTTTTACGAAAGCCAGCTCCAACCTGTACCGTATGGCGGTGAAGGCAGAGCGGATCGTATCGTGTAATGCACCATTGATGATGATCACCGTGTATTCCTGTATTCTTGGAATCAGCTGGCTTGGCGCAAAGATGGTAGTACAGTCTACATTGACGACAGGGGAGCTGATGATGCTCCTGACCTATTGCATGAATATCCTTATGAGCCTGATGATGCTGTCTATGGTATTCGTCATGCTGTCCATGAGTATGGCCAGCGCGGAGCGTGTTGCGGAAGTATTGAATGAAACACCGGATATTGTGAATCCGGAGAATCCGGCATACGAAGTAAAAGACGGAAGTATCGTCTTTGACCATGTCTCTTTCCGGTATAATAAAAAAGGAACCAAAAATGTATTAAATGATATCAACCTTTCGATCAAAGAAGGGGAAACCGTAGGAATTATCGGCGGAACCGGAAGTGCGAAGTCCAGTCTCGTCAATCTGATCAGCCGGCTTTATGATGTTTCCGAGGGACAGCTTTTGGTCGGCGGACGGGATGTGAGGGAATATGATATCGAAACCCTGCGAAATGAAGTCTCTGTCGTTTTACAGAAAAATGTCCTGTTTTCCGGAACGATCCTGGATAACTTACGCTGGGGCGATGAAAATGCCTCAGAAGAGGAATGTAAAAGAGCCTGCCGCCTCGCCTGTGCGGATGAGTTTATCGATAAGATGCCGGAGGGGTATCAGACGCATATTGAACAGGGTGGTACGAACGTATCCGGTGGGCAGAAGCAGAGACTGTGTATTGCACGGGCACTGTTGAAAAAGCCGAAAATACTGATTCTTGATGACAGCACCAGCGCAGTGGACACTGCGACGGATGCCAGAATACGGCAGGCCTTTGCCGAAGAAATCCCGGACACCACAAAGCTGATCATTGCCCAGAGAATATCCAGCGTGCAGAATGCAGATCGGATCATTGTCATGGACAAAGGAGAGATTTCCGGTTTTGGCAGCCATGAGGAATTGATGGAATCGAATCATATTTACAGAGAAGTTTACGAATCCCAGACACAGGGTGGCGGAGACTTTGATGAGAATGGAGGTGAATAAGAATGGCGGCAATGCGAAAAAATCCGAGAGAAAAATTTAACGCAAGTGCAGGAAACCATAAAAAAGTAGAGCGTCCCGGATATCTGATGAAACGCCTTATGGGTTATATTATGAAGAAATATG
Source organism: Bacteroidaceae bacterium (assembly GCA_963626755.1). Lineage (GTDB taxonomy): Bacteria > Bacillota > Clostridia > Lachnospirales > Lachnospiraceae > Anaerobutyricum. The sequence continues at coordinate 68,833 of CAVFXN010000027.1, forward strand.
GAGCTGCCTTTCTTCTCGTGCTGGTATGTATCTTACTCAGCGTCATCTGCAATGTACAGGGAACCATGTTTATGCAGACTTTGATTGACAGTTACATCCTTCCGATGGTGAAAGATGGAGGCCACGACTTTTCCGGCCTTTTACATGCCATTATCAGGGTGGCCTGTTTTTATGCAGTCGGTGTAGTGGCGACTATGGCATATTCCCAGATTATGGTAAATATTACCCAGGGAACCCTTCGGAATTTGAGAGATGACCTTTTTACCCATATGCAGGATCTGCCGATCGGATATTTTGACAGTCATGCCCACGGCGATATCATGTCCGTTTACACTAACGATATCGATACACTGCGTCAGATGATTTCTCAGAGTATCCCGCAGTTATTTAACAGTATCATCACGATTGTCAGTGTCATTGCCTGTATGATTGTTTTGAGCATTCCATTAACCATCGTGACCCTGCTTATGGTAGGGGTTATGGTTTCGGTCTCAAAGCGTCTGGCAATGCAGAGTGGTAAGTTTTTTATACAGCAGCAAAGAGACCTGGGAGCGGTCAATGGATATATTGAAGAAATGATGCAGGGGCAGAAAGTTGTCAAGGTATTCTGCCATGAAGAAAAAAGTATCGAAGAATTTAATGAATTAAATGATAAGCTGTTCCACAGTGCGGATAACGCGAATAAATTTGCAAATATCGCCATGCCGGCCAATGCACAGATTGGAAATATCAGTTATGTGATCGTTGCCATTGTCGGAGGAATTCTCGCAATCAACGGAGTGGGGAATTTTACCCTTGGAGGTCTTGCCAGCTTTCTGACATTTAATAAAAGCCTGAATATGCCAATCAGCCAGGTAAGTCAGCAGATCAACTTCGTAGCGATGGCACTTGCCGGAGCCCAGAGGATTTTTGAACTTGTGGATGAAAAACCGGAGGTTGATGACGGATATGTCACGCTGGTCAATGCAAAAGAGGCAGCGGACGGAACTCTGACGGAAACCAAAGACCATACAGGAATCTGGGCATGGAAACATTACCATAAAGCGGACAATACAACAACATATCAAAAGCTTCTCGGGGATGTGGAATTCCTGGGAGTCGATTTCGGGTATACCGATAAAAAGAGGGTTCTCCATGACATCAAGATGTATGCCACACCGGGTCAGAAGATTGCCTTTGTCGGTTCGACCGGTGCTGGGAAGACAACCATTACCAATCTGATCAACCGTTTTTATGATATTCAGGATGGAAAGATCCGCTATGACGGAATTAACATTAATAAAATCAAAAAGGCAGATCTCAGACATTCTCTGGGGATGGTTTTACAGGATACTCACCTTTTTACGGCGACCGTACGGGAAAATATCCGATATGGAAAGCTGGATGCGACCGATGAAGAAGTCGTTGCAGCAGCAAAACTTGCGAATGCGGATAATTTTATTGAGAGATTGCCGCAGGGATACGATACCGTGCTCACCGGGGATGGCGCGAACCTGAGCCAGGGGCAGCGGCAGCTTCTGTCGATTGCCAGGGCAGCCATTGCAGATCCGCCGGTATTAATTCTCGATGAGGCGACCAGCTCTATTGATACCCGGACAGAAAAAATCGTCCAGGAAGGAATGGACCGCCTGATGAAGGGAAGAACCACCTTTGTGATCGCCCATCGTCTTTCCACCGTAAAGAACAGTGACTGTATCATGGTTTTGGAGCAGGGTCGTATTATCGAGAGAGGCTCCCATGATGAGCTGATCGAGGAACAGGGAAGGTATTACCAGCTGTATACCGGAAAGAAAGCGGCCGTATAATTACTGCAGGCATTGATAGAGAGCGTCGATTGCCTGGGAAATATGAGCGGTATCCAGATAGGAATAATTAATAATAAAGACATGTGAGGCACACTCCGGATGGACATGGAAATATCTTGACAGACTGGTCAGTCGGATCCCATGCTGGAGTGCGCGCTGCATGATGATTTCATCGGATAGCTCTGTTTGTACCTTCATTAGAAAATGTAGCCCGGAGTCTTCTTCTGTAATTGTGACAAGAGAAGACAAAGGGCTTTTTTTTATGGCATCTAAAAGGGTATCCCTCTGTTTATGGTAAAACGTCCTCATCCGGTTGATGTGTTTTTCAAAATATCCCTCATTAATAAAACGCATCAACGTATACTGTTCAAAATTGGAAACCGTACAGGAATAAAAATTCAGATGTTCCAGAAACAGGTTTGCCAGTTTCGGAGGGAGAACCATATAGCTGATTCGCATCGTCGAGGTGAGACTTTTCGTAAACGTATTGATGTAGATCACCTTCTGTGTGATATCCATACTTTGTAAAGAAGGGATCGGTTTTCCAACCAGGCGGAATTCACTGTCAAAATCGTCCTCGATAATATAGTGGCTGGGGGATTTGGCAGCCCAGCCAAGCAATTCATAGCGGCGGCTGATTGGGGTGATGATCCCCGTAGGAAAATGGTGGGAAGGGGAGATGTGCGCAACATCGGCACCGCTGTTTTCCAGTTCATCCACAAGAATCCCGTCCTGATCCATAGAAATATAGCTTTGCTCCACGCCATAACTTTCATAGATCTGTGTAATTTTTTCATAGCCGGGATTTTCAATGGCATATTTTTTATCAAAACCGAGAAGCTGGATCAGCAGGCCGTAAAGATATTCCGTCCCGGCACCGACGAAAATCTGCTCCGGCTGGACATGCATCCCGCGGAATTGTTCTAAATGCCTGGCAATGGCCTTCCGAAGTCCGAGAATCCCACCGCACGGAGGCTTGGTCATTAATTCGGTGCTGTCATTATTTAATGTTTCCCTCATCAGTTTTGCCCACACAGAAAACGGAAAATTCTCCGGGCGAGTCTGGTTGCTCGAAAAATCGGCAAGGAAACGGGATTCGCCGGAAGAGAGGCTGACGTTATTTGTTGTGAGGGTCACCGGTTTAATGATATTGCCCTTAAAATCCGAAACATAAAATCCTTTTTTGGGAATCGAATAAATATAGCCTTCGGACAGAAGCTGTGCATAGGCATTTTCGATTGTGATGGTGCTGACTCCCAGATTTTTGGCAAAGCTTCGCTTCGAGGGCAGTTTGGTTCCGGGAATTAACTTTCCGTCGATGATGTCCTGGCGGATACATTGATAGAGATGGGCGTATAACGATGTATTTTTTAAGTTAGTAAATGAATAGGTCAACATAAGAATCCTCCTTTTCGTATCATCATTGGAACGACTGTTCATGGACGATCGACAGGATACGCCTGATTACAATCTATTTACATTATCAAGTCTTAAGCAGAAAACCGCAGCCAACTTCAGCTGCCTGCGGATGAAT
>CAVFXN010000028.1:0-3929 GCA_963626755.1 Bacteroidaceae bacterium
CTTGCAGGATTCGCCGCCTGCGGCGGGTCGCTTGCGACAGGTTTCCTTTCCGCCGTAATACGATCCTCGCAGAGCGTTTTTATGTTATAGATAATGAAAGTTCCTATGTTATAATAACGAATCCTGCTTGCAGGATTCGCCGCCTGCGGCGGGTCGCTTGCGACAGGTTTCCTTTCCGCCGCAGTGCGATCCTCGCGGAGCGTTTTTTTGTCATAGGAATGTAATTCCTATGACATAAAAAAAACGCCCCCAAAGGGACGAATCAATCCGCGGTACCACCCTGATTTCCATGCACGTGTTCTCTCCTGTCTGTGATGCAGAACAAAAGATACTGCCTGGACACTTTCTACGCTTAACGGGCGTAAACGGCATTTCTTTTTCTCACGTTCTATGTCCTGCAAAATACAGACAATGACTGTGACCTCCGAAATGCAGCTCCGGTGTGGAACTTCAAAACAGGATCCTTTCCTAGGGAGACTTCCAGCCTGTGATCTCCCTTCTCTGTCGGCTGATCCAGCTTCTACTGTGGATATGCAAAAACACATCCCCACCTTCAACGCTTTTTCAATGACTATCATTTTAACGCAAGGAAAAATGAATGTCAAGATTTTTTCCGGGGATTTCATCGCTGAAAAAGAATCCTTTCCGCGGAATTTTCAGTCTGTATCCTCGCAGAGCGTTTTCTATCTAATGGAAGCGAATTATGCTGTAACCAAAAAATTAAAAAAGGACTGCCGCTTAATGCGACAGCCCCAATCCCCCTTTGTTCTATTCTACTTTTGGTAAATCCAGGGTGGTACATATACGCCCTTCCCTCTTTCCGATATCGCTGATGAGTTTTTCACGCTCTTCCGGATCTTTGGTGATACCGGTCGCAACTTTTACCAGGTTCTGGAGATGTTTCCAGTCGGTAAAAGCACGTGCCATAACGGTGGATGCCTCCTGGTTTCCACCACCATGGAGAGCCATCGCCGACCAATTCGATCCACGTGCCATATGCTCGATAAACCGCACAGCACGCAGACGGTCAAAGGCATCGTATGCCGGATTTCCAGGATTGAATGCATCCTGGCACATCTTTCCAATTTCCGGCGAACGCATATCAATCTCAGAAGGAGCGGTCTCGCCAAAACCGGCAATGATATCACGGGCGTAACGGACTGCTTCAAATGGCATCTTGGTACATGTGTATTTGCAGGTGTGGGACAGCAGAGGATTCGGAATCCAGAATCCACTCGGATGCTTAAATCCTTCCACACCGGATGCCAGGGACAGTGCATAAACGGTTTCTGCGGTCATTGCCATCTCCGTCAGTTTTGTACGGATATGTCCGGCCTTTTGCACGCCGATCATCTCGCTGATCAGGCTGGCAGCACCGCACAGAGCAGAAACACCACCGGCTTTACAGCCTCCGGCAGTCAGACGGTGCACTGCGGTAAAGTAACTTAACAGCCTGCCGACATAGGAAGTCTCCCCGCACATGAATACACGCTCATTTGGCACAAATACTTTATCAAAGTATACCAGTGCCTGATGGTCCGCATAGAGCTTACCTAAATCGATTCCTTCAATGTCTCCTCCTACCTCAAAGAAACGTTTATCCTGTGGGGTACGTCCCAATACAAAGGTGATACCCGGAGCATCAGCCGGCACAGCACATGCCAGTGCAAAATCCTTATCCTCCGGCTTCATATTGGTGGTCGGAACAATCACGATCTCATGTGCAAATAAGATACCGGTCTGATTACATTTATATCCACTGATCACAATACCGTCTTCCCGGATCTCATCGACATGGATATAATTATCCCGGTTCGGCTGTTTGTGAGGCGGAAGGGTCCGAAGTCCCTTCACATCGGTTACGGTAACCGTACAGCTGTAGTCTTTCTTCTGTACATAGTCAAGGAAATTCATAAAACGTTTGTAGTATTCCGTACCAAGATCCTGATCCATATCATAGGTACAAGGTCCCAGACCGGCAAATGCTTCCGAACCGGTACAACGGTGTGTACAACATCCAATGACCTCGGCCAGTGCACGAACGGCACGGGTCTTCTTATTTGCTTCCGCTGGGGAGGCCAAAGGCGCATTATACAGACTGACTGTCTCACCATTTAGCTGGGATTTCGTTGTAAGCAGGTCGGCCCAATCAGGGTGGTTATGAAGCTCATACACCTTGGAAATGGCATTGAAACTCGCTGCCAAAGGTGGAAAAGTAGTAAGATCTTCCACTTTTTCGCCAAGGAACCAGACATTCATAGGCTTCCGTGCGCGAATACTGTCCTGAAATTGTTCTTTTGTCATAATTGCCATGGTACAACCTCCTTTATTCTTTTATTTTTTAAAAAATCCGTTCACATGTTCCCATAAATAAATCCTGATCAGACGATGATATGCATTTTCCTTGCAGCATGGGTAAGCTCATCGCGGAAATTCGGATGTGCAATCCCAATCAATGCTTTGGCACGTTCAGAGCAGGTCAGTCCTTTCAGTCTCACAATTCCCTGTTCCGTTACGATATAATCTACATCGTTTCGGGTGGTCGTCACGCAGGATCCTTCCGTGAGAACCGGCTTAATCTTGGAAAGAGTTCCCTTCTTTGCCGAGGACTTAAACGCCAGGAAAGATTTTCCTCCTTTCGACGCTGCAGCTCCCCGGATAAAATCTACCTGCCCGCCCGTTCCACTGAAGTTCTTTGGACCGATGGTCTCGGAACAAACCTGGCCAAACAGGTCGATCTCCATACAGGAATTGATGGAAACCACATTGTCGTTTTGTGCAATAACGAAAGGATCATTGACATAATCTACCGGAAGAAATTCGACACCCGGGTTGTCATCAATGAAATCATAGGTACTCCGCGCACCAAAACTAAAGGTAACCACCGTCTTTCCCTGATGGATCTTTTTACAGTCATTGGTAATAACCCCCGCATTCATCAAATCCACAATGCTGTCACAGAACATCTCACTGTGAATGCCGAGATCTTTCTTATCCATCAATGCCTGTGCCACTGCGTTTGGGATACCTCCAATCCCTAACTGAAGCGTTGCCCCATCACAGATTTCTTCCGCGATCATACCACCGATGATCTCATCATCCTTGGTGATCGGTGCAGGCGGAACTTCCGTGATCGGCACATCGTTTTCGATCAATGCGTCCACCTCCGAAATGTGAATATGACTTCCAAAGGTCCGTGGCATCGTTGGGTTCACTTCCAAAAAGATGCGGTCTGCTTTTTTCCGAATTTCACTCACGTCCGCTGCGGTGCCGCAGCTGAAATATCCATGCTTGTCCATCGGTGAAACCGTAGCGTAGAATACATCTGGTCCATGAATCACATGTTTCCACAAAACAGGTACCTGACCATAATGGCATGGAAGATAATCAGCACGTCCTGCCCAGATTGCTTCCCGGTCATAACCGCTGACAAAGTGGGAAACATGCCAGATATGCGTCTCCATTCCAACCGCCATATACTTTTGTTCTCTCATAGGCAACAGGATATAATGCCGGATTCCCGTTAATCCTTCCCTCTCCGCCCGCTCTGCCACCGCTTGCAGGATGGCAATTGGTTCCGTAATCTGCCCGTTACTAAGACAGATATCCCCTGATTGAAACAGCTCTGCCAGTTCCTCAGGACTTCTTCGCTTTTCCTGATACATTTTCGTCCAACGTTCCATCATGACTCCTCCTTTCCTTTCTCCATTGTATTCCTGGAAAATCAATTGCAAAGACAGGGGCATTGGAAACCCCGAGACTACATTCTGGTGATTTCTATTCCTCTCTGTTATTATTAGTAGCATATCTCACGTTCCCAACAGATACTATCTACGTTCCACAACCGTTCTTTCTTTTATTTTTCTATACAAAAAATCCTGCTTGCAGGATTCTCGCGCCTGCGGCGGGTCGCTTGCGACATACTTCTT
>CAVFXN010000029.1:0-26078 GCA_963626755.1 Bacteroidaceae bacterium
TATCGCTCTGTTTCTTCTGGCAGGACGGAAGAGAAGAAACGATTACCGATAAAAAGTAAAACCTTCGAAGGAAAATAGGGAGAATCCCATTTCCTTTCGAAGGTTTTTTATGTTACAGGCACGAGAATCCTGCTTGCAGGATTCTTTTTATTTATATATGTTGGATAAGGATCATATAGAAAACGGTTCCCCCGGCAATGCTTAACAGGGTGTTCTTCTTCCATTTATGGAGAACGAAGATCACGATCAGAGCCAGCAGTTCCGGGAGGAAGGCACCGGTTCCGCCCAGGGAATCTTTCAGGGAGTAGACAACCAGCAGTCCGATGACGGCGTAGGGAAGTACCCGTCCCAGATACTGGATAAAGGCTGGGGTTTTCCCGTGGGAAAAGATCAGAAACGGCAGGAACCTGGTCAGCATGGTGCCGAGAACAACGATTCCGATGGTGAGGATTTGCTGAGTGGTCGTCATAATTATTCTTTGTCCTCCTTTGGATTGTCAATGAATCGTTTACTGAAAGCGAAAGTGAGTATGATGAGTGCCATTGCCGGGATCATAAAGTTCTGGCTGCCAAACAGGAGAAGGCAGGCCAGGGAGCAGAGAATACCGACCAGAGAAGAAAAGTGCCGGTTTGTGGCTTCCCACTGGTCGAGGAACATGACGAAAAAGAGGGCGGTCATGACGAATTCAATCCCGGTGGTATCAAAGTGGATGAAATAGCCCAGCAGAGCCCCGGCGGTTGCACCGCATACCCAGTAGAAATGATTGAGAAGGGTCACCCAGATCATGAACCATTCCGCGTCGATGTCCGGCGGCAGTGTGACGGAGCAGTTGATGGTAAAGGATTCATCACACATGCCAAAGATCAGATACCATTTTTTTAATCCTTTGTAATCTTTATATTTGTTCAGCATGGAAATGCCGTAAAACAGATGCCTGGCATTGACCATGAGGGTCAGGACAAAGGAATAGACCGGGTTAAAAGCGGACAAAAGCAGATTGATTGTCACAAATTCCATGGAGCCTGCGAAAATGAACAGGCTCATGCACATCGGATAGATAAATGAAAATCCCTTACTCTTCATTAAAAAGCCGTAGGAGATTCCCAGGAATAAAAACCCGGCACAGATTGGCAGGGTGTAGGGAAGGGCGTGTTTGAATGCCTTGAATTTCATGGGTTTACCTCACTTTAATTCATTGTCTTTCGACCTTTTCTTCTTTTTCAGAAGATGGAAAAGGATGATTAGGACAAAGAGGAAAAGGCCGCCGCAGGTGATGAGAACCGCCTTTTTGAGACCCGGGAGCTGGTAATGCAGGCGGATCTTGTGGGTTCCCGCAGAGAGGTTCAGACCCATATACTGGTAGTTAACTCTCTGAATTTCTGTTTTTTTGCCATCCACCCAGGCAGTCCATCCGCTTTGGTATGGCAGGGTAATGACAAGCATTTTGTCCTGGTCGGTCGTAATGTCACCGGTGACAGTGTTGCTGCTGGTTTTGACATGTGTCAGCGAATTTTTCTTTAAAGCCGCAACCCGTTCGGCATAGCTGTCCATGGACTGGGAGTAAATAGAAATATCATCGTATTTTAATGTCCCGGCCGCCTGGAAGGTTAAGGTACAGGTATGGATGCGGTTTTCATGATAGCCGAGATGGAAAAGAAACTCGCTTTGTCCGGTGCTGTAGGCATCGATCCGGAACTTATAGAGATAGCGGACCTTGTTCGCCTTGACAATGGTTTTGATAAAATGCTCTTTGGCATCTTTTTTGGCAGTAATATCCCCCTGGAACGACAGATAGGTTTCGGCATTTGGCTCCCCTTCAAAGGTAAAGGTGATGGAAGATCCTGGGCCGGCGATTTCCAGGGTATCCCCGTTCTTTGTCACGCCATTACATTTCATCTGGGTGATCGGCAGTTTCTTCACGGTCAGCGGAAGGCTCTCTGCCGTCGTGAGATTGGAATTTTTGGACAGATCCTCTTCCTCCACGATCGCGGAGAGCATGGAAGCCTCCTGCTTTTCGGCGGCCGAGTAGGAGGAAACCGTTTCCTCACTGATGATGCGGTCGTAGGTATATCCCAGCGGCAGCGTATATTGGTTTTCATAAATGGAATACTTCTTATCTTTCGTCTCCTGCACTTTCTGATAGCCGTATGGCACCGTGGCTTTGTCGCTGGCAGACGTTCCGATATAGCGGACGCTGGCCAGAGTGTTCAGGTAGGTGCGGAAATTGTAATCGTAGACACTGACGATGTTCCAGCTGCAGTTTCCCATCGCACGGTTATAATTGACGATACCTCCATTTAAGGTACTCGTAAAAGTGGAGAGGTCATTGTAACCGTACAGCAGGCTCGAAGAGCGGGTGTTGCCGGAGGTAACCAGATTCGTACTGCGGTAAAAACCGCCGGTCTTGGAACCGGAAACCTGATCTAAATTTTTCAGGGCGGTATCGGACATTTTTTCCATGGAAGTCCCGGAAGCCACATAGGTTTTCAGGTGGGCATGATCTTCTCCGGAAGTGACAAACCAGTGAGCATTGAAGCACACGGCCGCCATCGTGATGCCAAACAACAACCATCTTGCCGGTATTTTCGGGAAGGAGAAGTCCGGATGGTTGATCAGGAAAACAAAAACCAGTGTGATCGCCAGCAGGCCGAACGCGCCAAAAATGGTGGTCAGCTGCAATTTATCCGATAAGACGGTAATCAGTCCATAAAGAGCCGTGATCACGGTCATGATACCAAGTTCCGTTCCGGTCAGTTTCCGCATCTGGTCAAGTCCCTGCGCGAGGATAAAGGCGATCACTGCCGCGTAGAGATAGCACCAGCGGTTGTTGACATTACTGAAGCCGCTGAACACATAGCCGAAGATCGGAAAAATGCAAAAAGCGGTCGAAAGAAGGAAAATGCCTCGAAGCTCCGGACGATTCTTCCTCGTAAATAAAAGCACGATGGCAAAAAGTGCCAGGGGGGCAAATCCCAGTTTCAGCCACATCCCCGGACTGAAGGTGTCCGACAGGAAGGAAATGAAGAAATCCGGAAGCCATTCCGTACGGTAAAACAGAGGCGTTGTGCTCAAAAAATCAGACAGGTGACTGCCCTGTGTCCGGGACGATCCCATATAGCTTCCAAAAGAAGTGAACAGGGAGATACAGCCGATGGCGGCACCGAGGACATAGCTTCCGGCAATGAGCAGCCCACGCTGGAAAAACATCTTCCAGCTCCGGTATTCTTTCGTGAAAAGGATCCTTGCCAGAAAATAAATTCCCAGGGCGATCGTGTTCATATAGAGGAAGTAGTAGGAGCAAAGCAGAGAGATGGCAACAAAAACAGTCATCATGTACCACTTCTTCTCCCGGATCAGGCGTTCCATCGCCACGATCAGCAGCGGGAGCAGGATCAGGGGCGTCAGGAACTGCCCGTGTTTCGTTCCGGCATAGAGCGCGTAGCCGCAAAAGGCATAGACCATGCTGGCAGTATAGGCACAAAATCGCGGCTTTTTAAAATATAATACCATGACAAACATGGCAAGTCCGGCCAGATAGTAGCGAAGAAGGATCAGAAAACTGTAGGCCGTCTCCACGTGGGAGGTGGAAAAGAGAAGGTTCAGCCAGTAGATCGGGTCATAACTGATCGCGACGGTCGCACCGAGCCCGGTGGTAAAATCATATTGTTTGAAATCCAGGTTTCCGTGCAGGATATCGTTCGCAATCTCAGGAATATATTGCAGGAAACGGTATACCTTTGGCACATACTGTCCCAGACCGTCTACAGACCAGATCAGCGTCCGGTGCTCCGACAGATAGGGGAAGAAAATGACCGTGGCCATGATACAAAAAAGAATGGTATAGCCGACCAGGTCGCGAAGCCGGGAGAAACGGTTCCTCCTCGCCCAGAGCCAGGACGCACACCGCTTCAAAAGACTTTCCCCTTTTTGATAGAGGGGAAGTAACAAAAACAGGAAATGTGCGCCTACGTAGGCAACCACAAGCCCGAGGAAAATAAAACAGAGCTGTTTCTTATGAAACCATGCGAAAAGAAGTGCAGCCACAAAAGACAGCATGGCAAAAATCCGGTTGTTTTTCTCCGTGATCCAGAAAGCATTCCCGTCATGGGCGGGATCGGCACAGCAGGCACCCCAGAAAAAAGCCCACAGTCCGGTGGCGATCGGTGTGCACCCGTAGGAGTCCCCGCCGATAAAAATTCCGACAAGACCGTAACCGATCCAGCCTTCCGGAACAAAAACAAAAAGGGTTCCGACCAGACAAAGAGCAAAAAGAATCACCGGGGATCGGAGCCATTTTGCCAGAGATTCCCCCAAAAAGGCGCACAGCAGAAACAGGGCAGTCAGTGTGAGGAAAATACTGGAACACCCCGGAATCTTGATGAAAGCAATGATATTTTTTACGGTAAGGAAAGGATTGACCCTTCGGATCAGCACTTCATATGCGGTGCCGAGTACCCCGTAAAGACAGAGGCAGCAAAGCGCACTGCGCAGCATTTCATTTCGGAACGCTCCTTTCGCTTCATAGCGTGTCCGCACAAAATATCCGCAGGCGAAGAGCATCCCGGGTGCGTATACGACGAGAACCGCGCGGGTGCACAGATCGATGATCCGGACATCGCCCAGAAAATGGTGGAGCGTTGTCAGGAAGAAAAAAGCGGCATAAAAGAGAAAAAGAAGTTCCCTGGAGAAAACTTCCGGTGTTTGAACAGGCACAGTGGAATACTTCGCAAAGAATCCCGTCTGTTTTCCGTTTGGATGGTGGTTCATAAATAAAATCCTTTCTGTTGTTCTTGGTGGAAATCCACGGCCTTTCGGTGGTGGGACAATAAAAATTTCGGCACAGAAATGCCGGAAAGTGGTTCGCATTGATTATTTTCGAATATATAGTACCATAAGAGATTTTATTTTACAATGAAGAAAGAAGTTACGGTTGCTTTTTGCCCCGGGAACCCATATAGTAAAAGTGGAGTAATTGAAAAGAAAGAAAACCATTATAACAGAAACAGAAAATCAACCATAAGGGAGGGAAAGATGTTTTATCGATGTAAAAACTGCGGCGGAAATGTCGTGTTCGACCCTGGCACAAAGAAGATGGTGTGTGAGAGCTGTTCCACAGAAGAACAGCAGCAGATGGTAGCCCAGGAAAAGAAACAGATTTGCAACAACTGTGGAGGAGAGATCGAAGCACCGGAAAATGCGCTGGCACTGTCGTGTCCGTATTGCGGGACCTATGTGATCTTTGAAGACCGGATGGAGGGGGCATACCAGCCGGACCTGGTGCTGCCTTTTGCGGTCAGTAAAAAGAAGGCCATAGAACTCCTGAGGAATCATTTTGCACAGAAGCTGTTTTTGCCCGGGAATTTTTGCTCGGCATCCAGCCTGGAAACCATGGAAGGGAGATATGTCCCGTTTTGGATGTACGATATGAACACCCATATCCGATTTGATGGGGAAGGGGATAAGATCCGGACGTGGAGGGAAGGGGATTACGAGTGCACAGAGACGAGTACCTTCCATATTATTAGAGATTTTGAGATCGATTATGATAAGATTCCGATCGATGCCTCCGACCAGATGCCGGACCGGCAGATGGACCTGGTCGAGCCCTACCGCTATGGGGAACTGGGGGAGTTTACACCGGAATACCTTTCCGGGTTCCTGGCACAGGTGTATGATGAGGACAGCTCTGCGCTTTTGCCAAGAGCGGCGAAAAAAGCAGAAAAATACAGCGAGGGGTATCTTGAGGAATACAACAGGGAATATGCGATCGTCCGGACATTTTCCAGCCATAAGGATACCCGGGAGAGGGAATCGTTTTATGCCTTTTTGCCGGTATGGAGGTATGTCTACCGTTTTCAGGGCAAAGACTATGAATTTTTTGTCAATGGACAGACCGGAAAGGTCGTGGGGAAACCGCCGATCAGCCGGACGAGGGCGGCAGGATTTACCCTCCTGACCGGAGCTGCCCTGTTCTTTTTCCTGGAAATGCTGCTTTATTTTCTGGAGGTGTTATAAATGGTGAAGACATATCAAAAAATCATGACAGGGATCATCGTGGCCGGCGTGGTTTGCGGAGTGCTTGGCCTGATTCTTCAGTATGGCATTTTCCTGGGGGTCAATGCGAACAAAACCGACCGGGGCAACCAGCAGTGTACGGTGACCCAAAGGGTATTTGACGTGGCGGATCAGCTGAGCGATCAGGAGGAGGAGAAGCTCGAAAAGCTGATTGCCAGGAAAGAAAAAGCCATCGGTGCCGATATCGTGCTGGTTACCATCAACGATGACAGTATCCAAAGTGACTCGGCGATGCGGGATTATGCACAGAATTATTATGAAGAAAACGGTTTTGGCTGGGATCAGCCAAACGGCGATGGGCTGATTTATGTGGACAACTGGGCCAACGGCTATACCTGGATGGCGACCACCGGGAAGGTGGCGGAGAAATTCCAACAGGACACGATCGACTTTATTATAGAAAAAACCAACCAAAAAGTGAATAAACACCCCTATCAGGCATATAAGACTCTGGTAAACACTTCCGCCTTGCAGATGCAGAATCTGAACGTCTTCCAGTGGAATATCCGCCCAATCTGGGTTCTGGTGGTTTCCATCGTGGGGATGATTGTCTTTGCCGGCATAGAGCTTTCCGGACATGGCGGCAGGGATACCGTGGTGAAATCCACCTATCTTGGAAAAAACGGAGTACGGATGAATGAAAAAAGAGATCTTTTCCTGCATTCCCATATCAGCAGGGTCAAAATAAAATCGGACAATGATCATGGCGGCGGCGGAAGCATCGGAGGCAGCAATGGCCACGGCGGCGGAGGCGGCCGACATTAGCAAAATACAGGAATCCCCATGTTGAGGGGAGAAAAAAAATATGGTATACTGAAATTTGAAAATTCAGTAGATGAGGAGTGAATCACATGGCAAATATAATTTCTGATGAGACAATAGAATATGTCGGCATCCTTGCCAAGCTGGAGCTTTCTCCCGAAGAGAAAGAGCAGGCAAAACAGGACATGGCAAATATGCTGGATTACATTGACACGTTAAATGAGCTGGATACAAGTAATGTGGAGCCAATGAGCCATGTATTTCCGGTGAATAATGTTTTCAGGGAAGATGTTGTGACAAACGGAGATGACAGAGATGAGATACTGGCAAATGCGCCGGAGCAAAAAGAAGGAGCTTTCGTAGTTCCGAAGACATTTGATTAGGAGGGTGGCCATGGGGCTTATGGATGATACAGCCGTTGTGCTGGGAAGAAAGATAAAAGCAGGAGAGGTATCCGTTTTGGAGGCGGCCGGTGCCGCTATGGATGCCATCGATGCACTGGAGGAGCGTTTTCACTGCTATGTCACCGTAGAAGAAAGAGAGGCAGTCGAAAAAAAGGCGCAGGATATCCAGAAAAAGATCAAAGAAGGGATCTGCACCGGTCCCCTGGCAGGTGTGCCGGTTGCGATCAAGGACAATATGTGTACGAAGGGGGTACTGACCACCTGCAGTTCCAGGATTCTTGGCAATTTTAAGCCAACCTACACGGCGGAGGCCGTGCGGAATCTGGAAAAGGCAGGGGCACTGATCATCGGAAAGGCCAATATGGACGAGTTTGCGATGGGAAGTACGACAGAGACATCCTATTACGGACCGACGAAAAATCCGTGGAATCCGGAGCATGTACCGGGAGGATCTTCCGGGGGATCCGCGGCAGCGGTCGCCGCAGGGGAATGTTCCTATGCGCTGGGTTCGGATACGGGTGGTTCCATCCGCCAGCCGGCTTCCTACTGCGGGGTGGTCGGGTTAAAACCGACTTACGGAACGGTTTCCCGTTACGGGCTGATCGCCTACGGGTCGTCCCTTGACCAGATCGGACCTCTGGCAAAAGACGTGACAGACTGTGCGGTCATTTTAGAAGCAATCGCCTCCTACGATCCGAAGGATTCCACCTCCGTAAAAAGGGAGGATTACGACTTTGCTTCGGCAGTGAATGAAGAAGTGAAGGGGATGCGCATCGGCATTCCGAGAGATTATTTCGGTGAGGGACTGGATCCGGAAGTGAAGGAGACGATCCTTGCAGCGGCAAAGAAACTCGAAGAACAGGGAGCCATCGTGGAGTGGTTCGACCTCAGCCTGGTAGAATATGCGATCCCGGCTTACTATGTCATTGCGGCAGCGGAGGCGAGCTCCAACCTGGCCCGCTTTGACGGGGTGAAATACGGTTACCGGACCGAGGCGTACGAGGGACTCCACAACATGTATAAAAAGACCCGTTCCGAAGGATTTGGTGCGGAAGTGAAACGGAGGATCATGCTCGGTTCCTTCGTATTAAGCTCCGGCTACTATGATGCCTACTATTTAAAAGCACTTCGGACGAAAGCCCTGATCAAACAGGCCTTTGACCGTGCTTTCCAAAGCTATGATGTCATTCTCGGGCCGGCAGCTCCGACGACAGCACCGAAGCTGGGAGAGAGTTTGAGCGACCCGATTAAAATGTACCTGGGCGATATCTACACGATTTCCGTAAACCTTGCCGGGCTTCCGGGAATGACCGTGCCGGGAGGCCTGGACAGCAAAGGACTTCCGATCGGTGTCCAGTTTATCGGTGACTGTTTCCAGGAGAAAAAGATCATCCGCGCGGCGGCTGCTTTTGAAAAGAGCCGTACATTTGCAAACTGGAGCGTAAACGGAAAGGAGGCCAGGTAGTATGAGCAAGCAATACGAGACAGTCATTGGTCTGGAGGTTCATGTGGAACTTGCGACCAAAACCAAAATTTTCTGTGGATGCAGCACGGCCTTTGGTGGTGCGCCGAATACCCATACCTGTCCGGTCTGTACCGGAATGCCGGGATCCCTTCCGGTCTTAAATAAACAGGTGGTAGAGTATGCGGCAGCAGTCGGCCTTGCCACCAACTGTACGATCACGAAGTATGGCAAGTTTGACCGCAAGAACTACTTCTATCCGGATAATCCGCAGAATTACCAGATTTCCCAGCTGTATCTGCCGATCTGCCGCGACGGGTCGGTGGAGATCACCGTAGATGGACGTAAAAAAAATATACGGATCCATGAGATTCATATGGAAGAGGATGCCGGAAAGCTGATCCACGATCCTGCAACGGGGAACTCACTGGTCGATTTTAACCGAAGCGGTGTCCCGTTAATTGAGATCGTGTCGGAACCGGATATGCGTTCTGCCGAAGAAGTCATCGCCTATCTGGAGAAACTGCGCACGATCATCCAGTATCTCGGTGCTTCGGACTGTAAGCTGCAGGAAGGCTCCATGCGCGCCGATGTGAACCTCTCTGTCCGTGAATTTGGCAGCGAGGAATTTGGCACCCGGACCGAGATGAAGAATTTGAATTCCTTCCGTGCGATCGCCAGGGCGATCGAGGGCGAGACCGAGCGGCAGATCGACCTCATAGAAGAAGGGGGCAAGGTCATCCAGGAGACCAGGAGATGGGACGATGACCAGGAATATTCCTACCCGATGCGCTCGAAAGAAGATGCACAGGATTACCGTTACTTCCCGGAACCGGATCTGGCTCCGATCGTCATTTCGGACGAATGGTTAGAGGAGATCCGGAAAAGACAGCCGGAATTCCGCGAGGAAAAACAGAAACGCTACCAGGAAGAATTTGGCCTGCCGGAATATGATACCGACATTATCACGGAAGAAAAGACACTGACGGATCTGTTCGAGGCTTGTATCGCCTCCGGTGCGGCACCGAAGGAAGTATCAAACTGGATCATGGGCGATATCCTCCGCCTGTTAAAAGAAAAAGAGATGGAAGCATCCGAGATCCACTTCAAGCCGGAAAACCTGGTAAAACTGATCCGGATGATCGAGGCTGGAACCATCAACCGAAAGGTGGCAAAAAAAGTCTTTGAGGTCGTCTTTGATGAGGATGTAGATCCGGAAGTTTATGTAGAAGAACATGGATTAAAGACAGTGAATGATGAAGGAGCCCTGCGGAAGGTGATCGGGGATATTATAGAGAACAATCCAAAATCCGTCGAAGATTACCGTGCCGGAAAGAAAAAAGCCATGGGATTCTTTGTCGGACAGACCATGCGTGCCATGAAAGGAAAGGCCGATCCGGCAATGGTTAACCAGATTGTAAAAGAGATGCTCGAAAAGTAAGAAGTGAGGAGGGACAGGAAATGTCTGAACGAAACATACCGGTGCTTCAGTCGATCGAGAAACATCGGGATACCAAATATTTAAAAACGTATACGTTACATTATACGAATCCCGTAGGAAAAGACAAAGCCTACGAGACCGTCAGTAATTATACCTGGGACTGCCCGGAGGATATCGGCAGGATCGCTTCCGGAGTCGTCATCATTGGATTTTGCGGGGAAAAGCTGCTCCTTTTAAAAGAATTTCGTATGGGAGTCAACCAGTTCCTCTGCAATCTTCCGGCCGGCCGCCTGGAAGAAGGGGAGGCAGTGGAAGAATGTGCCAGAAGAGAGCTGTATGAGGAAACGGGGCTTTCCTTAAAAAGCGTGATGCAGATTTTACCACCCTCCTATGCATCTCCCGATCTCAGTGATTCCTGTTCCTGGATGGTCATCGGCGAAGTCGAAGGGAAACTGGAACCTCATCCGGATGACGATGAATATCTTCTCCCGTTTTTTGCATCCAGGGAGGAATTGGAATCCCTGTTGAAAACAGAAAAATTTTCTGTACGGGCACAGCTGGCGGCATGGATGTTTGCCCGGATGGGGAAAGTTGATCATCAGAAACAATGAAAAGATTGAAAAAAAGAAAAGCAGGCATTCGGGAGTTTTTCAAAGGCAGATCCGGGAGGAATTTTCTTCTCTTCCTGGAAGCCCTGCTGGTGGTGGCTTTTCTTGCACAGCCGGATCTGTATTATGATCCGGAGGCCTCCAGTTTTTTTGACCGCTTCTATGCGGACTCGCTGATAATCTGCGGCGGGCTGTGGGCCGTGCTGGTTTTTCTGACGGTGAAAAAATGGGAGCCTTCGGAGAAATGGAACCGGATCCTTACGGGCATTGTCGGAGCCGCTACCCCTTTTGTTGCCTTTTTATGGCTGGAGTTCTATAATGACCAGCAGTTTTGGAGCCCGGTTTTTGATATTCCCTTATTATACCTGGCACTGGATCTGGCAATCTACTACGTCATCTACCTGATGTTATTATTGATATGGAACCGGATCCGAAATGCATCCATCTGTATGATTTTCCTGACAGCACTCTTCGGGATTTTTAATTACGAGCTGACGGTTTTCCGGAGCATGTCATTTATTGCCTCGGACATTTACTCTTTTGTAACCGCTGTTTCCGTGGCGAATACCTACCGGGTACAGATCGATGTGGATACGGCAGAGTTTTTCCTGCTGGCACTGGTATTGATGGCACTTTTGCTGAAGCTGAAAAGCCGCAAGCTCTTCCACTGGAAAGGAAGGGTCGTTTATGCTGCGGTTTGCTGCCTGATTTTTGCCGGATTTACGCAGGTATATGTATATAGCGATTATCTGGAGGATATCGGGGTCGATTTCCGTGTGTACCGGCCGCAGTATAAGTACCGCTATTACGGGACATTGCTGACGACCATCCGGACGTTCGGATATCTCCATGTGACAGAGCCGGAAGGCTATTCGGAAAGCGCGGTTAAAAAGATCACCGAGGCCTACACGACGGACAGTGCAGTGTCAGAATCAGAACAAAGAAGCGAAGCGACGACAGCCACAGAGAATTCCACCGGAAATGCATTGCAGCAAACCAGCGAAGCGACGACAGCCACAAAGGATTCCACCGAAAAGACGTCGAAAAAAACCACGAAAAAGAATCCGAATATTCTTGTGATCATGAACGAATCCTTCGCAGATCTGAGTGCCGTTGGGGAGATTACGCTATCGAAAGATCCGATGCCTTTCTTCCATAAGCTAAAAACGAATACGATCAAGGGATATACCTACTCTTCCGTCTTCGGGGGCAATACGGCGAATTCCGAATTTGAATTCCTGACGGGAAATACCCTGGCATTCCTGCCGGATAATTCCGTACCGTACCAGCTCTTTTTGCGGAGTAAGACAGCCGGTTTGACCTACACCTTAAAAGACCAGGGCTACAGTCCGTGCTATGCTCTCCATCCGTATTACAAGACGGGCTACAGCCGGTATAAAGTATACCCTCTGATGGGATTTGACAAGTTCTATACCTCGGATAATTTTTCCGTCTTTACAGATACGGTGAATTACCATATCACCGATGCGGAAGATTACAAGAAGGTCATCAGCCTGTATGAAAACAGGGAGGATAAAAATAAGCCGTTTTATCTCTTTAATGTCACCATGCAAAATCACGGGAGTTACGACGGCAGTACCCTGGAAACCGGGGACGAGGTACAGATTAAGGGAAGCCTGCATTCCTATTCCGAGGCAGAGCAGTATCTGAATATGGTAAAAATGTCGGATAATGCCTTAAAAGACCTGGTTCACTATTTTGAAAAAGTAGACGAACCGACGGTGATCGTATTTTTTGGCGACCATCAGCCGGATCTGGACGAGAGTTTTTATAACCAGTTTCTTGGGACGAAGATCGAGAATCTGGAGGGGGAAGACCTGGAACAGCTTTATAAAGTGCCATTTCTCATATGGGCGAATTATGATATTGAGGAAAAAACCGTGGAGCGCACCAGCAACAATTATCTTTCCACCTATCTTGCCGATGTGGCAGGCTTTGAAAAAACAGGATATATTAAATACCTATCGGAACTCCGGGAGGAGATTCCGTGCATCAATGCCATCGGTTACTGGGGAAAAGACAGGAAATTTTATGAGAATGATGACAAGACATCCCCTTATTACTCTCTGGTACACCAGTACAACCTGCTTGAGTACCATAATTTATTTGGAAAAGAACAGATCACGGATTTCTTTTACATAGATGAAAAGTAACCACGTGACACATGAGCAAAAGGAAAGCGGAAAAGCAGCGATTGTGCGAATGGGGTGCTGAATCGTTACGATCAAAAAAAGGAAAAATACATAGAAAAAGAGAAAGAAACAGATAGAATTCAGAAAGGAGACCACTATGATTATACGTCTGAAAGACGGATCAGAGAAAACTTATGAACAGCCAATGTCCATTCTGGAGATTGCAAAAGATATCAGCGAGGGGCTGGCACGCAATGCCTGCGCCGGGGAAGTGGACGGAAAAGTGGAGGATCTGCGGACGGTCTTATCCGAAGACTGCGAGTTAAATATCCTGACATTCCAAGATGACAAAGGAAAGCTGGCATTCCGCCACACCGCCTCCCATGTGCTGGCACAGGCGGTCAAACGTCTTTATCCGAATGCAAAGCTGGCGATCGGCCCGGCAATCGAAGAAGGATTTTATTATGATTTTGACATGGCCCCACTGACCAGGGAAGACCTGGATGCCATCGAAAAAGAGATGAAAAAGGTCATCAAGGAAAATCCGCCGATCGAAAAGTTTGTGCTGCCAAGGGAAGAGGCCATCGCTTTCATGAAAGAAAAAGAAGAGCCGTATAAGGTGGAATTGATCGAAGATCTTCCGGAGGATGCCGTTATCAGCTTTTACCGGCAGGGAGATTTCACCGATCTTTGTGCGGGCCCGCATCTGATGAGCGTTAAACCGATCAAGGCATTTAAACTGACCTCTTCTTCCGGTGCTTACTGGAGGGGCGATGAGAAGAACAAGATGCTGACACGTATTTACGGAACTGCCTACACGAAGAAAGCAGATCTGGAAGAACGGCTGAAATATCTGGAAGAGATCAAACTCCGCGACCATAACCGTCTGGGACGGGAAATGGAATTATTTACTACGGTGGATGTCATCGGCCAGGGATTGCCGCTGCTTTTGCCAAAGGGAGCCAAGATCATCCAGACCCTGCAGCGTTGGATCGAGGATCTCGAAGATAACGAGTGGGGTTATGTCCGGACGAAGACACCGCTGATGGCCAAGAGCGATCTGTATAAGATTTCCGGCCATTGGGATCATTATAAAGACGGAATGTTCGTCCTGGGGGATGAGGAAAATGATAAGGAAGTACTGGCACTGCGCCCGATGACCTGTCCATTCCAGTATTACTGCTACAAAAATACACAGAAATCCTATCGGGATCTCCCATATAGAATGGGGGAGACTTCCACCCTGTTCCGAAAAGAAGACTCCGGGGAAATGCACGGCCTGACCCGTGTCCGCCAGTTTACGATTTCTGAGGGACACCTGATCATCCGCCCGGACCAGACCAATGAGGAATTAAAAGGATGCCTGCATCTGGCACAGTACTGCCTGGGCGTTCTCGGCGTGCAGGATGAGGTTACTTACCGCCTGTCCAAATGGGATCCGGCCAATAAAGAAAAATATCTCGGGGACGAGGAGTACTGGGTGAAGACACAGGATGCCATCCGCCAGATCCTGATCGAACAGGGTGTAGAATTTGTGGAAGCAGATGGGGAAGCCGCTTTCTACGGGCCAAAGATCGATATCCAGGCAAAAAATGTCTACGGAAAAGAAGATACGATGATCACAATCCAGCTCGATTGTGCCATCGCTGAGAACTTTGACATGTACTATATTGACCAGAATGGGGAAAAACAGCGTCCGTACGTCATCCACAGAACCTCGATGGGCTGCTACGAGCGGACATTGGCATGGCTGATCGAAAAATATGCAGGAAAGTTCCCGACATGGCTCTGTCCGGAACAGGTACGTGTCCTGCCGATCTCAGAAAAATTTGCAGACTATGCGGAAGCGGTTCATCAGGAACTGAAGAAAAATGGCATCTTAAGTACGGTGGATAACCGTTCCGAAAAGATCGGTTACAAGATCCGGGAAGCCCGCCTCCAGAAACTGCCATATATGCTGGTAGTCGGTGCAAAAGAGCAGGAGACAGGAACCGTATCCGTAAGGAGCCGTTTTGCCGGAGATGAGGGACAAAAGGATTTAAAAGAGTTCATTCATGCTATTTGTGAGGAAATTCGCACAAAAGAAATCCGAAAAACCGACAACTAATCCCATGAATTGTCCAATTTTTTCATAGCCGCTTTCCGGGTGCTGTGTTATAATGAATAAAAAGGATCTTGTCTGCAGGATTCCCTATAGCAGTCAAATATAACATATCAAGAAGATATGAATAAAAATTAAAGGAGCTGAAGTCATGGATATTAGAGAATTATTACCAAAAGACACAGAAGGAAGATTGCGTATTATCCAGGAAACTGTGCCTGGACGGCAGATTACATTGGCTCATGTGGTAACGAGCCCGAAGCCAATTGTCTATCGTAAGCTGGGTTTGAATCCGGATATTGATTTTGAACGTTCCGCAATCGGTATCATTACCGTAACCCCGAGTGAATCTGCGGTCATCGGTGCAGATATTGCGATCAAGAGCGGTGATGTTTATCTGGGATTCGTAGACCGTTTCAGCGGTACTTTAATTTTAACAGGACGTATTTCCGCAGTAGAATCCGCAGTTCAGGCTGTCATTCATTATTTCCAGACCGAGCTGGGATATGCGACATGCCCGGTTACGAAGAAATAACCAAAACACAGATGCAAAAAAGAGAAGCAGGGTGGTTATATGCGCAAAATCATGTTTATCGGGCGCAGTGAGTCCGGAAAGACGACGATCATGCAGGCGATGAAGGGAGAGACGATCACCTATCATAAGACACAGTACGTCAATCATTACGACGTGATCATTGACACGCCGGGAGAGTACGCGGAGACGAAGCAGCTTTCCGGAGCACTGGCAGTTTACGGATGCGAAGCGGATATCATCGGTCTTTTGATGAGTGCCATAGAGCCGTTTTCCCTCTATCCGCCAAATGTAGTTTCCGTAAGCAACCGTGAGGTAGTCGGTGTCGTAACGAAGTGCGACCATTGGGCAGCGGAGCCAGAGCAGGCGGCCGAGTGGCTGCGGCTGGCTGGATGTAAGAAGATTTTTTATACCAGTGCCTATACAGGAGAAGGAATCGCGGAGATTTTAAGCTATCTGAAGGAGCCGGTGGATGTCCTGCCATGGGAGGTTGCCAAAGCGGAATACGACAAGCTGGGATTTGGCCCGGGAGAGAGTGAAAAACATACATTGAGAATTTAGGGAATCCTAAGATAAATAAAGAGCAGAGGCCTCCAGAGCGAATCGTTCTGGGGGCTTTTCCTGTGATGCGCCCGGAGGCACACGTTTCTAACGGGTGAAAGTTCCCAATCTGACCGGCCGTAGGACGAAAGAATGTCACCGCACAAAAAAGAAAGGAGAAAAATATGGCAGCAATCAACAATGACTGGGCACAGGCACTAAAAGAGGAATATAAAAAGCCCTATTATCGGGAGTTATACCAGAAGATCAACGAAGAATACCGGACGCAGGAGGTTTTCCCACCGGCGGACGATATCTTTAATGCCTTCCATCTGACACCATTAAAAGAGGTCAAGGTGGTGATCCTGGGACAGGATCCCTATCACAACGACGGGCAGGCACATGGCCTGAGCTTTTCGGTAAAACCGGGGGTGGATATCCCACCCTCCCTCCGCAATATCTACCGGGAGCTTCACGATGATCTGGGATGCGATATCCCCAATCATGGCTATCTGGTGAAATGGGCCAGACAGGGAGTCCTTTTGTTAAACACGGTCCTTACCGTCCGGGCCCATCAGGCCAATTCCCATAAAGATATTGGCTGGGAGGAATTTACCGATGCGGCAATCCGTGTGTTGAATGCACAGGAGAGGCCGATCGTATTTTTACTCTGGGGGAGGCCGGCACAAAAGAAGCATTCGATGCTCACCAACCCCAAACATCTGGTGTTAGAAGCACCCCATCCCAGTCCGCTGTCCGCACACCGGGGATTTTTCGGGTGCAGGCACTTTAGCCAGACGAATGAATTTCTGCGCTTCCATCAGATCGAACCCATCGACTGGCAGATAGAAAATATGTAAAAATGTTGTGCTAAAAACATAAAATTACCCCACATATATAGGGGATTTCCTATAAATAGTTGACAATTTCACCAAAAAAGTAGTATTCTAATTATATACGAAAGCAAAAATGAAAAGGAACCCGGGGGGTTCCATCTTTTACAAAGGAGAAACGCATGAGAAGGATAAGAAAGCAAAAGAGTAAAAAAAGAGTATATCAAAACGCTTTGGAGGTAAATTCATATGGAACTGCGACAGATTGAATTCTTCCTGCAGCTATATAAAGACAGAAATATGACAGTGGCCAGTCAGAATCTTTATATTTCACAGCAGGGACTGAGTAAATCCCTCGCAAATTTGGAAAAAGAAGCAGGTTTTCCTCTGTTTAAGAGATCGGTAGCCGGAGTGGAACCGACTCCGGAAGCAGAGGAGCTTTATATGTACTTTTATTCTGTAGACCGGTCCTATGACAGATTACAGGAGAAAATAAACAGTATGAGAAATCAGCAAAACGGCCAGTTGAACATTGTCTGGACGGATGCCTTTGCTTTAAGCTGTGACAAGGAAGAATATACGACGTTTGCCACAGAAAATCCCACAATCCAGATCACTACCATGGAAGAAAAAGAACGAACAGGAATTCATTTTCTGAAAGAAGGTATTGTGGATGTGGGATATATCCTGGCACCGGTGCCGGACGATCTGCAATCGCAGGCAATCGTGGGAAGAGAGCCATTGTGTGCGATTTTAGACAGAAACCATCCTCTGGCAGGGAAAGAGGAGGTCGAGCTGAAAGAACTGAAGAACTACCAGGTTCTGTTTCCAAGAAATTTTGAAATCCTGAAGAAAAATATCATCGAAAAGGCAAAGGATATCCTGAAGGAAGAGAAGGTCACGGTCGCGGAAGTGCCCTACACGCAGATGCTCCATGCGGTCTATTCATCAGATCTTGTGGGAATCGGTGCCGTCCGGATTTTTCGGTATATCCATTTTCCGGAAATTGTTTTCCTGCCGATCAAATACCACGGTGACTATTTTTACATGATCGAAAGCCATCTGGTGACAGCAAAAAAGACAGTTCACAGGAAAGAAGTGCATCGCTATATTGATCATGTGAAGAATCGATATGAAGGAAAATTTGTATAATAACGAAAAAAACAATGACCGCCTGGTGACAGCGGTCATTGTTTTTTATTGAATAGAAAGAAAAACAGCTCAGCATGTTTTTTCTTTATTCGGATATATGGTATGATGCGTATGCAAAATTCTGACTGGTTTGATTACAGTGCAGGGAAGATTGCATTCACAACGAATGTCAAGATAAAGATTGCAGTTGCAGGTGGGTCAATATGGGAGTCTGTTCCACTGTTGAGAACATGTCCAGCAATATCTCCAATCAGAGCAGCAGCTACACCGAAGATAATACCAACAACTAATGCGGTATATAAATTATTTGTTGTAGCATAAGACTGAACAGTTGCTTCTGCAGTCATGATCAGGATGTGGTGACATCCAAAGAAAGGCTGACCAAACTCTGCGAAGAACAGACCGATTGCTGCAAGACCGAAAACAAGTACGTGATAAGAACTACCAAATGCTTCTACAGGAACGCCTGCGCCTACTGCTGCAACATAGATACCTGCGGTAGCAATAGCAAAACCAGCACCAATAACTAAAGTGGTACCAAGAGTGTTTCCACTACTGATGGTCTCTTTGCCTGTACGGAGTTTTCCACCGAAGATCAGACGAACAAGAATTGCAGAACAGAAAACAGTAAATCCAGGGCCGTCAGTGATCAGACGTGGAGAAATAGTTCCTGCAAACAGATTCATAACAACGAGTTCTTTGAAAAGGTAGCCGATCACACCGAAAACACCACCGACAAGCAGTACGTCCGGACGATTTAATCCAGCGAGTGCGGATACGATATCTGCTCCGTTTTCACTGTAGCCTTTTTTCTTTGCATAAGCGATTGCGGCAACACCACCAGCAAAAGCGATATGTGGACCAAAGAACGGACCAAAAGCAAAATAATTTGTAAGGATATTAGCGGCATCTGCTGCACCAGCCATGCTTGCAGCTGCGCCAACAATAGCAAATACACCAGTAAACATAAAAGCTGGCATAGCACCGATTGCAGCGGCAAATATACCACCACCAAAAGCAGCGATTAATCCTAAAATACTCATAACTTCTCCTCCTTAATCATGTGTTATTTGTATTGGTTCACTGAGCTTAAGAATATGATAACATTCGTAAGAAGTTTGTAAAAACAAATAATAATTATTACACCCAACGAAAAGTTGTGGTAAAAAAGCTGAAAAACAGGCGGAAAATAAAGAAAAAAATTATTCATTTCATCTAAAAAAAGGAAGGAGTACATCTGAGAATCGTATGGGATTTTTAAAAAACAGAGATTACTGATTGAAAGAATTTAGAAAGAAAATGGCACATAGCCCGCTCCTTAATCGGAGAGGGCATGTGCCAGATACTGCGTAAATGCAAGCAGATATTGCGAGACGAGGGACTGCATTTCCGGGCGCAGCGTGCTGTCGTCAGAGTAAAAAGAATATTCCAAATCCGCTGGTGGTATTTCCAGGCCGGAACCGGCCAGCAGGTGGTCAGCCGCAATGCGGCATTCTTTCAGGGAAAGAAGCCCCCAGTTGAGCTCGTCTAAGAGATGGGCGTAGAGGGAGGCATAAGTAACCAGGGTATTGTCACGCTTTTTGCTGTCCAGACAATCGCTAAAATCTGCCCGGCACACCGTGCCGCCGCTCTTTTGGTAGCAGTCCCAGAGGGAATCTTCGGTCACCCCGAACCGGCCAAGACGGTGCAGGACATCATGCTGGGAATCCGGAGTCATTTCCTGCTGGCGTTTGAGGGCTTCTTTAATAGAAGAAAGGACGGTGCGTCCGATGCATTCCCCCAGTTTACTGTGCTTGCCTGCATTGGTCAGGCGGATGTCCGATTGGGCATTGGAAATGACGATCACGCCGTCCGTCCCGGTCCCGGTGGCCAGGCCGCAGGAAAAACGGCTGGGAATCATCAATTCCTGCATGGCGGCTGCTTTCGCCTCCGCACAGGAAACGAGGGCGGAAGCCATGGCATCTTCCGAAAGATTCGCATCAATCGAGAGAAGGATGTTGATCGTGCCCGGTGTTACGGCAGAGGCAAAGGAAGATTCGGACAGTTCGCTCCAGGAAGCCGGATCGCCGATCCGTCCGCCATTGTTGCGGACACCGGCGGTCGTGATCGCTGTCACGGTGCAGGTCTGGCTCCCATGGGGATAGGAAAGAGAAGAGATGGCAGCATTTTCCATACTGGCGGCGGTCATCAGGCCGGCAGTGGAGGAGACATCCAGCCCCAGATCTTCCCGGGCAAGGATATCCATGTGCTCCCGGTAGGTATCTGCCCGCAGCTG
The DNA here is from genome assembly GCA_963626755.1 of Bacteroidaceae bacterium. GTDB lineage: Bacteria > Bacillota > Clostridia > Lachnospirales > Lachnospiraceae > Anaerobutyricum. The sequence goes on from CAVFXN010000029.1 coordinate 20,339, forward strand.
GATGGCCATCCCGGAACCGGGGTTGGCATCGTTATTAAACACCGCATGGAGATCGGTGCGAAATCCCCCGTTATTTGGACAGGTACTCAGTACATTCCGTTTTCCATGGAAACGGATGACGATACATTTTTTATATTTGTGGACGGTGTCCCCGTTGGAAAATTCATAAATCTTCATAAAATCATCCTTTCATTTGTCTGCATTTATCCTGGTTCCCCATTGGTCTGTCAACTTGTCAGATTGTCGTTCCTGTGGTTTGACTGTTATCTGGAATTATTATACAATAAGAAAGACCAAAGTAAAATAGGAATAATATTTCATGGCAGAGACAAGAAGGAGTACTTGTCAATCGGATTTCTACAGGAAAAGGGGATTAGCGTGAGTGAAGGAAAGAAAAAAAGAAAGAGGATATTCCGGGAACGGATGAGGGATACCCTGACTTACATCAATGAATATCCAGAGGGGAATCCAGACATGAAACTTCTGGCAAGGCGGCTTTCTTATTCTTCTTATGAATTCGCATGGATGCTGGATATATTTTTTGAGCTGCCCTGGGAGGAGCTGGCAAAGCGAAAACCGGCACTTCCAAACGATGCGGACAGTGCATTGCCTTGGGAAAGACAGGTGGATCAGAAGATTTTCCTGAAAAAATATGTCCGCAGGGAGAAGATCATACTGGAGGCCAAACCCATAGTTTCCGGGGAAGAAGCGTCAAAATATACCCTGGAAAAAGGGATGGATTATGTCGAAAGCATGGAGAGGGAATCCTTACAGCACCGGGAGTGGAGCGAGGAGCGATTTCTTTTCTGGTGGCACGATGCCAGTTATCAGTTTTATTATCTGGTCGGTACGGAAATGGACGGGGAAACCGGGAGTGAGACAGAGAAGGAAGGCGGGGAAACGATCCGGGTTACCATCCCGGCATCGGACTACATTATGTTTACCATAAAAGATCCATATCAGGAGAAGCAGTCACCGGAGACGGTCAAGGGAATGCTCAAATATGCCCTCGCAGAGTGGGAAGATGAAAAAGGGATTTCTTACGATCATAAGAAATACTATTATATCAGTTATTCCGAAGGGAGATATTCGGTGTTTTTCCCGCTGAGCGAGCGGATCGAGGAAGCGGTTTTTTTAGGCAAGAAAGAAAAAAAACGGCGGATTTACGGTGTGGATGAATGGACGAAATACATTGACCGGCATATCAAGGAAAATCTGACGGTAGAAGGGCTGGCAAAGGAATTTCATTACTCCCTCAGCCATTTCCGCCACGTATTCCGGATTTATTATGCGATCGGTGTGAATGATTATATCAGGAAAAGAAAAGTACAGTGTGCGGCAGACGAGATCCGCGAGGGGAAAAAGCCGGCTGTCGTCGCAGCAGAATATGGATTTAAGTCCCGGGACGGATTTAACCGGGCATTTAAAAAAGAATTTGCTGTCAGTCCCTCGAAGTACCAGCAGGGAAAGTTTGAGGTAGTGGATTTAAGGCAGTATTATTCGGAATTTAAGGGACAGCTCAAAATCTCCTACCTTGTGATTGACGAATTAAAGATGATCGGGCGCACGGTCATTCCGGACCGGGGGGATGAGGTCGATATCCCCGCACAGATTGCTTTTTGGATTGACCGGGATTTTCCGAGTATCCGGAATATGAGACGGAAAAACAATACGGAAATCCGTGAAGATAAGATTGCTATGTGGTATCATGACGAGGACTGCATTAATATCGAATATATTTTAGGACCTGTGGTCAGTGATTTTCAGGAGGTTCCGGAAGATATGATCCCGATCACCATTTGTGGGGGAGAGTATATTGTATTTGAGACCAATAAGGACAGTGACAGAGAAAATATCGCAGAGACGATCCGGATGTTTTCCCGCTGTGTTTTTTTCGGGTGGATCCAGGAGAATCGGGATCAGGTCGATTTCAATCGTTTTACCTTTGAGCGGTATGTGAATGACAAAGTATATATTTATGTTCCACGAAAAAAATAAACGGAAAAAATCGGTGGTTTGTAGACCTTTTTTTCAGGAAAATGTTGTATAATGAAATAATCGACATACTTTCCGGCAAAATCAGGCACAAAAGATTTCAGGATATAGAAAAAGGGGAGGAGCATTTATGGGAATGAAGAATGACAATCAAACAGAGCAAAAAAGAAAAAAGAATAAGAGAAGAGGAACCTGGCTTTGGCTGATTGCAACGGTATGTATCGCTTCGTTGATCATGCCATATGCCTCCTATGCACAAAGCCAAAACACCGGGACACAGACCGTATCGGAAGATACAGACCGTTCCGGCAGCACTTCCGCGTCAGGCGAAGAGAGCGAAGCCTCGGATCCTGCGGCGAGTTCTTCCCAGGAGGAAGAACCGGTATACGATACTTCTGGAAAAGAAAACACAGAAGGATCATCGACCGACACTTCATCAGGCAGTAACCGAGCTGTCAGCAGTGCGGGAGTTAATACATCCGCAGAGGAACAGGAAGTCAGCGAGAGCGGGAAGACAGAGGCGGCACCGGAGACGGTGGCTGTAAATGAGGCAGAGGAGTCGAATTCTTCCAAAGAAAGCAGCGCAGATGAGTTGAATCCGGATATCGATACCGTTCTTGCCGGGGTTTACAATTATATTTTGAGCAACGATACCAATCCGAACGAGAGTAGTATGTGGAACATCATCGGCTTAACCAGAAGCGGGCTGGACGTGCCGCAGACTTACATCGATACTTTTTATAAGAATATGATCAGCTATTGCAACAAGAAAAACTGGAAGCTGACCAATGCAAAGTATTCCGAATATTCCAAGCTCATCCTTGCCATGACGGCAATTGGTGTGGATGCGAGGGATGTCGCAGGGCATAATCTGCTTTCCTATCTTTCCGATTATAAGAATGTAAGCAGACAGGGAAATAACGGGCCAATCTGGGCATTGATTGCCTTAAAGAGCAATCCGGCCTATGTGATCCCTACGAATCAGAGTGCCAAAGAGCAGACGACGGAAGACCTTTTGGTAGAAAGAGTGCTGGCGATGCAGTTAGATGACGGCGGATGGACCCTGGCAGGAAGCAAGGGAGATACCGATATGACCGGCATGGCGATGCAGGCACTGTCCTCGTATTATGGGGTTCGGGATGATGTGACGGAGGCCTTTGATAAGGGCATGGAATGGCTTTCCGAAAACCAGCTGACCAGCGGTGGATACGGGACGATGGGAGTAGAGACATCGGAAAGTGTTGCCCAGGTGATCGTTGCCTTAAGCAGTGCCGGCATTGACTGCGGACAGGATGAACGTTTCATTAAAAATGGAAAATGGCCGATGACGGGATTGTTCCAGTACTACCTGTCGGAAGGCGGCTTTATGCATGTAGCAAAAGATGCCGGAAATAACGGCGGAGGAGCCGGTGGAACGCTTGACGGTATGGCGACAGAACAGGGATTTTATGCGACCGTCGCTTACAAGAGGCTGTTAGAAGGAAAGACGGCACTTTACGACATGAGTGATGTGGAGATTGCACCTGGGGAAGATGTGGATAGCGGAAGCAGCACTTCGACTACCGCTACTACCACTGAGAAGAAAACATCGACAAAGACATCCGGCACAAGTTCGGTAAAGGTATCGAAGCTTTCTCTGGATTACAGTAAAATTTATGTGATCCAGGGCAAGAGTAAGAAATTAACGGTGAGCATTTTACCGACCAACGCAAGCAATAAGAAGGTGACCTGGACTTCTTCCAATAAAAAGATCGCATCGGTGAATGCGAAAGGAAAGGTTACCGGGAAAAAAGCGGGCACCGTCACAATCACGGCAACGGCAAAGGATGGAAGTAAAAAGAAAGCTTCCTGCAAGGTGATCGTGGTCGGGACCAATGAGACCACACAGAAATCTGCCGCCGCCACTACGCACTCTGTCTCCAAGTTTGCCACCACAAAGTCTCTGGGGAACAGCACATCCAAGTCATCCACAGCAAAAGGGGCAGCGGGAACTTCGGCAACCACCAGTACCAAAAAGTCGACGGGAAGCACCTCGAAGAAATCTTCCGAAGCGACTACTTCCAGTGGCTGGAGTTTTGAAGGAGACAACTATGTACCGGAAAGCGATACTTCCGAAGAGACGGCCAGTGCAGAAACCATCTCAGAAAACGGTGAGGAGCACCCTGGAAGAAGTAAGAAACAGATCCTGACCTTCGTCGGAGGAGGCGTCGGAGGCCTGGTGGTCATCGAAGCCATTGGTCTGGCTCTTTATCAAAGGAGAAAACGATAGAAAACAATAGAAAATAATAAAAAATGGTGTACACAAAAGGGAGGAAGGTATCCATGAAAATAGAGTCAAACAAAAGAAAGAGACGATCCGCCAGAATACTGCTGGCACTGGGGATGGTAATGATGCTGATCCTGTCAACCGGCTGCGGCAGTACCGGGGGGAACAGCGAGTCCTCAACGGGGGCATCCGGTAACAGCAACGTAGAAGAACTTGCCGAGATGAATGAGATCCCGGAGGATGGGATCATTACCAAAGCACAGTTTAAGACGGTCGCAGGAAAGAATAAAAAGGTAAGCTTTCAGGGGAAGACAGAGGATGGGATCACCTACACATGGACCTATGACTGTTCCAAGATCCAGAATCCGGAAGACCAGAATTTAAAAATTGATTTTTCTACAGAAAAACTGGATGATCTCAAAAAAGAAGCGAACAACGCCAACGATGCCCTGAAGATGACAATGACAGGAAAGGGATTGATCTGCGTCCCTACCCTCAAGGTGGAACTGCCGGAAGCATGGCAGTCGAATGCCGGCTACCTTGTCAAAGAGCAGGCAGGGAAACTGGCGAGGATGAGTGATGTGACGATCACTTCCAAAGTGAAAAAAGAAAACAAAAAAAATAACAAAAGCACGAAGAAAACCACCAGCAAACAAACGAAAGATACCAGTCCGCAAAAAGGAACCACGACATTAACGATGAGTGTCACCTCCATGGATGGGGACTGCTATGTCATCGGTGGAATTACAGAGCAGCAAAACAAGGGCAGCTCGAACGCGAACAAAAATGAAAAAAACACAGGGGATACCACAGAACAAGACCAGTCTTCTGGTGACAGTGAGGGTTCGGAGCAAAGTGACGGATCCGGCAGCGAACAGGGAAGCAGCAGTGACGGCAGTTCCTCCGGAGGAGTCGATGTGGGAAATGATGAGGAATCCTCTAGTTCTTCCCATACTTGCACGATTTCGATCAGCTGTGCGACGATTTTGGATAATATGTCAGATCTGTCCGATGGAAAAGAGGAATTTGTCCCGTCAGACGGTTGGATCCTCGCCTCATCCGAAGTAGAATTTTCGGAAGGGGAATCCGTTCATGATGTATTGCAGAGAGTCTGTAAAGATGCGGGAATCCAGATGGAATCCAGCTTTACCCCGGCATATAATTCTGCTTATGTAGAAGGAATTAACAATCTGTATGAATTTGACTGCGGAGAGCTTTCCGGCTGGATGTACAGTGTCAACGGATGGTTCCCAAATTACGGCTGCAGTAAATATACGGTCAATGACGGCGATGTGATCAGCTGGGTATATACCTGTAATCTTGGAAAAGATGTCGGGGATAATTCCATGTGGTAAAAAGGCAACTGTATTTTTTCATTCCGCCGCGGTGCGATAGCCCACAAGAAAGGACTTCATTGATACATTGTCAACTACCCACCACCTAAAGGTAGTGGGCTTGTAACTGCCCAGTCGTGGTAAC
>CAVFXN010000030.1:0-43527 GCA_963626755.1 Bacteroidaceae bacterium
TATCGCAAGCAATTACTTAAAGATGCTATTGCCGATGATGTAAAGCAAAAGATTTGTAAAAGTTATTAAACAACAGACCTCATATTATTTATGGCAAAAGTATTCGGGTTTTCTGTCTAAGCAGTACTGGAAAAAGAAAATCTTTTGGTCTGACGGCTATTTTGCTTGTAGCATAGGCGAAGTATCGTCAGCAACAATACAAAAGTACATCGAAAATCAAGGCTAATGGTTACAAATTTACAAGGCTCCTCCCACCTCCCAAGGGAAGTGGGAGGAGCCTTGACAAACGAAAGGATTTTAATTATGAAACCAATTATATCTATCTTAAACTTTTTTCACATAAAATTCAATATTAAATGCTATATTAGATAAATTGCTGTAATCGCCCTCTCCGTGGACATGCGAATCCATTGCGAAAAAATATAAGTTATGATATCCTTAACTGAATCATTAAAATCTGGAATAATAAGAGAAAGAACACCTCTGTGTCCTTAAATTATGATATAAAAATTTGAAGGAGCTATTTTATTATGACAACAGTAAATTTTGTGAAAAAAGCTAAAAAGAAAATGATATCCCGTTTAAGAAAAATGCGGAAATATCACCGCTATAAAATATATTTTCCGAGATTATACCAATCCTATTGCAAAGAACCGGTACGAAAAAATAAAGTATTATTTTTGGAAATGCGTTTTACCGAACTGTCAAATTCTTTCCAATATCTCTATCATACCCTGGAGAAAACAGGAAAATACGAGCTGGTCTGCTCCTACATCCAGTTTGATTTCATCCGGGGAAAGGCTTTTACCGACCGTGTCAACGCCATGTTGAAGGAACTGGCAACTTCGGAATATGTTTTTGTCGATGACGCTTCCCTGATCCTGTCCTCCGTGCCTTTGCGCAAAGAGACGACAGCCATCAATTTATGGCATGGCTGCGGTGCTTTTAAAAAATTCGGCCGCAGTACCGCCGAACTGAAATTCGGCTCTTCCGCCAAAACCTTAGATACCTATCCAAACTACGGCAATCTCTCCTACGTCACTGTCAGCAGTCCGGAAGTCATCTGGGCTTATGAGGAAGCGATGAACCTTCCGAAAGGAATTGTGACAGCGACAGGTATCAGCCGAACCGATGAATTTTTTGATGCCTCTTTTGTCAACAGCCGCAAAGAAAAACTTTTTGCACTCATGCCGGAGGCAAAAGATAAAAAAATCATCCTCTATGCCCCGACCTTCCGAGGTCATGTCTCCACGGCCTATGCCCCGGACGAGATCGATTTCCACCGTTTTTATGAGGAACTCGGTGAGGACTATGTGCTGATTTGCAAACACCATCCTTTTGTAAAGAACCCTCCGGAAATTCCGGAAGAACTCCAGCATTTTGCGAGGGATCTGACCAGCTCCCTTTCCATTGAGGATCTTCTTTGCTGTGCAGATCTTTGTATTTCCGACTATTCTTCTTTAATTTTTGAATATTCTCTCTTTGAGAAGCCGATGATTTTTTACGCTTTTGATTACGATGACTATTGTGACTGGCGCGGATTCTATTATGATTACTCGGATTTTACTCCCGGTCCGATCGTAAAAACGCAGGACGAGCTTTTAAGCGCAATCAAACAGTCCGTCAGCCATTTTGATCCTCAGCAGGTGATCGCATTTAAAAAGAAATTTATGGGCAGCTGCGACGGTCATGCAACAGAACGGATCATTCAATTAATGGACAGGAAAGTAAAAGGAGATTCCAAATAAATATAGTAAGGAACGGCCGTATAAACTATGCGGTCGTTTTTTATATTTTTATTGCCCCTACGACAATAGTATGCTATAATGCCTTGGTTATAACATGTATTTTTAAGAAATAAGAGCAACTATGTAGAAACCCTTTCAGGTATCATAGCAGCTCTGCACATGAAAAGAGAGGAGATTTATATGTTTAACAGAAAGGAACTTAAATCCAATGCAAAGATCTCATTGAAGGCCAATTACTGGCGTTCCGTGCTGGTGGCACTCATATCAGCTATCCTTGGCGGCAATGTTTTCGTATCATCCGCCAGTTCTTCTTCAAACAATGATGAGACGAAGAACGCGATTTCTTCCATGGCTTCCGACTTTACAGCAAAACAGCTGCTGGTGCTGGTAGGAATCATCGCTTCCATCGCCTTCGGTATCCTACTCGTATCTTCACTGATCAAAATTTTTCTCTGTAATCCTATTCTTGTAGGCTGCGACAGATTTTTCATGACCAGCCGTGAAGATGGTGATGTCAAACTGAATACACTCGGACACGGTTTCAAATCCGTATACCTGAGAAATGTCGGCACGATGTTTTTACGTGATCTGTTTTTGTCTCTCTGGACTTTACTTTTTATCATTCCTGGTATCATCAAGTATTATTCTTACCGGATGGTTCCTTATATCCTCGCCGACAGACCGGATCTGAATCATAAGGAAGTCATCGATCTCAGCCGCAAAATGATGGACGGCAATAAGTGGGCTGCCTTTGTTCTGGATCTTTCCTTCATTGGCTGGTATATCTTAGGGGTGTGTACCTGTGGCCTTGTGTCCCTTTTCTACACTGCACCATATGTGGAACATACCAATGCAGCTCTGTACCTGAAGCTCAAAGAAGGAAACATGTAATAGCAGCAAACCTGCAGTAGCAATCTCAAAAAGGAGTTATTTATGAAAAGAAAACTTATCACTGTCGTTCTTTGTGTCTTGCTCGTTTTCTGTTTTACCTCCTGCAAAAAGCAGAAGAACCTTTCCGAATCCGAACAACAAAGTATCGGAGAATCACTGGAAACGCAAAAAGAGGAGATGGATTCCCAGTTAGACTCCATCAAGGATATGTTTGAAGGAAGCACGGAGAATACATCAACGGACACTTCCGAAGCATCCAAATAAATGACAGGCAACCTGATGCCCCGGTTCCAGTTCTTTTAATTCCGGTTTCTGGATTCTACATTTTTCTGTACAATGCTCACACCGGTTCTGGAACGGGCAGCCTTTCATTCCGGAGATCTGGCTGGTTGCCTCTCCTTCCAGGACATTAATTTTTTGATCAAAATCCATTCTCAGATCGAAGATTGATCTTAAGAGAGCTTTCGTGTAAGGATGCCGGGCATCTGATCCCACTTTTTCTCCCGGCAAAATTTCCACAATGTTTCCAAGATACATGACCGCGATTTGATGGGACATCTGGGAAATCAAAGCCAGATCATGGCAGATAAAACCGATCGCAATCCCCTTTTTCTTTTGTATCTTAACCAAAAGCTCGATAATTGTTTTTTGTACCGAAACATCCAGTGCTGCCGTGGCCTCATCACAGAAAATAATTTCCGGTTCCAGGGCGATCGCCCGGGCGATGCCCACTCTCTGACGCTGGCCGCCGCTCATATTATGCGGATAACGGTCCACAAAACTTTCCGGGAGTTCTACCATTTCCAGATACTTTCTGGCAACCGCATCCCTCTCTTTTCTCTTGATCATCCCAAAGTTTAAAAGAGGTTCACAAATAATATCCCTGACTTTCATTCTTGGATTCAAAGCGGTGGCAGGATTTTGAAAAACCATCTGGATATTCCTGCGGTTTAAGCGCAGTTCCTCTCCCTTCATTTTCGTGATATCTTTTCCGTGAAAAAGGATCTCCCCTGAGGTAGGTTTTTCCAGCTGGACCATCATACGAAGAAAGGTACTTTTCCCACAGCCGCTCTCTCCCACAATCCCCAGTGTCTTTCCTTTGTAAAACTTCAGGCTGATATCATTGTTTGCCACTAAGGTTTTATCTCCTGCAACCGGAAATGTTTTCACAATATGCTTTGCTTCCAAAACGAGTTTCTCTTCTTTAGACATATCTTCCTCCTTCCAGAGATGGCACAGCTGCCAAAAGATTTTTGGTATATTCTGACTCAGGATGCTTTAAAATATGGTTTCTGTCACCTGAATCAACAATTTTCCCGTCTTTCATAACCAGTAACTGATCTCCCATATAAGCTGCCACGCCTATGTTGTGCGTCACAATGATAATTGCGGTCCCATATTTTTCCCGCAGCTCCAGCATCTGACGTACAATCTGTGCCTGGGTCGTTACATCTAAAGCACTGGTAGGCTCATCTGCCAAAAGAAGCTTCGGCTGAAAAGTCATTGCCATGGCAATTCCGACTCTCTGACACATCCCTCCGGATAACTCAAAGGGATAACTGTCCATCACGCGGCTTCCATCCGGAAGCCGCATATTTTCCAGCATCTCTACCGCCATATCCCAGGCGGCTTTCTTCGAAACATCTTTATGCATCCGGATATATTCCACATACTGACTTCCGATCTTGCGGATAGGGTTGATCATAACCCCCGAATCCTGAAAAATCATAGAGATCTGGCTGCCTCTTAATTTTCTCCACTGTTTTTTCGAGTAAGCAAGCAGGGATTTCCCCTCAAAAAGAATATCTCCTTTTTCTACCTTTCCTCCTCCTGGCAGCAGTCCGAGAATCGCCCGAATCACTGTTGTTTTTCCACTTCCGCTCTCTCCCACAATACTGCATATTTCTCCATGGTCCATGTGAAAACTAAGTCCTTCTAACGTTTTTGCTGTATTGTTACCGTATGCGACAGTAATATCCTGAACCTCTAGCATAAAAACCTCCTATTTTGCCGGAGCAATATCTTTGGTAATCCAGTAGTAATCTGCTGTGTGGATATCTGCACCGGTCACTGTCTTATCACTGCTCATAGAACTGTTATAATAACCATGGACAACAACTGCCGCGTCATCAATCAGGATCTGCTGAAGCTGCTGGATGATATTTGCACGTTTTTCCGTATCAAATTCGCTGCTTAACTGTTCATATAATTTATCAAATTTTTCATTTTTGTAATTACAGTAGTTTGCATCGGACTTGCTATACCAGTTTGCCAGGTACTCTGTCGGATCCCCGTTACCAACGGTAATCCAGTTGGAATCACATAAATCATATTCCCCTGCTACCATCTGATTCCATTCGGTATCCGCATCGGTGGAATTCACCTTTACTTCAATTCCGAGTTTTTTCAGCTGTGCCTGGATTGCCTGGGCAAAATCAGAAAGCTTTCTGTTTTCATAAGTGATATAATTCAGGGAAATTTTCTTTCCGTTGATTTCACGGTAACCGTCTCCGTCGGTATCCTTGTATCCCGCATCGTCGAGCAACTGTTTTGCTTTGTCTTCATCGTAGGCATATGGATCTGTCAATTGATCATATCCATAATCCAGGGTGGAAGGAAGAACGGAACATCCTTCGGTATAAAGGCCGCCAACGGTCACTTCACACATGGTCTTGTCATCTAAGGCTGTCATGATGGCTTCTCTTAACACCTTATCTTTTAAGACTCCCTTCTGGTTGATATAAGCAAATCCGCATCGAACACTCTCTCCGATCGATACATTGTAATTGTCATCATTTTTCACCGTTTCCAGATCAGAGGTAGAGGTAATGTTTTCTACAACATTCACATCTCCGTTCTGAAGAGCCAGTGCCTTATTTTCTTCGCTGAGGAAATCAATTTCCACTTTATCATAAGGTACATCCCCATCCCAGTAATTTTCATTCTTTACAAGCTCTGCCTTCGTGTTGGCATCAAAGTTCGTTAAGGCATAAGGGCCGGTACCGATTGGATTTTCATCGAGATCATAGTCTCCGCTGACATCAAGAACAACAAATACCGGATAAGCCAGGTCTTTTCTAAGGTCGGCCGTCGCTTTCTTTAAAACAATCGTCAAGGTACCTGCCTCATCATCTGCGGTGATGGACTCAAAATCCATAAATTTCGACGGATTGGAAGAACCTTTTTCATTCGCGTAAAGAACTTCCCAGCATGCTTTGATCGCGGATGGTGTCACATCATTTCCATTAGAGAACTTCACACCGTCACGGATATGGAAAACCCATGTCTTGTTATCTTCAGTTGTGGACTTGTCGGCAAGCCATTCTTCCACATTTAAATCATCTGTATATTTAAACAGACATTCTCCAACGCCGTAACGCATGTTACACCATGCTGCATTGATCATATTCGCCGGATCCAGAGATTCCGAATAAGAAAAACATCCAAATTTTAATGTTTTTTCATCGGATGAAGAAGACCCCCTGTCTGTACTTCCACAACCAGCCAGCATACAAACTGCCATAATTACAGCTATCATAATTCCCGCCATCTTTTTTAATTTTCTCATACAATTCTCCTTTCGAGTAATTAAAAACAGAATTTCACTTGGTATATTATAGGTATCATCCATATTTTTTCAAAAGTACTATTGCAAAACTTATTGCTCCCTGACATCCAATACATCTCTTAAACTGTCACCCAATAAGTTAAATACAACGACCACAATAAAAATAGCCAATCCCGGATAAATCATCATCCACGGAGCCTCTCTTAAATAGGTTCTTCCTTCATTGAGCATTAATCCCCATTCTGCAGCCGGAGCTTTCGCCCCAAACCCCAAAAAGGACAATCCTGCAATTTCCAGCATCATTCCTCCGATATCTGTAGCTGCTGTAATGATCAATGTTGGAAGAATATTTGGCAGCATATATTTTCTCAGGATATACCCCGTTTTCGAACCCGTCACAACCGCAGCATGAACATAATCCTCATGCCGCATTTTCATCACAAGACTCCTGGCCAGCCTTGCATATTTGGTCCAGGTTACCACCGTGATCGCGATCACCGCATTTTTTACACTGGCTCCCATGATTCCCGCTACCGCAATGGCAAGTACCATGCCAGGGAACGAGATCATCATGTCGGAAATCCTCATGATGATGGCATCCAGCCATCCACCAAAATAACCGGCAATCAAACCGGCCACGGTTCCGATCAAAAAGATCGCCAGTACCAGTACCAGCGTCGCGGAAAGAGAAATCCTTGTTCCATAGATTACCCTGGAATAAATATCCCTTCCCAGCTTATCCGTGCCAAACCAATGCTCTGCACTCGGTGCCTGCAATGCATTTTTCAAATGGGTTTCATAAGGATCCTGCGTTGCAAAAAGCGGAGCGCATACTGCCACAAAAACAATGAGCAATGCCAGAAACAGAAATAATGAAAACTGTTTATTTTTTTTTATAAAAGTTACCAATCGCTTCATGATTTCCTCCAGGTCATATCTGTTATGACCAATCTAATGAATATAGTAAAAATTTTTAGCCTTTTGCACCCCTTCTGATTCTCGGATCAATAAAATTATAGGACAGATCCACGAGAAGATTGATCACCATGTACATCAGTGCAACCCATAAAACGTATCCCTGGATTAAAGAATAATCATAAGATGTGATGGCCTGTACGGCCAGATTTCCAAGTCCCGGATAAGTAAAGATCACCTCGACAACCGCCGTTCCGCCCAAAAGGCTTCCCAGCGAAAGTCCCAACAGGGTAATTAATGGTAAAAGGGCATTCGGAAACACCTGTTTCCATAAAATCGCACTTTCTTTCATTCCTCTTGCACGTGCCCCTGTCACATAGTCCATATTCAGCTCTTCCAATACCGCTGTTCGCACCTGCCTTGTATACTTTGCAGACATGGCAAACGCCAGTGTCACGGAAGGCAAGATCAGCCTCTCAATCCCTCTTCCCGTTGATATGACCGGAAGGAGATTTAATTTAAGTGCCATGACATAAAGCAATATCAACCCTACCCAGAAATTTGGGATAGAGACTCCAAGAAACGTGCATCCCCTGACCAGATAATCGATCCATGTGTTCTTATACACTGCCGCCAGCATTCCAAAAATCACCGAAACAACAAGCATAAGAATCAATGATGCAAAAGCCAGCTCCAGAGTCGGGAGAAGCCTTGCGGATAAAAGTTCCACCACCGGTTTTCCATTGGAATAGGATTCTCCGAAATCCCCGTGAAGTACTTTACCGAGCCACCGCCCATACTGAACCAAGATCGGATCATTTAATCCCATTTCCTCCCGCTCTTCCTGCAGTTCTTTTTCTGTAGGTACCATGCCGCTTACCGCATAACGCGTGCGCACCGGATCTCCCGGTGCCAGGTAAGTAAGGATGAAAGTGCAGAAACTAATTCCGATCAGAACAATCACAATCTGAAGCAAACGCCTGCCTAGTTGCTTTGCGTTCAAAACTTTTCCTCCTTTGATATGAAATTGACTTTTTTAAGTATGGATTTTTAGTAGAAAATCAATTCTAAGACCCTGCTGTATAACATAATAAATGGAGACAGCAGACTGTTATAACACAGCCTTAGAATCTTACCGAATGACGGAAATAATTCTAAAAGAAAATAGAATATGTTTTGTCTATCCTCGTAAACAAAACGTCTCTCTCCTGTAAGCAGGTCTCCTGGCTTTAGATCATCATCTTTCTGTCCCTTCCCGATCTTCCTATCAGTGGCTTCTACAGAAAAACTCCCTTTTTACAGTGACGGGATCGCGCCGGACTCTCACCGGTCTTCCCCTTTAATCCTTGCGGAACTTACTGGACTGTGTAAATTTTCTAGACATACCAATAATACATATTTATCCTATCATGGTAAAAAAATAATGTCAAAGTGTAATTTTACCTTTTTTTATGCTATTTTTAACTATTTTCAGCTTGTTTAACCGTTTTTTTTTGCTTCTCTATATTTTTGCGAACTTTTCTTCCTGTTTTTTGTTTTGGAAAAAAGGATTTATGATTGCTATATTGGGCTTTGTATTCTATAATGATATATAGGATTCAGATGAATTTTCATTACAGCCACAAGAAAACAGATAGAGGAGGATGTTTCATGCAGCCAAATGCAGAAAAAAATTTAGATTTTACGGAGATTCTTTCAGCAGAGCCTGATTATGTGACAGTTTTAGATATTTCTTCCACAAAAACGTTGCAGATCGGATATCAGGCCGAAACACTTTTTCTCCACAAAGCTTCGGATGATCAGCTGACAATCAAAGAATATATCAACGGTCTTCAGGGATCCGAATATTATGCGAAGGTCACCTCAAACCCTTTTAAGACAACCATCCGTTACGGACGCCGCGAAACCGTGAACCTTTCGACCTGCGTCGAGATCTTTCTTCCGGAAAGCTTTCACGGAGAGCTTTCTCTTTCTTCCCAATATGGAAGTATCACTACCGATTCCGACTGGGAAGTAGAGCGCTTTGCTGCTGAGACCACCGAGGGAACGATTTCTTTACACACAATTACCGCTCCCCGCATCCGCCTCGTCTCCTCTGTCAGCCCGATTTATATTGAAAAAGCCATTGGTTTTACAGATATCCATTCTGTCTCCGGCTCGATTATCGCAGATATGCTCGAAGGCGGTGCCAAACTGGCCACTTCCTCTGCCCCAATCCGGGCTTCCTTTGGCTCTTTAAATAATATTGTTGAATGTGAGACCTTAAACGGGAATATTCGTCTTTCCCTTCCCGACGGATACGGCATGAAAGTAGACGGAATCAGTAAAAGGGGAGAGATTTTTTCCAGCATTGACGGCCTTTCCTTAAAGACAAAGCCGGGCAATGTCCAGAATATTACCGGAGTTCTCGGGGAAAAACCATTCCAGAATGTACGAGTTTCCACGATCAACGGCAGCATTACCTTAGATAAAACGAATAAATAAATCCTGCTTACCATTGCATGCAAAAAACAGCGGTTCCGGAAAACAGAGCCGCTGTTTTTTTGCGTTTCTACTATATATAATGAATGATGTTTTATGCAATCCTGACAGAATCCCTCGCAGATCCTGTCGTTTTTTTATTGAGAAATTACTGGAATAATGCGGTAGAGTAGTACCGGTCCCCATTATCCGGCAAAAGAGCTACGATGGTCTTTCCTTCATTTTCCGGGCGTTTTGCCACCTCAATCGCTGCGTACAAAGCCGCACCGGAAGAAATTCCTGTGATAATTCCTTCTGTTTTTGCCAGTTCTTTTCCAATTTCAAATGCTTTTTCATTTTCCACTGGGAATACTTCATCATAAATCTTCGTATTTAATACATCCGGCACAAAACCTGCCCCAATTCCCTGGATCTTATGGGCACCGCCATGTCCCTGTGACAAGACAGGGGAAGTGGCCGGCTCAATAGCAATGACTTTGACTTCCGGATTCTGCTCTTTTAAATACTCTCCAATACCGGTCACCGTGCCGCCTGTGCCGACGCCGGCAAGGAAGATATCCACTTTTCCATCCGTATCTTTCCAGATTTCCGGACCGGTGGTCGCCTTATGGGTTGCCGGATTGGCAGGATTGACAAACTGTCCCGGGATAAAGCTTCCCGGAATCTCTTTTGCCAATTCGTCTGCTTTGGCAATTGCTCCTGACATTCCTTTTTCTCCCGGTGTCAGGACAATTTCTGCTCCGTATGCTTTTAAGATATTTCTTCTTTCCACACTCATCGTCTCCGGCATGGTAAAAATGGCACGGTATCCTTTCGCTGCGGCAATCGCAGCCAGGCCGATTCCCGTATTCCCGGATGTCGGTTCAATAATGGTAGCTCCTTCTTTTAAAAGGCCTTTCTCTTCGGCATCTTCGATCATTCCCTTTGCAATACGGTCTTTCACACTTCCAGCCGGATTAAAGTATTCCAGTTTCAATAATAATGTCGCTTTTAATCCCAATTTCTTTTCCAGATTGACTGCCTCTACCAATGGAGTATTTCCAATTAATTCCTGAATTCCTTTATAAATGTTTGCCATAACAGACTGCCTCCCTTTTATTTTTGTACGGCTTTGAAGGCCTCATCTAAGTCTTCAATAATATCATCAATATGTTCTGTTCCGATAGATAACCGGATCGTATTTGGTTTGATTCCCTGGTCTTCCTGTTCCTTTGCATTCAATTCTGCATGGGTTGTGGAAGCCGGATGGATGACGAGTGACTTCACATCTGCCACATTGGCAAGTAAGGAGAACAATTCCAGGTTGTCAATAAATTCTCTTGCGGTCTCATCGTTTCCTTTGATCTCAAATGTGAAGATGGAACCTCCACCATTCGGAAAATATTTCTTATATAATCTCTGCTGCTCCGGATCCTCGGAAACAGTCGGATGATTGATCTTTTCTACCAGCGGCTGTGTTTTCAGATAGTCAATGACTTTTAATGTGTTCTCCACATGCCGTTCTACCCGAAGCGAGAGGGTTTCCAGTCCCTGCAGGAAAATAAATGCATGGATTGGGGAAAGCGTTGCCCCGGTATCCCTTAACAAAATCGCACGGATTCTTGTGACAAATGCCGCTGGGCCAGCTGCGTCCGCGAAGCTGATTCCATGGTAACTCGGGTTCGGTTCGGTCAGCTGCGGGAACTTTCCGGATGCCTTCCAGTCAAATTTACCTCCATCGATGATCACACCGCCGATGCTCGTTCCATGGCCTCCGATAAATTTTGTTGCTGAGTGAATCACAATATCTGCACCGTGTTCAATCGGTCTTAACAGGTATGGGGTCCCAAATGTGTTATCGATCAATAATGGAATATTATGTTTATGGGCAATCGCTGCCACTGCTTCGATATCAGTTACTTCCGAATTCGGATTACCTAATGCTTCTATATATAATGCCTTCGTATTCTCCTTGATCGCCGCCTCAAACTCTTCCGGTTTTAACGGATCCACAAAAGTAGTCTCGATACCGAAATCTACCAGGGTATGGGCTAACAGGTTATACGTCCCACCGTAAATGTTCTTTGCCGCAACGATATGGTCTCCTGCCAGTGCCACATTCTGTATCGCATAAGTGACTGCGGCAGCTCCAGATGCGGTTGCCAGTGCTGCAACGCCTCCTTCTAAGGCTGCAATCCTCTTTTCAAAAATATCGACGGTAGGGTTGGTCAGTCTTCCGTAAATGTTTCCGGCATCTTTCAGGCCAAATCGGTCTGCCGCATGCTGGGAATCATGGAAAACGAAGGAGGAAGTCTGGTAGATCGGTACGGCTCTCGCATCGGTAACCGGATCTGCACTTTCCTGTCCTACGTGTAACTGTAATGTTTCAAATTTAAAATTTCTCTCGTTATATTCTTTCTTTGCCATGGAATGTTCCTCTTTCTTTTGTCTGATTTCTATCTTGTCTCGGTTTTATCTTCTATTACAACAGCAGCACTCCCACATTCGGTCGTCTTTATGCATAAATTTCCATTTGGAATCCACCAGGTTCATTACTGCCACCTCTCTTTGCTTTTTATTTTTTCCATGGCCTTATCATATCAGACTTATCCTACTATGTCAATAGGAAATATATGTTTTTTCGTTTTTATTTTTTCCCCGGAAAATTCAGGGTTTTTCTAAATACCTGCTGTTCTTTAAAATTTAGCTTTTTTTGTCGTATGCCTGCTGTTCTTTAAAATTCAGCTTCTCTTGCCGGATGCCTGCTGTTCTTTTACATTCATGATCAGCATCTGGAGACGGTTTTCCAGATTTGCAAAACTGACGTCCGGATCATAATCCAGTGGAAGGATCTGCACATCCGGATACCATTCTCTTAATTTTTTTACAATACCCCTTCCGACGACATGGTTTGGCAGACAGCCAAATGGCTGTAAAATAACAAAGGCCTGACATCCATGGTCTGCATGATGAATGATCTCACCTGGGATCAGTACGCCTTCTCCGGCATCAAAGGTATGCGGGATGATCGGATCACTTTTTTTCGTCAGCTGTGGAAGACGGCAAACCGGGGTGTAGAGCGGATGTTTTCTGGCAATGCGGTCTGCCGCTGCATGTGCCACTTCAAAGATCTGGTTCGCGGTATGATACCAGACTTTCTTGCCCCATTCTTTTTTCAAATGATAGGTCCGAATCTGTTCATCTCTGGCATAATAGGTCTTTCGGATCACATCCGTCATCCTGGCCTCTATGATTTCAAATCCATTTTTCTCTAAATAACGTTCAATCTCATGGTTGGCTCCCGGATGGAAGTTTAACAGATACTCGCCGACGATCAGAACCTGCGGACGCTTCGTACTTCGGTCATACGGAACTTCCTTCATATGAAGGATTGCTTTTTTAAATCCCCGATACAGGCCGGATAAGCCGTGTTTCTCCAATCCTTCTACCACAAAATCCATCGCTTTTTCAAATGCCTGGTCCGCACTTCCTTCCACGAGTTCATACGGCCGTATTTTCCGGAGAAGTTCTTCCAGGATATCGATCATGGGCAATGCGGCTGCAATACGGATTGCCGAGAGCAGATTCATCCGAAATCCCGGGTGAATATCGTGATAATCCACATCATCATTGGTCAAAATGGCGACCTCGGAATATCCGGCATCATCCAGTGCCTTCCGAAGCAATGCACTATAATGCGTCAAACGGCAGTCTCCAATATATTTTCCCATACCTATGGCTGTCTTCGATGGTTCACATGGCTGATTTTCGAGTGCTGCCAATGCCTCTCCGATGACAATCTGTGCCGGGAAGCAGATATCATTATGTACATATTTTTTCCCGAGCCGGATGGCTTCCTCTCTTCCCACTTCTAACGGAACCGCCCGGATGCCCTGTGTGGAAAGTGCCGCCGACATGATCCGACAAAAGGCATGCGAGGTATTAGGTACGAATACCGTACGTTTTTTCCGGTCTTCTGCCTGGAATTTCACTGGATACGGATCCGGAAGCTCCCGTCCCATTTCTGCTTTTGGAACACTGTCTTCCGATTCTCCCTCTTTTGTCTTTTGCAGCAGATCTCTTTTCTTGATACGGATTGTTTCAATGAAAGAACGCACACGGATCCGCAAAGGTCCCTGAATCTCACTTTCATCGACTTTTAAGATCAACGGAGATTTCCCTGAGATTTCTTTCATCAGACGCTGAATCTCATCGGAAAGATAGGCATCGTGCCCACATCCAAAACTGACCAGCTGGATGTATTCCAGATGCGGATCCTCCGCCGCCATGATGGCAGAGGCGAGCATCCGTCCGTGATAGTTATTGACTACGTCAAGACGGCTGCGGCTTAAGTCCACCTTCTCGATTTCCGGCAGCGAATCTGCCGTCAGAACCGGCACGCCAAATTCTGTCAGCATCTTCGGCAGTCCGTGATTGACGAGTGTATCATTTTGATATGGTCTTGAGGCCAGTACCACAGCATAGCTTCCCTCTTTTCGGACTTGTTCCAGCACCTTCCCTCCGGCCTCTTTTAATTTTTGATGGAAGGTCTCCATCGCAGTATTTCCCGCTGCGACTGCCTGCTTCACTTTGGCCGGATCCGACGCAAAGGTCTCTTTCATATATTCCACGAGCTGCCGTTCTTTATCTTCCTCCCGGTTCCAGTAAAAGAGCGGGGAGTCAAATGGAATCCCCCACTGTTTTTCCGGTGAGTCGGAATTCCGTATCACCAGCGGATATCCTTTCACGACCGCACACATAGATTCACTTGTCTCTTCCCTGTTTTCCGAATGGATTTCCGCAATGGAAGGCATAAAGATACGATCCACCTTTTTACGTACCAGATCCCGAATATGCCCGTGTACCAGCTTTGCCGGAAAACAAACGGTATCCGATGTGACCGCACTCAGGCCTTCCTCAAACATCTGATGGCTACCGGGCGAGGAAATCCACACACGAAATCCCAGTTTTTTCCAGAACGTGGTCCAAAATGGCATCGTCTCCCAGAACATCAGAACACGGGGGATGCCGATCGTAATGTTTTGGTCTTCCTCTGTTTCTTCGTCCTGGAGATAATCCGCAAATAACATTTTTTCCCGCAGCTGATAGAGATTCGGTATCTGTCTTCTCTTCGAACCAGCCTTTTTTACCCGGTCTTTTACCTGCTGATCCTTTGGATCCCCCAGAATTTCCCCTTTTTCACAACGGTTGTTGGTAATCCACGCATTTCCATTCGAGAACATAATCACGGCACGCTGGCAATGATTCGCACAAAACGGACATGGCACCCTTGACTCCTGCTTCCATGTCAGGGATTCTAGGGCATCCAGACCGATAAACTTCTGTCCGGCCCCTTTGGTCTGTTCCGATCTTTGGGCATTCTCTTTTGCCAGGAGTGCGGCACCAATGGCCCCCATAATTCCCGGATACGGGGCACGGATCACCGGCCGTCCCACATATTGCTCCAGGGCGCAGAGAACGGCATCATTTTCAAAGGTACCACCCTGCACCACAATTTTGTCTCCCAGCGAATCCAGATTGGATACACGGATGACCTTCGTAAAGACATTTTCAATGATCGAACGGCAAAGTCCCGCCATAATATCTTCCGGCAATTTCCCGTTGCGCTGTTCTGTCACGATATTGCTTGTCATAAATACCGTGCAGCGGCTACCCAGCTCCGCCGGATTGCGGGATTGAAATGCCTGGGACGCAATGTCTTTTACCGGGATATTCAGCGTCGCGGCAAAGCTTTCCAAAAAGGATCCGCAGCCGGAAGAACAGGCTTCATTGACCACGATATTGGTGATGATCCCATCTTCCAGCCAGATTGCCTTCATATCCTGCCCGCCAATATCCAGAAGGAAGGTGGCATCCGGGGTATATTTTGCGGTGGCACGCGCATGTGCAACGGTTTCCACTACATGGGTTTCTGTGGAAAAAGCCCGTGAAAACAGCATCTCCCCATATCCCGTCGTCCCCGCCGCGATAATCTGGAGGTCGATGCCCATGGCCTTATATTTCTCCCTCATGTCAATCATTGCTTTTTTTGCCACACCGAGTGGATTGCCCTGGTTGGAGGCATAGAAAGAATCCAGCAGTTCTTCTTTTTCGTCCATCAGGACAAACTTTGTTGTGGTGCTTCCGGAATCAATTCCCAGATATGCCCGCAATGTTTTTCCCTTATCCCAATCTATTTTTTTAATCTGCTGTTTTTGGTGTCGCGAAAAAAAGTCCTCCTGCTCCTGGGCATTTTGAAAAAACGGTCTGCCTTCCTCCGATTTTTCTCCTGGAACACCCACTCCTTTTTCCCTCTTCTCCTGAATACTCTCAGTCAATCGAAGTAAACTTTCCGCAGTCACCGGTTCCGCTTCAGAAAACAGCCTGTCCGAAGCAAATGCCGCCCCGCAGGCGATCAAAAGCTCCGGATGATCCGGACATAAAATGTCGTCCGGCTCCAGTTGTAACCGGGTGGCAAACACATCGATCAAAGTCCGGTTAAAGGTCAAGGGTCCTCCCTCAAATACCACCGGTTTATTGATCGTCAGTCCCTGCGCCAGCCCTCCGATCGTCTGCTTTGCGATCGCATGGAAGGCCGACAGAGCCAGGTCTTCTTTTTTACTTCCCTGATTTAACAGAGGCTGAATATCTGTTTTTGCATACACACCACAGCGGCCGGAAATATCATATACGGTACTTCCCTTCCCCGCCAGTGCATCAAACTCCTCAATCGGTGTTTTTAAAAGTGCTGCAATCTCATCGACAAACGCACCGGTTCCCCCGGCGCAGCTTCCATTCATACGCATATCGGAGACCTTCAGTTCTCCGGTATTTTTATCTTTTTGAAAAAAGATAATTTTGGCATCCTGACCACCCAGTTCGATTGCCGTTCCAATCTCCTGATACTGTGTTTTTAAGACAATGGAATTGGCTACTACCTCCTGTACATAAGGAATTTGCAATTCTTCTGCAAGACTTTTCGCACCGGAACCAGTCATTGCCACCCAAAAAGACTCATTTGGGAACTGACCGTCCACCAGGTGCAGTGCCCGCTCCACACTCTGGAGCTGATTCGAATGATGTCTGCGGTAATCCGCAAATAATACTTCCCCATCATTCCCAAGCACTACTATTTTTGTCGTGGTGGATCCCACATCAATTCCTACTCTGAGCCTTTGTAATCTCCTTTGTTTCCTTTGTTCCATTTTGTATCTTACTCCTTTATCTTCCTGCTTTTTATCTGTAGTAAAGCCTCAGCTCTCCTATAAAAACCCTGAAAACAAGGTGTTTTTCTTTCATCGATTATACTTTCATACCATCCCCTATTTTATATATCTCTCTTTGTTTTGGTCAAGCTTTTTTTTCATTTTCTTTCAAAGGCCTTCCTTCCGCCGTCTTTTAAAGGTAAATTTTTCTCGTACTCCAAGCTCTGAAATAAAATTTCTGAGTCTGTTTTTTCATTGACCAGAAATCATAATAGTGTTATAATAATTTAAATCAATTATTTGAGGGTCGAGTCTATAATTTTTTTGACGCAACATACATAAAATTTATTGTATGGTATTAGTACTAACGACACTCAACTAAAAGAAAGGAGTAAAAAATATGGTGAAAAAATCTTTTGAAAAGCCAATCTTCGAGGTCATTTCCTTCGATGCGGAGGATATTATCCGAACCAGTGGCGGTTGCCCTAAGAATTGCGCAGTAATTTGTATGTTTGATAACAAGAGCACACCTGAGTGTGACTCTGTTACGTACAACGTTCCATTCAATTAGTCAACTGTTCACGTTTTATCAGAACATTTGAAAAAAAGACTCTGGGGATCTCTATTTCTACAGATCTGCAGGGTCTTTTTTCCAGAAAAGAACTTGTTTCAGGTGTCAGATTTCTGGAATATCAGAAACAATTGGACTCCGGAAGATGGTCATCGGATCAATATCAATGCATTCATATTCATTACGATTTCCTGCGATATCCCATGCCACTGTACCATTCAAAACAGTTAGCTTGTTTTTAAAAATATTTTTATCTTCAATCTTCTTGAAAATTCCACCTTTTTTTATCAATGGTTCCACATCGAATTTTCTCATGCTGCCATCATTTAAGTAAGCATACACTATATAATCCTCACCTGCTACGGCCTGATATACTTCCGGATAGAAACGGGCATCAAGTTTATTATCATTCATCCTCATTCTCCCCCTTGTTAAGACTCGCTCTCAGAGCATTAAATTAACGGATTTATTCTGTCTGATAAAGTAGATTGATGTAGCAAAAAAAGACCCTGAGGGTCTGTATTTCTGAGGAAGAATCCTCATACTCTACAGAACCATCAAGGTCATTTTTTATGCTTGGACAATTACCTGATCAAGCATGCTCTTCTATTGATCTTCTTCAGCGATTGCTGCCTGTGCTGCTGCCAGTCTGGCAATTGGCACACGGAATGGAGAACAGGAAACATAGTCAAGACCAATCTTATGGCAGAACTCTACGGAAGATGGGTCACCGCCGTGCTCACCGCAGATACCGCAGTGTAAGCTTGCCCTTTCGCCTTTTCCTAATTTCACAGCTGTCTCCATTAACTTGCCGACACCCTTCTGGTCAAGCTTAGCAAATGGATCGTTCTCGAAGATCTTGGTGTCATAGTATGCTTCCAGGAACTTACCTGCATCATCACGAGAGAATCCGAAGGTCATCTGAGTTAAGTCGTTCGTACCGAAACAGAAGAATTCTGCTTCTTTTGCGATTTCGTCTGCCAGTAATGCAGCACGAGGAATCTCGATCATGGTACCTACTTCATACTTCATGTCAACACCTGCTGCTTTGATTTCAGCGTCTGCTGTCTCTACAACAATGTTCTTCACATATTTTAATTCTTTTTCTTCGCCTACTAATGGGATCATGATTTCCGGTACAATCGTCCAGTCTGCATGTTTTGCTTGAACAGCGATTGCTGCACGGATAACCGCTTTGGTCTGCATTACGGCAATTTCCGGATAAGTAACCGTCAGACGACATCCACGATGACCCATCATCGGGTTAAATTCTTTCAGACCGTTGATCAGTGCTTTGATCGTTTCTACCGATTTGCCCTGTGCGTCTGCAAGTTTCTTGATGTCTTCTTCTGTCTGAGGCACGAACTCATGCAGAGGAGGATCCAGGAAACGGATGGTTACAGGATCACCTTCCATTGCCTCGAATAACTGTTCAAAGTCTCCCTGCTGGTATGGAAGAATCTTATCTAAGGCAGCTTCTCTTTCTTCTACAGTATCGGAACAGATCATCTCACGGAATGCGTCAATTCTGTCTCCTTCGAAGAACATATGCTCTGTACGGCAAAGACCGATTCCCTGTGCACCAAGTTCACGGGCTTTCTTTGCATCGGATGGGGTATCTGCATTTGTGCGGACAGCCATTCTTCTGTATTTATCTGCCCATGTCATGATACGTCCGAATTCACCGGCGATGGTTGCATCTACAGTAGGGATGATTCCATCATAAATGTTACCGGTAGAACCGTCTAAGGAAATAGCATCTCCTTCATGGAATTCTTTTCCATTTAAGGTGAACTTCTTGTTTTCTTCGTCCATAACGATATCGCCGCATCCGGATACACAGCAGGTTCCCATACCACGGGCAACTACTGCTGCGTGGGAAGTCATACCACCGCGGACAGTCAGGATTCCCTGTGCACTCTTCATACCTTCAATATCTTCTGGAGAAGTTTCCAGACGAACAAGAACTACTTTTTCTCCCTTTGCAGCCCATTCTTTGGCATCTTCTGCTGTGAAGACGATCTTACCGCAGGCAGCTCCTGGGGATGCACCGAGTGCTTTTGCCATCGGAACCGCTGTTTTTAATGCTGCTGCATCAAACTGAGGATGTAATAAGGTGTCAAGGTTACGAGGGTCGATCATAGCAACCGCTTCTTTTTCGGTTCTCATTCCCTCATCTACCAGATCACAGGCAATCTTTAAAGCAGCCTGTGCTGTTCTCTTACCATTACGTGTCTGCAGCATGTAAAGCTTCTTGTTTTCAACAGTGAACTCCATATCCTGCATATCTCTGTAGTGGTCTTCCAGTGTTTTACAAACTTGTTTAAACTGAGCGTATGCTTCAGGGAATTTCTCTTCCATCTGAGCGATCGGCATAGGGGTGCGGACACCGGCTACTACGTCTTCGCCCTGTGCGTTGGTCAGGAACTCACCCATCAGTTTCTTTTCTCCTGTAGCAGGATCACGGGTAAATGCCACACCGGTACCACAGTCATCACCCATGTTACCAAATGCCATGCTCTGTACGTTAACAGCGGTACCCCAGCTGTAAGGGATATCATTGTCACGGCGGTATACATTCGCACGTGGGTTATCCCAGGAACGGAATACGGCTTTGATAGCTCCCATCAGCTGTTCCTTCGGATCATCCGGGAAATCTACCCCAAGTTTTGCTTTATATTCTGCCTTGAACTGGGAAGCCAGTTTCTTTAAATCTTCTGCAGTAAGGTCAACGTCCTGTTTCACACCTTTTTCTGCTTTCATCTTGTCAATCAGTTCTTCAAAATATTTTTTACCAACTTCCATAACTACGTCGGAATACATCTGGATAAATCTTCTGTAGCAATCCCATGCCCAACGTGGATTTCCGGATTTGGCTGCGATCGTCTCAACAACCGTCTCATTAAGACCAAGGTTCAGAATGGTATCCATCATACCTGGCATAGAAGCACGAGCACCAGAACGAACAGATACGAGAAGTGGATTCTCTTTATCACCGAATTTCTTTCCTGTGATCTCTTCCATCTTTGCAACATGTTCATTAATCTGAGCCTGAATCTCATCATTAATCTCACGTCCGTCTTCATAGTACTGTGTACAAGCTTCCGTAGTGATTGTGAATCCCTGTGGTACTGGTAAGCCTATGTTTGTCATTTCGGCCAGGTTCGCGCCTTTACCACCAAGAAGATTTCTCATTGTGGCATCGCCTTCCGTAAACAGATAAACCCATTTTGCCATCGTTGTTCCTCCTTAAAAAAATATCTACATTACTTTTAACGCCTAATATGCGCACGTTTTGAGTATAACATAAATCCTGTGAAAATGCCATATTTTTCACAAAGATTTTTATGAAGAAAAATATATTGACATTTTGGTAAGTTGCAACTAACATGAAAGTAATCACAGATTACAACAGTTGGGAGGAAGATCAATATGTTTTTAGAGATAAAGGGAATAAAAAAATCCTTTGGTTCCGGGAGCAGCCATGTGGATGTGCTAAAAGGGCTGAATCTGGAGATAGAAAAAGGGGAGATCTGCGTTCTTCTGGGGCCGTCCGGCTCCGGAAAATCAACTCTTTTAAATATTATTGGGGGAATCGACGGGGCAGATGAGGGAAGCATATGTATTGACGGGGAACGTCTGGAAAATATGAACGAAAAAAAGCTTTCCCTATACAGAAGAAAACATCTGGGATATGTTTTCCAAATGTATAACCTGATTCCCAATCTCACGGTAAGGGAAAATATCGAAGTGGGGGCCTACTTAAGTGACCAGCCTCTTGATGTGGAAGAGCTTCTCCACACATTAGGAATTTATGACCATCAGCGCAAACTCCCCAATCAGCTTTCCGGCGGGCAGCAGCAGCGGACCGCCATCGGCCGGGCCATTGTAAAAAATCCGGATATCCTTTTGTGTGATGAACCGACCGGCGCACTGGACTACAACACGTCCAAAGAGATTTTGAAACTCATCGAAACCGTGAACCAAAAATATGGCAACACCGTGATTATGGTCACACATAACGATGCGATTAAGGATATGGCGGACCGCGTGGTAAAACTCCGGGACGGTATGATCCGGCGGGATTATATCAATGAAAAGAAACTTTCCGCCACAGAATTATATTGGTAAGGAGACAGCGATGAAAAATCCTTTAAGAAAGCGGCTCCCGCGGGAACTCCGCCAGGAATTTGGAAAATATCTGGTGGTCTTCATCCTCATGGTAGCAACCATCGGGTTCGTATCCGGTTTTCTCGTAGCAGCCGGAAGTATGATCACAGCCTACAATAACAGTTTCCAAAAGTATAATATCGAAGATGGCAATTTTCTTTCCTCTGATAAACTTTATCAAAATCAGAAGGAGGAAATCGAAAAAAACGATGTAACAATCTATGAGAATTTTTACATTGAAAAAAATCTCTCCAACGGAAACACCTTACGTATTTTTAAAAATCGGGAAAAGGTAAACCGGGTCTGTCTGATGAAAGGGGCGTTTCCGTCAAAAACAGGGGAGATCGCCATTGACCGGATGTATGCGGATAATAACAAGCTCTCGCTCGGTGATGTCTTGCAAAGCGGAAAAAAGCAATGGAAGATTACCGGGCTGGTCGCCCTCTCGGACTACAGTGCCCTTTTCCAGAATAATAATGACAGTATGTTTGATTCCGTCAAATTTGGGGTAGCCATCGTGACACCGGAGGAATTTTCCTCGCTGAACCAAAACCAGGTTCAGTATAATTATTCCTGGACCTACCATAAAAAACCGTCCTCCGAAACCCAGGAAAAGAAAATGTCCGAAGATCTCCTGGAAGAAATCGGCAAACATATCACTCTGGAATCCTTCATTCCCCAATATACGAACCAGGCAATTCACTTTACCGGTGATGATCTCGGAAGCGACCGATCCATGGTGATCATTTTGCTCTATATCGTCATTTTGATTATGGCATTCGTTTTCGGAATCACTGCAAGCAATACCATACGCAAAGAATCCGGTGTCATCGGGACACTCCGCGCTTCCGGCTATACCAGAAACGAATTGATCCGGCATTACATGGCCATGCCGATTCTCGTGACATTCCTGGGGGCTGTGATTGGGAATATCCTTGGCTATACCTTTTTTAAGGACATCTGCGCCGATATGTACTATGGAAGCTACAGCCTTCCAACCTATACCACCATCTGGAACACGGAGGCCTTCGTCATGACGACCGTCATTCCGGTACTGATCATGATCGTGATCAATTATGGCATCCTGCACCAGAAACTCAAACTGTCCCCGCTTCAATTCCTGCGAAAAGACTTATCGAGACGAAAACAGAAAAGGGCACTGCATTTAAGCCCGAAGATTCCTTTCTTTTCCAGATTCCGCCTCCGGGTCATTTTCCAGAACTTCAGTAATTATATTGTACTGTTCATCGGAATCATCTTCGCCAATCTTCTTTTGTTTTTCGGCCTGATGCTCCCGTCTGCCCTGGACCATTATCAGATGGAAATCCAGCAGAATATGCTGGCAAAGTATCAATATATGCTCTCCGTCCCGACCAGTGCCCTAAGTGGAAATAAAATTTCCAGCCTCTTTTCCCTGCTGGAATATTCCCTTGGCGCAAAGACAGGCAACGAGGATGCGGAAGAATTTTCCGCGTATTCCCTGGACACCGTGTCAAAACAGTATAAGAGTGAAGAAATCGTCCTCTACGGAATCAAAACCGACAGCAAATATATCAAGATTCCTTTACAAAAGGGAAAAATTACTACCGAAAAAAATCAGGTGTATATCTCTTCTGCCTATGCAGATAAATATCTTTTAAAGCCCGGAGATACCATCACGTTAAAAGAAAAATATGAGAAGTATACCTACACCTTTGAAATCAAAGGGATTTATGATTACAATGGTGCCTTGTGCCTTTTCATGGATCAGAACCAGCTCAATCAGCTATTTGATCTCGGCTCGGATTATTACAACGGTTATTTCTCCCAGTCGGAAATTACCGATATTAATGGGAAATATATCAGTTCCGTCATCGACATTGATGCGCTGAGCAAAATTTCCCGGCAGCTGGATGTTTCCATTGGAAATCGGATGGGCATGGTGAATGCCTTCGCCATCGCGATTTTCCTGGTACTGATTTATCTGCTGTCAAAAATTATCATAGAAAAAAATGCCCAGTCCATCTCCATGGCAAAAATCCTCGGTTACAATAACAAAGAAATCAGCCGGCTATACATTTTCTCCACATCTTTGGTGGTCGTTCTTTGTATCCTCTTAAGCTTTCCGATCGAAACGGTGCTTATGAAGTTTATTTTCCGGCAGATGATGCTTATGAGTATGACCGGATGGATCACCCTCTACATTGATCCAATGAGTTATTTCTGGATGTTTGTTGCGGGAGCCGCCGCCTATATGGTCGTCGCCATTCTGGAATATCATAAAATAAAGAAGGTGCCGATGGATGAGGCACTTAAAAATGTAGAATAGCACAGAAGATACATGAAATGACATCTGAAACAAAGAAGTTACCAGCGGATGAAGCATTTAAAAATGTAGAATAGCGTAAAATAGCATCAAAAAAAACGAATTAATTAGTCTGAGTTACCATATGTCGCACCCCTTAAACTGCAATTAGTTGTTTCTAATAAATGTACAACAGGAAAAACTTATAGAAATTACCAGATAAAAAAACTTATTTTTTTTAATTGTATTAACGAATTCGATGTGATAGAATAGAAACAATACAAAAATTGTGAACAGAAGAGACCGTTCCATAAGCAGAAAGGGGGAATAAAGATGCTTTCATTATTTCAGGCATCCTTAAATACATGCTATACGATCAAATGGTGTATTCTCAATGACAATCAGATGGAGAACTTAAAGAAAAACGGACTGATCCAAGGTGCGGAAATTAAAGTCATTTCTTCTTATTTTGGCAACGTGATCGTTGCCGTCAATGGAAGACGGCTCGCCCTGGGAAAAGATACCGCAGCAAGAATCAAGATATAAAAAAGAGGCTGTCACACGACGCACATCCATACATAATATAGACAGATTACAAGTTGTTCCTGGCTATATCAAGTATGAATTGCACTGCATGCGGCAGTCTCTGTTTATGAGATAGACAACAAAAGCTCAAGTCAGGACTCGCTCACGAGTCCTGTATTATCCGAGATTGATTTTTAAATCTCCCTCCTGGATCCAGCCTTTCTTCCTCATGATTTTACCAATGGCCCAGTTCAGGAGAATCGGCAAGACAAAGCACAGCAAAATCAATCCAGCCCAATCCCTGATTCCGACGGAATAACCTTTCGGGAGATTCGCCCAGCCAGTAATGACCCCGATCGGGCCAACCAGACCGGAGGTTCCCATTCCGGCAGATACGGCAGCCCCATTGTTTCTTAATTGGAAGATACAGGTGGCCATCGGACCAAGAATGGCTGAGGAGAGGACGGACGGGAGCCACAGAATCGGTTTTTTCATCAAATTCGGAACCTGCAGCATGGAAGTACCAAGCCCCTGTGCAACAAACCCACCGATTCCATTATCCGGATAACTGAGCGTCGCAAATCCAAGCATATGTGTGCAGCAGCCGACCGTGGCAGCTCCTCCTGCCAGTGCAAGGCCGTTCCACACTTCCATCGTCACACTTCCATCCGTTAATCCGGCCAGTACAGCACCTCCACTGATTCCGACTGCCGCACAGATTGCCGCGGAACTGATCGGGAGGGTCAGGCAGATTCCGACGATCACAGATATGATAACTCCCATAAAGAATGGCTGCAGGTTGGTTGCCCAGCCGATGAAGACTCCCAGGGAATCGCACAGAGCCTTACAAATCGGTGCCAGCACCATGGCGCAGGCAACACCGACGATGATTGTCACTGCCGGTGTCACGATGATATCGATTTTGGTTTCTTTTGATACCAGTTTTCCTACCTCACAGGCAATGATGGCCACAAACAAAACAGCCAGAGGGCCGCCGGAACCTCCAAGAGTATTGGTTGCCTGCCCTACAGCACAAAGCGAAAAAAGAACCAGAGGCGGTGCCTGCAGTGCGTTACCGATGGAGATGGCCATTGCCGCCCCCGTCACTGCAACCGCATAGTTTCCGATCTGCCACAGGATCCAGCAGAATTGATCCAGCTGTCCCAATGCTGCCACCTTCGAAGACAGCTCGGCTCCGGACAAAGCAGACAAGGCTGTCATCAATTCCTGGGAACTGACATTTTCTGCAACGGTCTTGATGATCGTCCCGATCAAAAGAGAAGCGAATAATCCCAAAGCCATCGCTCCCATGGCGTCAATCCCGTATCTCTTAAAAGAAATTTCCACATTTTTACGTTTCAAAAATCCCTGTTTTTCCTGTTTTTCCATTTTTTCCTCCTATTGTTTCGAATAACGTGCATCTTTACTGATTTTCTTTTATATTTTCCTTTAAAAAATCTTTGATCACAGGCAGATACCAGCTGATCCGGTGGTAAAAGGATAAATGAGAAGCTCCTTTTACCCAGATCGTATGGCAGTTTTTCATCTGTCGGTCCATCCACCGGATATGGTCTCCTTTAATCAGATCCTTCGTTCCTGCCATCATTAAAACCGGACAGGTAATTTTATGTAACTTTTCTTTGCTAAGATGGGGCGAATCAAGCAAAAGCCTGTGATAAAACCTCAATTGCTGCATATATCTCCCCAACAGCCCTTCCAGCCTCCCCTTCCGGGATAGCAGTTCACAGATCAGGCTGTCCATATGATACCCCAGTTTTGAGAAAAGACGTACCGGCAGCCGCAGGCCTTCCGGCTCTGCATTCGGGCTTACTGCCACCACAGCATGTGCCCGTTTGGGATACAGAGCCGCAAATTCCAATGCCGTATTGGCCCCATCACTGAATCCAAATAATACCGCTTTTTTCAGCCGGAGTTTTTTCATCAGCTGAAAGATATCTTCCGCCATATCCTTCGAATTCATCGTTTTCTTCAGAGCCTGAATATTCAGCTCGGAACGCCCATGCCCCCGGCTGTCCATCAGGATGATCTGATAATTTTCTTCCCGCAGTTCCCGGACATAGGACAAAAGCGCACAGTGATTCTCCCCGTTGCCATGCAGTAAGATTACAGGGAATCCTTCCCCGTATCTTTCGTAGTATAATTGTCCGTCCGGAATTAAAATGTATCCGTTTTTTGCTGTTCTCTTCTTCATAAATCGATCCGTCCGTTTATCATGGCCTTCTTCCCATTGTCCTGTGTTTTCCTGAGAAAACCTGAGAACACACCGTAATTATCTGTTTCGGATAAAAGATTTGATATAATCCAGCATACCAGACGGATTCTGGATCCTCACGATCGCATAAAACATAGCTGGGGTCGGGATCGACGGCATATAAACATAATACGAAGGCAGCCATTCATTCGGGCTGTAATTTTTCTTCGCACGGTAGAGATCCCGGAATCCATAACATTGATTTAAATGGCGGTACACAAAGCTCAACAGCCTTTCCACCAGATTTCCACTTTTTTCATCCAGTCCGGCAAGAGGGGCAATCCCAAGGCTTCCGTATTTGACTCCCTCTTCTTTAAATACCTGGAATGCTTCATATATGATATACTCCATCACCCCTCCCGGTGCATCTTTTCCACGCCGCGTCACATCCGCCATATAGCCGTCAAGTCCCATGAACGGCACAAAGACAATGAATGCCACGATCTTTCCTTCTGCATTTCTTGCATAAAAGTAGCGTTTATCCATCGGATCTTCCAGTCCGACCGTTCCTAATACAAACTGGAGAAGTGAGGTCTTTTTGCCTTCCAGCCATTCGTCCGAAATACGGTTGATTTCTTTTTCTATCTCCGGATCTCTTTTTTCGTGGAGCTTATATTCCTCCACGGTCACGCCGGCCTTTTTAGCATGGTTGATATTCATGCGCATTTTCTGCCCTTTTTTCCCGCTAATCTCATATTCATCCAAATTAAAACGGGCTTCTTCCCCACATTTTGCAAAACCAAAACCCTGTTTTTTATATTCTTCCAAAAAGCAGTCGGTTGCATTTAAAATAAATAACTGATGTGCGCTTTTTTGACAGAACTCTTTAAATTCTGCCAGAAGCTCCGGAAAATCCTCCGGTGCGCAGACCGGATCCCCGTTCATCACAACCACATTATGGACGACCCCATAAGGAATGACTCCATCCACTTTCTGTCCGAAAAATAATGTTTTATCTTCTTCCAGCGTTAAATAGGCGGCAGGATTCTGGCTGTACAGATTCAACAATGTCCTCGCATGCTGTATCTCGGCTTTCCCCTTTTTCTTCTCGATCAGCCACGGGCGCACTGCATGGAAAATCGCTGCTGCAATACAGAGCCAGCTGAAAAAGAAAATCAGGCTTTCAAAATAGTGAACCCCGCTTCCGCCCGGAATCGTGCTTACCCCAAAAAGAATAGCGATTCCATTGGAAAAGCTTTCTTTCATCGATACGACACGATGCATTGTCAGACTCATATAATAAAAACTCAGACTGGCATTGGCAACAATCCCAACCATCGCAAGCACAAGAAAGCCGAGTGCTTTTTTCATGGAAGCTTTCGATGCCGGACAGCAAAAATCCTCTTTGAAATAGTAAAGCATCAATAATACGACTGCTCCGACTGCCACCAGCACCAGTCGGTAGGTGTGATGAAATCCTGCAAGCCCACGGACGATGTTAATAATGGAGATAATGACGGCAATCAACCATGCCATATATTTTCTGAGCATAAGCTGGGTACATACCACGATCATAATGACACAGAATACCCTCGCCACCATTTTGCTCATTTCCATATAAGCACTCACCTTATCCGAAAGCATCCCAATCGGGATAAAAGTGACGATCAGCAACACAAGGGACGCCAGTGCCAAGATCCAGATCAATCCATTCTCCATTTTGATACGTTGTTCCTGTTCCATAATTTTTTGTTACCTGTTCCTTTCTTTTCCAGTTTCTTGTTTATTCTTCATAATCGGCACCATCGAATGTCTCATCCCCGGAATAGCGGTTGATATACTTCGGATGATATTTGGAATAGACGATAATCTGTTCTTTATATAATCCCCGATATCCGGACAGCATATAGCTGATGGAAATCGCGATCAGCAGATAAATGACCCCCTCGAATCCAAACAGCTCAAATCCGATCAACATCGATGCGATGGGACAGTTCGTGACACCGCAAAATACTGCCAGCATGCCAACCGCGGCACATAAAGAGGGAGACAACCCGGCCACATGTCCAAAAAGGCACCCAAAAGATGCCCCTGTGAAAAATGCAGGGACAATCTCACCGCCTTTATATCCGGCGGCCAGCGTCAGGGCAGTAAACACTATTTTCATAAAAAAAGCATAGGGCGGTGCATTCCCCGCGATCGCCCTGGCGATCATATCCGTTCCGGCCCCATTATAATCCCGGCTGCCAATCAGCACCGTCAGGAGTATCACCAGGATTCCTCCGACGATGACGCGCAGATACGCATTTTTTAAAAATGTATGATAAAATTTTCCCGCACCTTTCAGAAAAATACAAAATACCACACTGAGGCCGGCACAAAGAATGCCGAGCAGCACAATCTTACCCCCGCTGTCCAGCGTCAGTGCCGGGATTTCTTTGATCGTAAAGGCCTCCGGATTAATCCCCAGGTTCACCGCAAACTGATTGGCCACAATCGAAGCAAACACACAGGGAACCAGTGCGGCATACTGCATAATTCCCACACTGATCATTTCCATAGGAAAAATAGCGGCAGCAAGAGGCGTTCCAAACACGGCCGAAAACGCCGCGCTCATTCCGCTCATCACCAGGATCTTCCGATCCCCTTCTTTCATACGAAATAATCTCCCAATCGTATTGCCAAGACTTCCCCCCATCTGCAACGCAGCCCCCTCACGGCCGGCAGAACCTCCAAAAAGATGGGTGATGATCGTGGCAATAAAAATCAAAGGTGCCATGCCGACCGGAACATCCTGATCCTGTTTATGGACAGCATTCAACACGGCATTGGTCCCTTTATCTTCCTGTGCCCCGAATAAATGGTACAAAAAAACAATAACGACGCCTCCGACAGGCAGGAAATACAGCAAATATGGAAATTCTTCCCGCAATCCTGTCACCTTCGCCAGGCAAAAAGCAAATGCACTGCTGAATGCCCCTACGATCAGCCCCGTCAGCACAGACATCGCGATCCACAGGGCACAGATTCTCAAATTAAAACAGATCTTCCTGATATATTTTTCTCCCCAGGCTTCGGTATAACAGAAAACAGAGCGAATCCTGGTCATCCCATTCCGATCAATATTTTTTCCTTTTTTCTCCATTCACAGGTTTCCTTTCTGTATGGATGACTATCTGCTCTCTCCACAGCCATCTGTATTCTTCCATCCTGATTCATCAATCGATTCGCATCCTCGCGGAGCGTTTTTATGCCACAGAAACGAAGTGCCCTGTAACATAAAAAGAAAACCGGGATTCAGATTTGGACTCTTCTCTGATATCCCGGTCTTTTTCCAACAGAATATAGTTTACTCTACACAGATTCCCCTTGTCAAGCTTTCCTCACCAAAAAATCTTCCCCTGAAAAACCTTGTTATATAATTACATTGCAAGAAACTATCTTGACATATTTTTTGTATAAATTTATGATAAGAATAAGGAATGGTATGTTACGAAAAACAACAGGAAAGACAAATGTATTCTAGGTAAATGATTATGTTACCTAAGGAAAGGCGAACCATGGAAAACCAAATAATCTATTTCATGAAAAGACTATGTGATGCGAACCTTACCACCAGTTTGGGAGGGAATATCAGCTACAAAACCGATGACGGAAAGATCATCATTACCCCATCCAGTATCGATAAAGCTTGTCTCACCTTAAGCGATCTGGTCATTTTAAACACCAAAGGCGAAGTCCTCGCCGGGAGACATGAACCAAGCATGGAATATATGATGCATGTGATGGTAT
The DNA here is from genome assembly GCA_963626755.1 of Bacteroidaceae bacterium. Taxonomy (GTDB): domain Bacteria; phylum Bacillota; class Clostridia; order Lachnospirales; family Lachnospiraceae; genus Anaerobutyricum. Next base: position 30,342 of record CAVFXN010000030.1, read on the forward strand.
ACCAGCAACGGCCGGATGTCAATGCGGTGATTCACGCCCACCCCTTCTACTCCACCATGTTTTCCGCATCCGAGAAAGAAATCAATCTAACTTTCACATCGGAAGCCTGCAAGAACATCAAGCATGTCGGCATTGCAAAATATCAGATGATGGGAACGCTGGATCTTGCCAAAGAAGTGGCCAGGGTATCCAAAACGGACAACGTCATCTTACTGGAGAATCACGGGGTACTGACTACAGGAAAGGATCTGCTTCAGGCCTTTTACCGCATGGAAGTCTTAGAACAAGCCGCAAAAATGACCTGGCATTCACTACTTTTATCTATGAAAGAACTGCCACCGGACGAAATACGTTACCTGAAATCATTATAGGAGGAACTAATCATGTTTCATATTGACCATTACGCCATCAGCGTAAAAGATGCAGACAAAAGCATCGCATTTTATTCCAAATTAAATTTTTACATCACCAAAGACTGGACTGCCGAGGACGGCTCCGTGCGGATCGTCCAAATGAGTAACAGCGGCTTCATCCTGGAAATGTTCTGCTATCCGGACAGCAGTGCCCTTCCAGATCACTGCAAAGAACTCAACACCGACCTGAAAGTCAAAGGCTCCAAACACATGGGATTATGGGTAAAGGATCTGCAGGAAGCAGCCGATCACTTACTGGAAATTGGCCTTGTCACCACCAAGCCCGTTATCTCCCATGGCAGACTGGGCAGGGATTATTTCTTTATCAAAGATCCCGATGGAATTTTCGTAGAAATCATCGCTGCAAGATAGTCTCTGGTTTTAACCAAAAAAGGATTCCCGGACTGCATGATCTGCAGATGCCCGGGAATCCTTTTCCTTTCTATTAAGAAAGAATCCTGCCCGCAGGAGTTCATTCTTTTCTTTTTTCCCTCAATTTTTTTCAAAATCTATCTATCTTTTCATTTTCTCCCTGATTGTTTCCAGACGATTCAATGCCTCATACAGGGTCTCTTCTTTTTTTGCAAAATGAAACCGAATGTAATGGCGGATATCCTCTTTAAAAAAACAGGATCCCGGAACCGCACCCACTCCCACTTTTTGTGCGAGATCCAAACAGAAGGTTTCGTCATCGTCATAACCAAATTCACCAATATCCACCATGACATAGTATGCACCCTGAGGATCTGTAAAATTCAACCCGATTCTTTCCAGTCCCCCAACAAAAATCTTCTTCATTTGGGTATAATGCTCCTGTAATCCAATATAATACTCATCCCCAAAATTCAATCCCGTCACAACTGCCTCCATCAATGGGGCAGCCGCTCCAACCGTCAGAAAATCATGGACTTTTTTTACCCTGTCGATAATTTCCGGGGATGCAATGACATACCCAATGCGCCATCCCGTAATCGAATACGTTTTCGACAGAGAATTACACATGATCGTCCGCTCACGCATTCCTGGCAAAGAAGCCATGTAAATATGTCTGTGCGGCTGATACAAAATATGCTCATACACCTCATCTGTGATCACGTAAAGGTCATATCGAATGGCCAGATCCGCAATCACCTTCAACTCCTCATAAGTAAACACTTTACCACAGGGATTCGACGGATTACACAAAATTAACGCTTTCACTCCTTCCTGCTTCATCGCATTTTCCAGAAGATCGGCATCAAATGTAAAATCCGGAGGAACCAGTGGTACGTAAATCGGCTGGGCACCCGACAAAATGGCATCTGCCCCATAATTTTCATAAAAAGGAGAGAAAACAACCACCTTATCTCCCGGATTACAGATCGTCATCATGGAAGCCATCATTGCTTCCGTACTGCCGCAGGTCACGACCATCTCCCGGTCCGGATCAAATTTCATCCCGGAAAAATGCTCCTGTTTTCTGGCAAGTGCTTCCCTGAAATTCTGTGCTCCCCAGGTTAATGCATATTGATGTGGCCCATGCGGTGCAATCTCCCGTAACCGCTCCGTAATCTCTTTGGGCGGGTCAAAATCCGGAAATCCCTGCGATAAGTTCACTGCCCCAAATTGATTGGAGACTCTTGTCATCCTTCGGATCACCGAATCTGTAAAATTTTGTGTCTTGATACTTAATGGTTTCATTTCATCCTCCGTCATACGCTGCATTTTTATGTGAATCGAACAGAAGGTAGCTCTAGCCGCCGCCTTCTCTTATCACTCCATTACAAAATCTTCTTTAAACATCTGCCCCGCCATGAACCGGGTTTGCCTTCGCACTCATTTCTGTCACGGTAAACATCACTACCGCTGTGTGTTTTACCGTCTCCCGTTTATACTCAAAAGACTCTGTCTCCTTATGCCTTGCCATAATAATCTTGTCGATCGCTTCCTGCCTTTCTTCTCCTTCCAAAAAAACAGCTTTGGCCTTTCCCATCACACTTTTATAGCGCATCGTCACATCTTTTGCCTCGGCAATGCACTCCATACCAATCGGCACATCCATCTCAAAAGAACAGACGGGATTTTTACGAAGCATCTCATACTTCCTGCCTGCCATCGCTCCATGAATATAAAAATACAGCTGCTCCCCTTCTACCCTGTAAGCAAAATTCACCGGGACAATGTATGGATAATCTCCATCAGCCAGCCCCAGGCGCACCACCTCGCATTCGTCAACAATTTTTATCATTTCATTAAAATCCGTTACTTCTCTGTCTTTACGTCTCATAGTCGCCCTTTCCATTTCTCTTGTTTTTATGTCTTACATTATATATTGGAACATGCTCTGAAACAAGACTTCCTGTCAATTTTTATATGACGCTATTTATGATGATTGCCCCCGCTTACGCGGGGACTACTTGACCAGATAGACGCGGCTTTATACGATCTGCAAGACGGACAATTTACAACCATAAATGATTATTTGGAAGAATCGTATAAGAACGGTTATGTTGGCACGTTTTATAGTATGAAAGTAGACGCTGGGATACCGCTGGTGTTACCGATTAGACAGGATCAGGTTGTAAAAGCTATCAAAACAAATAGCAAGCTATCCAAAAACCTATACGACCGTTTGGGGGAGGATGTAAATTATCTGAAGCGTTCCATCCGTGCAGAATTGTCCAGGGGGATCACAAATGGGTCTACATGGAATCAGATGGCAACGAAGATTGCAGTCGGAATGAATAGTCCTTTCAACCGGGCACACAGTAACGCAGTTCGGATTGCTAGAACAGAGGGACACAGAATCCAAAATGAAGCCGCTCTCGATGGAATGTATGGTGCAAAGAAAAAAGGTGCAGACGTTGTAAAACAATGGGACGCGACCTTAGATGGACGTACAAGGGATGAACATAGGGTTGTAGACGGGCAGATTAGGGAACTAGATGAACCGTTCGATGTTGGTGGTGAAAAGATGGATGCACCCGGTGTTGGCGGTTCTGCAAGGAATGTCTGCAATTGTCGGTGTTGTCTCTTACAACGTGCAAAATGGGCGTTGGACGACGATGAACTAGATACACTGAAAGAGCGTGCGGAATTCTTTGGACTTGACAAAACAAAGGATTTTGAAGAGTTTAAGGAAAAATATTTGAATGTGACACGGGTGGTGTCTTATGAAGGAATTCCTAAAACGTGGAGAATGATGCGGGAAGGTGAGAAGACTATAGATACTAATCCACAAAAATCAAGTATCAACTGCGTGAACTGCACAATAGCGTACGAAATGCGAGAAAGGGGTTATGCTGTTTTTGCTGGAGGTGCAAACAAGAAACTGCGTAATGATCCATTCTCGGGTTGGGTAAATCCAAGTGTTCAAAAAGTGAAAACGGACGATGCATATTCAGAAATTGTCAATAGCGTAAAACGGTGGGGCAATGGCAGTAGAGGGCAGATTGCTGTTTTATACAAAGAAAGGAATGGAATTTATCACACATCCGTCAGAAGACAAGGACATTCATTTAATGTAAAAAACATTAATGGGGATATACAATTTATTGACAGTCAACGAGGTTGTGTTTATAATGAAGATGAGGTAGAAAAAATATTTAGAAAATGCAACCCTGGGGATATTAGTTACGCACAGACAAATAATCTGGATATTAATGATCGTGGATCACACGCATGTAAGAAAGAGTGATTGAAATGTTAGATTTTAATACGGCTTGCAAGAAGGCAAGAGAAAATCTTATGAAACAAGGGTATAAAAACGGGATAGATGGGATATATAACCTTGGTGACAAATGGTTGTTTTTTGGTAGAATGTTTGACGCGGGCATACCCGATTATGGTAATACACCAATTACAATTGATAAGAATACAGGAACAATTGCTGACTACCCGTTGTCCGTTGTTGATAATCTTGAAAGCTACTATGAAGCTAAGGAAATCAGAATCCCAAAGGAATTTGAAATAGTAGATTAAAAGCACTCTAAAAAGGGTGCTTTTCTTATGTGGAGGGTGTAAAATACTTTGAAATTACACAAGGCATCAAGCTAGGATGCGATAATTAGCTTGCAGTTTCATACGTTAAAACATTTTGTGCTGGACTGGCACGAAGACAAGGCGGTGCAGCGGTGCAGGACTGCGTTGTCGAATCTATGGGAATGGTTGATAAGGAGATACGGCAAATCGAAAAACAGATTGCACTGGAAAAAGAAATAAAACGCTGGTATCTGCAAAAGATGATGCCCGGAATTAAACCGGTTTGAGAAAAGAGGTTTGTATGGCAAAAGATGATTATCATGTAATCGTATACCAAATTTTAGCATATTTGTACCAGTGCTTAAAGAATGGAAATGATGTAGACACACGACTCCTTCAATATAACAATTCTTTGATAGGAGCAAAGAACGCAAAATATTGGAATTACATCATCGCAAACATGTATGATGAGCATTTGATAACTGGTATTCAGTTTGCGGCACTCAATGGAGTTAATGGAAAAGTTCCGGTTGACATGAGTGAGTGCCGGATAACGCCATACGGTATTGAATATTTGTGTGATAACTCTCTTATGGAGAAAGCAAAGAAGTTCCTGAAAGATATTAAGGAAATCACACCATTCTTTTAATACAATTTAATACGTTTACAAAGACTACGCTAACAACGTGGTCTTTTTTATTGTCCGAAAAGCTTATGACGCTTAAACTGGTCCTATGTCAAGATTTAGTACAAGTTAAAATGAGAAATTTCTCCCCATTTTAACCTGCCAGAAGCTCCGCCTTAGTGTGCGTTCTTTCATATACTCGTTCGAATTCATCTGGGGACATATAGTCACAATGGCTGTGAATTCGTTTGGTATTGTAGAAAGCTTCCAGATATTCGAATATCAGTCGGTATGCCTGCTTATAATCGCGAATTTTAAAACGATTGAGCCATTCACGTTTGATAATAGAATGGAAGGATTCAATGCATGCATTATCCCATGGAAACGCTTTCTTCGAGTAGCTGCGCTGCATGTTTTCCGTTGCTTTTTTATATTCCTTTGCAACGCACTGGCTGCCACGATCTGAGTGGATGATTAATGGCTGTCCAATATTTCGGCGAGCTTTGGCTTTGTTTATCGTATCAATCACGCAGGATACTTCCAATGTTTTTGAAAGCGTCCAGGCTATGATTTTTCTGGAAAATAAATCCATAATACTGGTCAGGTAGACAAATCCATCTATTGTCCAGATGTAGGTGATATCCGAACACCAGACAACATTCGGACGATCAGGATTAAACTGCTCATCAAGGATATTTTGTAGTTCAGTGCTGAAATCAGAGTCTTTTGTGGTGATTGTCCATGGCTTGCTCCACTGGGCACGGATCCCCATTTGGTGCATGTATGTACCAACGGTTCTTTCCGAAATGACTTCACCGGTTTTACGCAGTTCTACCGTAATTTTCGGAGCACCGTAGTTCTGCTTGGAATCATCATAAATATCCTGTATTTTTGCCTTTACAGCTGTACGGCGTTTTTCTGTATCAGAAGGCACGCGGTGGATCCAGGCATGATATCCTGAGCGTGAGAGGCCTAAAAATTTCAACATTCCGGAGACGGAAACCCGGCGTCCAGCCTTTTTGGCAGCCTCCGTCTTCTCAGACACTTCGAGATAAATGGCTTCCGTCATTTTCCCAGAATGTTGATTGCTTTTTTTAATACATCAAGTGCATCTTTGGCATCACGTAATTCACGTCTGAGACGGGCAATTTCCTTCTGTTCATCAGATGCATAATTACCAGAACCACGAACCGGAATATCACCGGACTCCCGGAAGTCTTTCAGCCACTTTGTTAATGTGCTGTATCCGATGCCAAGATTTTCTGCACATCCACGTACTCCGAGATCTTTGTGATCCTGATAGTACTGGACTGCATCAAGTTTAAATTGTTTGTCATGTTGCTTTGCCATATGAGATCCTCCTTCAGCATATCTCTATTATACCATGCTTATATGTATTTGGAATTTCTCATTTTGGCTTGTACTATTTATATTCTAGCACCAGTGCTTACGGTTGAAGAAGTTTGATTACCATACGAATTTACACTACTCTCAAACCCCGCTTACTCTCTACTGTTTTCCATTTCAGTTTGATTACCATACGAATTTACACTACTCTCAAACAAACCCCACGTCCTGGTTGTCTTCAAACAAGTTTGATTACCATACGAATTTACACTACTCTCAAACTGTTCTAGCTTCAATCTCCTTGATTCTCGCGTTTGATTACCATACGAATTTACACTACTCTCAAACCCAGCTTTTAGTAAGGCCCTTGCCGCGTCAGTTTGATTACCATACGAATTTACACTACTCTCAAACTTAATGGATGTTTAAAAGATTTCAATTTATGTTTGATTACCATACGAATTTACACTACTCTCAAACCTCAATTTTCAAGTCATGCCACTACAATGCATGTTGTATTTTCATATGGCTTAGTGTATAACACACTTATCTTTATCCATTATATACTTATTTATACCAGAAGGCAATCTGCTATCATCATTTTCTATGAAAACTATCGTGATTTGCTGATATTCTGTCCATTTTTCCAAATGGTAGTAATCACTTTCTTTTAAATAAGCTTTGCATCCTACCAGAAATAATATATTAACTTTTAAGAAATCATAGTTTATTTTGGCATAATCTGTTAATTTTTCACAGAAACTTCCTTCTGGCTCTGCTAATTTTACTCCTACATTTTTTAAGATATTCGGAACGCTATATTCTTCATCTATGCAAATCGGATATTCAGAAATACTTTTTACTTCATCCATAAGTTGTAATAATTCAGTTTGATTTTTTATAATTTTATCATTGAGCTCTCTCATTTGTATCTGCTCTGCAAGATAAGCAAACAATTTTTTAGAAATTTTAGAATTTTGAAAGTTCAAATCTTTTGGAGAAAAAATAATGTCACATTTCTTACTCATATCAAGTAATTCTTTGTCTTTTCCATATAAAAGTAACTTTTCTTCTATCCTATGAATTTGATTCCATAAAGCCTCCACTAAAAAAGTATATTCTTCCGAATCCTCTAAAATAAGTGCATTGATCTTTCCGGCTATCAAATCACTTTCTATTCCATTCTGATGACTAACAAATATCATATTATAATCGTCCTCTGGTCTGAATCAATAATCGTAGAACTTTTTTCTCCAACTACATATTCCATTTTCGAATACTGCTTTTCGGTGATAACAAGCATTTGTACAAGCCCGTCTTTCGGCTTATACTCTTTTACACTTGCCACAATCCCATTTGCTACCGTCGTATTTAATGCCAATTTGCTATATACACTTTCCTGCATCATAGCAAAGCCTCTTTTTAAAAGAAACTTCCTAAAATCCCGATACTCTTTTTTATCTTCTAAAGTAAGCGTTGGCAAATCAAAAAATACAATTACCCTCATAAATCTATAACTCATATCATCTTATAAAACTTAATTAAGGAAGCATCATTTTCATTCAATGCATCAAAAATACTTTTACAATATATTTTTATAGCATTACTGACATACTGTCGCTTTCCATCAATCATTACTTCATCTTCTAACATATATACAAGATCCATTTTTTCTTCTGTATCAAATTTTTCCGGCTTATTTTTTACCACAATATGGTCAACGAGAACTCGAAATGGTTCCATTAAATCAGAAGATAAATTAAATTGATTAAACATATTGTTATGGAATAATCCCAATTGAGTAATATATCCATTGGAAATTACTTCTCTGTTAAAACAAGATAGTAAAATCCCATATCCATAATTCAATGCTGCATTAATCGGACAATCTTTGCTTCTGGAAAAATCCATTCCAAATAAGGCATTAAAATAGACCTTTGCAGCATGCCCTTCTCTGTTTGTTTTATCACCCAATTCAATTTCTTCGATATATCGGCTTAACATATCAGCGGAAACTTCCAGTCCATATTCCTTCAAATGCTCACTCTGCTGTTTTATTTTTTCAGCTACAATTTCTGTCCATATATTTTCTTTTGCTTCCTCTGTCCATTGGATCTGGATCCTTACTTTCGCACTGGTATCATGGCTTCCGTAGTATGGCATTACTTCAGACTGCGGATTATGTTTTTCATCGCAAAATACTATTTTTATTTTATTCTTTACCAGTTCGCTCAACAACATTGTGGTCAGAGAAACAGCTGTTGATTCAATAATCAACAGGCCAATTTCTCTTATAAATATGCGTGTGGTTGTCTCCGCTTTCCGAACCACCAGATAATCCATCTTATAGTCTAACTTCGCATTACCTGTGACAACCACTGTTCTCCAACTCATACCAGATCCTCTTCTGTTTCAAATAAGCCTGTAACAGATTGATTTACTAATACTAATCTTTTGGAAGTCAATGTATTCTTGTTTATTTTCATACTTCCAGCATTTGCTGTTCCTCCAATTGCTTTAAGATTCGCTGTTGTCGTTGCATCACATCTGTACATTGTAAGTAATTCATTAATAATTCTTGCTTTTTCTCCTAATTTTTGTATGTCCGCGAATTGTTTCTTTCCTTTTTCTAAAGTGTTGAATTGATTTGCCGGTCTTTTTTTATAAATACTCTTTCCTAATTTAAATGATAATTCATCATATAAGCTATTCAGATCTTCATGATTAAAACCTTCAAACACAGCTTCGGCTTCATACTGCACATTATGCTCTAAATACTTCTCTACTCGTCTTATCATTTCACAGTATTTATCACTTAAAACTAACTGTACAGCATTTTTTAACATGATATTTTTTTCGTTAGCTCCTCTTAATCTTGCCAAATATCCATCTATCTTTATCAATGCATTCTTTTTAATCGGGTATTTCTTCACAAAAACATTTTTGTATCCTCTGTTCCGCTCCAAATATTTTTTTACTATATCCGGCTGTCTGTTTGCCATATTGACAATATACACAGGGATTTCTACAATATGGTTTTTCCGTTCTTTCCTTTGCCCATCAAATTCTATAAATGCAAATACAGATGTCTTTGGAGAGCTATATCCGCCATATTTTACTGAATCAAGATCTTTCTTTAAATTGATTGCCTTATCATTTCCTTTTTTTACTAACGTTGCATTAAAGAGTTCTCCCTTATCACAGTAAGTATATTCTGTATACAAAATATCGTTTCGAGCCATTGTCTTTCTGATAGCATCAATAGTATGCCCACCATCTTTCACACCCTGCCAGACAATAATATTTCCGCGCTTTACATTGTAATCAAATACCCGTCGAATACTATAATTGGTATTTCTATTGGCCTTAATCCATTTTCTAGGATTGGATGTGAATTTAGCATTATAAACATTTCCAACGACAATATTTAAAAATGCATCTTTAGCATGATGGTAATCATTGATTCTTCTCGATTTCAGCATTTGATTATCATGGCGAAAATCTGAAACCAGACCTGCTTTTACATAAACAATTTCGGAATGCTCATACAAACGATTTAATAATTCTGCCACTGCTTTTGATGATTGTCTTGTTTCTACTATCTGTCTTTCAATAAAACCAGACAGCTCTTCCTCAGTGAAATCTTCTGTCCGAGTTAAACGATCATATTTCTTTTTGGATATAAAATTCCCTTTATATAGTGTTTTCCAATAGCTTTTCATTTTCATGCGAATATCTGATGATAATAACTTATTCTTTTTACTGTTGTTTATCTCCTTTTTCGCCAGGACCATATTATCTAAACTATCATCTTTAATTTTCGATTGTGGATAAATATGATCAATGTCCCATTTAGAGTTTTTTTGCATTAATTCATCTATATCAATTTCTTCTCCAGAATACATACATCTTCCCATCTGGGTATAATACAAATAAAGTTTCTTGCTGTTAAACTCTCGTTCCTCTCTACCTTCAATTTCTTTTGTCCAATCCCGGACATCATCTTTGCAAGCTGCATACAAGTCTAACAATCTTGTTTTTCTGGAAACTGTTCGTTTTTTCTCTTTTTCTCCACCTCGTGCCATTTCAATAAAGATTCTTTCCGGTTCACATTTCATGACTTTTTTAATCTCTTCTGTAATCTGAATCGTCTGCCATATTGCACGTTTATTAGCCGGAGACACAATCAAATCTTTTACTGTATTTTCATAACTAACTTTATCAATTTTTCCGACTTTCTCTGCATTAATGGAATCAATTTCCTCTTTAAAAGTAAACTGCTTACTTAAAAGCTGCATAAGATTATAATTGGTCTTCCATAAAGCTTCTATAATTGTAAAACTTTCTCCTGTTTCCTTATCCGCTCCACGAATCCCATTCAAGAAACGCAGAGAAAAATTTCCCCATCCACTATACTTAAACCGACAAATCTTTGTGATCTGATCTTTGCTAAATACATTTGGATATTCTCTCTCCATCATTTTTTTCATCATTTTGGAATCATCATCATATATTGTTTTCCATTTGATAATATTTTCTGCTATATCTTTATATCTATCTTTCTCTATTTCTTCTCCTAAAATTTGCTTTTTAAAATCTAAATACGCAGTTAATGAGGATTTAAAATCCATATCAAATCCGCTAAGATCTTCTAAAGTTAACTCTGCATCCTCTTTCTTCAGATAATTAAGAAGTACTTTTCCGGTAACTTTGGCTTTCGTACAGAATAATTCTTTATAAAGCTCCTGTTTTAAATTTACAGAAATCTTATTTCCTCGGATTCTTAAATTATTCAGTTCATTCAGCACCATATATCTTGAATATAGTAACGAGTTTTTCGGTAAAACATCTTCTCCAATAAGATACGTGCATTTATTTGTCATTCGTTGAATAAATTCTTTATTCGACTTTTCCAAGTCTACCATTTCTTCAAAGTTCCACGGATAAATATGTCCTTCCTGCTTACGTACAATCCAGGTATTTGCCCCCTGTTCTTTATGACGAGTGCTAAGTGGACCTACATAATATGGGATTCTAAATTGTACGATACTCACAATTTTGTCTGCTACTGTTCCGTATTCATCTTCTTCATTTAAAAATGGCAAATACTTCTTAGCATTATCTAAAATTACTTTTAACTCCTGAACATGCACCTGATTCGGAATCGTTCCATTAGCTGTTGTTCTCTCCAACGGCAATAATGTCTGATTTTTCACTTCAATTTTCAGGCTTTCTAATACAGTCTCATCTTCTTTCTCTGCCTGTATTTTATCCAGAATTTTTCCTAATACCTTATAGAAATCTTCTGCACTACATTTTTTCATTGCATAGCTATGCCCGTTTTCATAAATAGATCCTATATAATTTCCATAACCACTTTTCTCATCAAATCCATTAAAAAATTTGTGATATATTTCAGAATCACAGTATTTTCTCACAATATTTTTTAAAATCCGCAAATTTTCCTTATGCTTCTCATATGAATTCACTTTTGCAAATGACAGATAATCCTCACCCGCCATAATCTCAACTAAAACACTCCAGTCATATACCGCTTTTATCTTTTGTACCACATCTGCATGGTCTGGATAATCTTCCCCTAAAGATACACTAATCGTGTCTTCATATTTAGACTCTGTAAATGAAAAACTATTGTTTTCTATTTTTTCAAACTCCATATCGAAGATATAGCTTATATTTCCTTTTAGTCCAACCAACCATTTACACAAATTGGAAATAATCGCTTTGCAAATTTTTTCCTCAGATTTATCCTCACACAACCCACATTCAAATACTTGGGTCAGTTCTCTTGCTTTAACAGATTTCTGCTTTCCTCTATCACTCAAAATCTTCTCTAACTGCTCCATATCTTTTACTTCAAGCTGATATTTAGAAATTCCATTGAATGAATTTAACATATTTTCACAGACAGACGATAACTTTTTTACATCACTAAAACTTCCGTTAATAAGAAAATGTCCTCTATTTTTTAATATATGATGACATGCCAAATATATCAGGCGTATATCATGTTGTTTTTGATTCTTGATTAATTCTTTTCTTAAATGATACATCGTCGGATACTCTTCATAATATTGAATATCTGTATAATCCTGATCTATAAATAAAGGAAATTTTTCTCCTGTGGACTTGTCCTCTAAATGAAGTCTGCTTTCATTTAATCGAATAAAAAATGTAGGGTCTATCTTTTCAATTTCTTTTGCAAATAACTCCTGCAATAAATCAATTCTCTGCTTCTTTCTGGAAAGTCTGCGACGATTAGAGCGATTCAGTCTTCTCTTTTCTGCTGTTTGCCCTCCTTCAAATAAACGAATCCCCCACATTCGCTTACCAGCGCATTTACAAATATTATAATTTTCATCCGCCACAGCCCAGCCTACAGAATTAGTTCCGATATCTAATCCTAAATAATATTTTTTACCCATTTACAACTTTCTCCATTCTTGACAAAATACTTTACTTCACCTATAATAGATATATCTCAATTGATTACCATACGAGATACACTACATGTTCAAATAACGAATTTTCGTAGTCACCCTTCAGGGTTCCACGCGGTTGTGGGCTAAACTCGCTTAGGCGAGTTTTTTTATTTCCATTATCCTGTTTCATTCATATTTTTAAACAATTTATTCTATTATAACATAAAAATGACACGTCCGTTGTATTGAACGTGCTAAAATTTTACTTTTTGTCATTTTAGTTTAAACTTTGTTTACTTCAATCTTTTTTCAAAATACGCTAAGGAATCCTATAAGATTTTTAACTCAAACTTCCCACACCAATAAGGTGTGTTGAGCCTTGAAAATTCAATATTTCA
>CAVFXN010000031.1:0-60751 GCA_963626755.1 Bacteroidaceae bacterium
TTCATCTGAGCCTTTTTTCTTAAGCCCAGTTTTTCATATATCATTTGACACTATCCCTCTTCGGCGGGTGCGCATCCTCACAGAACGTTTTTTAATAGGAACAAAGTTCCCTGTGATATGGTAAAAGTAATATGACAAAAGGCATAAATGCTGCCGGAAACTTTCTCTGCTTCCTGCCTCATTTATGCCTTTTTTGTACTTGTCTTGTCTGCGAAAGCAGACCCGAATCCAGCGTGTAAGACCCACAGGCGAGTCTTTAGAGTCTTTCCTATTCTATGCTTGCGTCTGTTCCCTCTGTGCTGGCTTCAGTGCTTGTATCGGTTCCCTCGGTACTAGTTTCGGTACTTGTGTCTGTTCCTTCGGTGCTGGCTTCAGTACTTCCGTCCGTCCCCTCGGTCTGTGTTGTCTCTTCCTGAGATGTCGTGGTCGGATCCGTCCGGTAATGGATCGTTCCTTCCTCCAAAGTCTCTCCTCTGGCCGCATACATTTCCGGTACGGTTACCAACTGGAATCCTTCTGCGATCAGATCCGGGACAAACCGTTTCACTGCGTCTACATTGTACTCATGGATATCATGCAGCAATACGACATCCCCATCCGTTGCCTTCATCACCATATTGTAGGTGGCATCTGCATTTTTGGTCTTCCAGTCTTCCGTATCCAGTGACCAGTTCACACAACAAAGATGATTGGCTCCTACGGTAGAAAGAACCGTTTTGTTAACTGCCCCATATGGAGGCCGCAAAAGCATCGGTTTGGTACCAATCGCATCTTCAATGGCAGAGACAGAATCCTCAATCTCTTTCTGAAGTTTGCTGCTGGAAAGAGTCGTAAGCTGCACGTGGCTGTATGTATGTGTCCCGACTTCCATTCCCAGGTTCGCTTCTCTTTGTACGACTTCCGGATAATATTTGGCATTTTGTCCCAGGCAGAAGAAGGTTGCCTTCGCATAGTTTTCTTCTAAAGCATCCAGCATCGCATCGGTTGTCTCTTTTCCCGGACCATCATCAAAGGTGATGGCTACCATCGGTTTGGATGGATCAATCGCCGGATAAATCCTCAAATCAAAGGACTGGCTTAAATTGGAACCATCTGTTGTTGTCGCGGTTACCTTGACTGTGTTCTTTCCACTATTTTTTGATGGCTTTAAGGTACCATCTTCTGTAACGCTGACCATTCCATCCTTACTGCAGGTCCATTTGAGCTTCGTGTTCGTCGCATCCTCCGGCTCATGCTTGATCTGAAGCTTCATCGTCTCTCCCACACGGATTGTCGTTTCCGGTGCACTTACCGTAAGCTTTGTGATCGGGATGCTGTTATCTACTTTTTCCGTAGAAGCCTCCGCCTGTTTTTCTGCTTTCTTTTCCCCATCTTTTTGATTGGCAGAAGATGGAGAGATGATATTTTTTGCAATAGAAACGACACCGACAATTAAAATTACTGCAACAATAATGCTAATGATATACTGGACTCTTTTTGTTTTCTTTTTTCTCCTCATAGCTGTCTCCCTCTAAACTGGCATCCAATGATAAGAGGCGAAAACCAATGGTATGATTTCCGCCCGCCCTTTACTTATCATATATGTTCTGATACTTCAACCAGAAGTTCCTCTAACGCTGGCATCCTGTCAAAGTCACATTATACTCTGGATAAATATTCTCCTGTTCTGGTATCAATCTTGAGCTTGTCGCCAAGATTCACAAATAATGGCACATAAACAACCGCACCGGTTTCTACCGTACAAGGTTTTGTCGCACCTGTAGCTGTGTTACCCTTTTCTCCCGGTTCACACTCTGTCACTTCCAGTTCTGCAAACATCGGCGGTTCCACTGCAAAAATATCTCCGTTATGAGAGATCATTTTTACCATATCATTCTCACGGACAAATTTTAAGGAATCTCCGATCATCTCATCATTCAATGCGATCTGGTCAAAGGTTTCTGTGTCCATGAAATAATATAAATCACCATCTGTATATAAATACTGCATGTCATTACGCTCAATGTGTGCCGGTGGAAACTTCTCTGTCGGGCGGAATGTTTTTTCAACAACGCCGCCATTCTTGATATTTTTTAACTTTGTTCTTACGAATGCAGCACCTTTTCCCGGTTTTACATGCTGGAAATCTACTATCTGAAATACATTTCCCTCAATCTCGATCGTTAAGCCGTTTTTAAAATCGCCTGCAGAAATCATATTTGAAAATCCTCCTTAAGTAACTTTATAAATCATTCATTAGTATATTCTATAATAAAAGCCCCTAATTTTCAACACCTTTTTTCCTTTGTCTGCGGAAATAGAAAAATAAAACGATTTTTTCCAGATATCTCTTGAATACAATCTGTATCTCTTCTTTTGGATGGATTGGCTTGACCATAATCGTATACAAGCCAGCCCGTTTTGCACCCAGGACATCGGTAAAGATCTGATCGCCGATAAAAAGCGTATGTTCTCTTTCCGTTTTCATTTGATGCATCCCTTCCAGATATCCGCCCGGAAGTGGTTTTCCTGCTTTGTAAATATACGTCGAGTGGACTTGCCCACAAAAACTTTTGACCCGCGGTTCTTTATTATTGGAGATCAGGCAGGTTTTGAAACCGATCGCATCCAGCCGCCGGAAAAGAGCGATCGCCCGTTCATCTGCCGGGGCACCGTGTGGAACTAAGGTGTTATCAATATCAAATAAGATCCCCCGGTATCCATCCCGGTATAATTTTTCAAAATCGATCTGGTATGTGGAGTTCATATATTTATCCGGATATAACATCTGCAGCATACGATTGTCTCCCCTCTCTTCCTTTACTCTTTTCTTTTATTGTCCACAGGACGCTGCCTCTTCCGGTTCTTTTTTCCGGAGCAGATAGCCTTTTTCTAATGTTTGTCCCAGGTCAATCCATATTTCCTGCTTCGGATGTGGTGCACTTTCCACCAGATTACCATCCCCGTCTTTCAGGGCAAGAACCTCCAGCACCAGGTTCTCCCCGCCTGGAAGCATGACTTCGATGTTTTCTCCGACAGAAAATTTGTTTTTCTGATAGATCTTACACCAGCCATTTTCATCGATGTCCTGAACGATCCCGATGTACGTATATTCTTTCACATAGGTATTCGCGTGATAGATCTGGGAATGTTCATCGGTTTTCCCATAATAAAAACCAGTGGTAAACTGACGGTAAGTACATTTTGCAATCTCTTCCCGGTAGTAATCCATGTTCTCCTGATACCGTTCGGGGGAAATTTTAAAATCGTCAATGGCCTTTCGGTACGTTCTGGTAACTGCCGCGACATACAAGGCTGTTTTCATACGGCCTTCGATTTTGAAACTGTCCACGCCTGCTGCAATTAACTCCGGAATATGCTCCACCATACAAAGATCTTTGGAATTAAAAATATAAGTTCCTCTCTCATTTTCCTCTACCGGAAGATACTCTCCCGGACGGCTTTCTTCCATCACATAATATTTCCAACGGCAAGGATGTGTGCATGCACCCATGTTGGCATTTCTTCCTGTAAAATAATTACTCAGGAGGCATCGGCCGGAATGGGAGATGCACATCGCGCCGTGGACAAAGGCCTCAATTTCCATATTTTCCGGGATCTTTTTCCGGATTTCTGTAATTTCTGCCAGAGAGAGTTCCCTTGCGGCAACTACCCTGCTGGCACCCTGCTGATACCAGAAATTATAAGTGGCATAGTTTGTGCTGTTGGCCTGCGTACTGATATGCCGGTCAATTTCCGGGCACTCTTCCTTTGCGATGGTATACACGCCCGGATCAGAAATAATGAGTGCATCCGGTCCGATTTTTTTTAATTCCCGGAAATACTCTCTTACGCCGTCAAGATCTTCATTGTGAGCCACAATATTGGCTGTAACATAAACCTTCACCCCATTTTGATGGGCAAACGCTACTCCCTTTGCCATATCTTCCATGGAAAAGTTTTTTGCTTTGGCCCGGAGTCCATACATTTCCCCGCCGATATAGACCGCATCTGCCCCATAGCGCACTGCGACCTCCAGCACCTCCAGACTGCTTGCCGGTATTAGTAATTCCGTACTTCTCATTCTTGCCTCCATTATTTTTTCTCCTGATCTGTTGTCCCACCTTTTTTCACACTGATCGCCATACCGTCCCCTGTTTCCAAAATCACGGTGTCCAGCGCATCATTGTGGGTCAGGGCATACAGATATTCCCTCATACGGCTGTGTATCGTATGATTTCTTCTCTTAATCCCATACCGGGACTCAAAAATATCGCCGTCTTGCAGTACGTTATCGGATACTAGGATGCCCTCCGGTGCCAACAGGCGGAGTACTTCTGGCATAAAGTGGATATACTGCCCTTTTGCCGCATCCATAAAAATAAAATCCCAGCTTCCGGTGAGCGTTTGTAAAACTTCTGCGGCATCTCCCGGAATCAGTGTGATCTTATGTTCCATATCAGCCATGGCAATGTTGGCTTTCGCCCGCTCAATGCGTGGCGGATAGTTTTCAATCGTCAGTATCCGTGTTCCCTCCGGTGTATTCTCACCCATAAAAACCGAAGAAAATCCTATGGCAGTCCCCACTTCAAGGATTCTCTCCGGCTTTTTTATTTTTAATAATATTCGTAAAAGCTCTCCGGTTTCCCTCCGGATGATCGGAACGTCATCCCGGAGAGCCTCTTCCTCAATCCTGTGCAGTGCGGCGGAACCTCTGTCTGTCCCAAAAGAACGAATAAAATCTAACACCCGTTCCTGTGCTATCATGATTCTTCCTCCTCATGGATTAGTTGCTTTAAAATCTCAGATGGTTTTTCAGAAGATTTTACCTTGTATTCCCCTGACTGAATTTCCTGGTAACAATCCATACAGCGAATGGAAATCGCAAATAAATATGGGTTTTTTATGATTTTCTGTTCTGCAAGGTCTTTGGATATCTGTAAGATCGATTCTTTTTTTTCTACGACGATCACTGCTTCCACCGCTTCCTGCGGACTGTCTTTCGCTTCATCAGCAAAAATTTCACATCCGATTTTGCTCATCTGTAGAAAAAGATAAATGAAAAGAAAAATGATACATATATATGCCAATATCTTGAGAATAACCCGCATGATATTCCCAGTCATCTCCGTCATCCCACTCACTCCTGTCTTTTTTACAGCCTGCCATATGGATCGCTCCACATCATGCGAAATCGTCACATTTCATCCATGTACGATACATCCATCTTTATATTTTTTTCTATATTATCATATACCATCCGCATCAGGATACACATTTCCTGTTCTGCAGATAAAAAATCCGCTACCAGGGGATTCGACAGCATCTCTTCATACTCCTGATATAAATTTCTCATTTCTCCAAGAAAGTCCTCGGTCTCCCTTTTCACTTCGATGACCAGCCTTCTTTTACAAAATTCCTTGAAGTGCCGGTATAATTCCTGTTGTTCTTTTAACGCGGTCAGACTTTTCTGGTAGAAAATATATCCCTGCGTATGGCATAAAATATTTGTTAGATATTCCGTCCCCTCACGGACTCTTTCCTTGTCCGGTACATAGGACATGAACTGCCTGTTTTCCATCATAATTCATACTTCCATAATAATCGGAAGGATCATTGGGCTTCTCTTCATCTTTTTCCAGATGTAGTCTCCCAGATCATCCCTGATTGCCGCTTTGATACGTCCCCAATCGGTAATTTTTTTCGAATGACATCTTTCCAGGGTATTCGTCACGACTTTTTTGGCTTCTTCCATCAATTTCTCACTCTCACGGACATAGACAAACCCTCTGGATACAATATCCGGTCCTGCCAGCAGGGCGCCATTGTACTGGTCTAATGTTACCACCACGATAAACAAGCCGTTTTGTGACAAATGCTGCCGGTCTCGAAGGACAATATTACCGACATCGCCCACACCAAGGCCATCTACCAAAATTCCCTGTGCCGGAACCTTTCCAGTGATCTTTGCTTTTTCCTTGGAAATCGTCAGGACATCTCCGGACTGAAGGATAATGACATGATCCTTTGGAAGTCCCATCTCGATGGCAAGGTCTTTATGACGCTTGAGATGACGGTACTCTCCGTGGATTGGAATGGCATATTTCGGTTTTGTCAGGGTGTAGATTAATTTAATCTCTTCCTGGCAGGCATGTCCGGATACATGCGTATCCTGGAAAATGACACTGGCTCCTTTTTTAGCCAGCTCATTCATCACTTTCGATACCGCCTTTTCATTTCCCGGTATCGGATGGGAACTGAAAATAATGACATCTCCCGGCTTGATCGATACCTTCCGGTGTGTCGATGCCGCCATACGGCTTAAAGCGGCCATCGTTTCTCCCTGACTTCCTGTCGTGATCAGGACAAGCTGTTCATCCACATAATTTTTCATTTCTTCTATATCAATCAGCGTATTGTCCGGAATTTTGATATAGCCAAGCTCTGCCGCAGTGGAAATCGTATTTACCATGCTCCGGCCCTCAATGACAACTTTCTTTCCACAGCCGTAAGCACAATTGATAATCTGCTGTACCCTGTCCACGTTCGAAGCAAAGGTGGCTACAATAATCCGGTGGTCTTTATTCTCGTCAAATACATGGCGAAGTGTCCGTCCTACCGTACGTTCTGACGGTGTATAACCTTCCCTCTCCACATTGGTACTCTCGCACATCAATGCCAGGACTCCTTTTTTCCCAAGTTCTGCAAAACGTCCCAGATCAATGGCGTCTCCAAAAACCGGCGTGTAATCAATTTTAAAATCACCGGTATGCACGATGATCCCCGCCGGAGTGTAAATGGCAAGGGCGGCTGCATCACTGATGCTGTGATTGGTCTTAATAAATTCGATACGGAACTTTCCAAGATTAATGGACTGGCCATGTTTGATCACCTTTCTTCTGGTTGTCCTTAAAAGGTTATGTTCCTTTAATTTATTTTCAATCAGCCCCATGGTAAGCTTTGTCGCATAAATAGGCATATTCAGCTCTTTTAGCGCATAAGGAATGGCACCGATATGGTCTTCGTGCCCATGGGTTACGATCAGTCCTTTGACTTTCGAAGCATTCTCCTTTAAATAAGTGATATCTGGTATAACCAAATCGATTCCCAACATCTCTTCGTCTGGAAAAGCCAGACCGCAGTCTACTACAATAATACTATCTTCGTACTCAAATGCAGTAATATTCATACCGATCTGCTCTAATCCACCGAGAGGTATTATCTTTACTGATTGATTTCCCGTTGCTTTCAAATTATAACCTCCGTTCTGTTATTCAGTTTTTCAAATCTAACAGACTCTCTGATGCATAGAATAAAAACCGGTCATTTTTTACTCTCACACAACAGGCTGTCTGTTATTTTACATAAATTCAGTATCCTCCATCAGCTGTTCAAAAATTTTCGATACTAGCATTAACTCTTCTTCATCTTCTACCATTTCATAGGCAGCCATCTCTTCCTCCTCTGTGGAGGATGTTGCATTCCCTCGTAAAATATAGACAACTGTCTCTTCCTCATCGGGATCAGCTTCCCCGTCTTCCACTAAGAGATAATGAAATCCGTTCAATGTTGTCTGTTCGAGAATATAAAATTCCATTTTTTCTCCATTTTCATCAAAAAAAGGAATCCTTTCGCTATGATTCATACGCAACCTCTTTCCTGTCCTTTATCTGCAAGAATGCGTTTTTTAAACATTTTCTTCCGACACGCAGGCTTCCGGGATCGGATAGGCATCCATATAACTTTGCAAAATAAGTGAAGCGGCCATCCAGTCGATCCTGGCCTTTCTGTCTTCCCGCCGCACTCCTCCACCTTGCAAAATCCGTTCCGATTCTGCTGTCGTCAGCCTTTCATCCCACAAAACAACTTCTAATCCGGTTCGTCGCTGGAGCATGGCCTGAAATTCTTTCGTTTCTTCCGCCCGCTCTCCCAGTGTATTGTTCATATTTTTTGGTAATCCAAGCACAATTTTTTCAATCTGGTACTCTTTTACAAGTGCCTCAATTCTAGCCAGCGTCTGTCTCAGTTTCTTATTTGACTTGCGCGTGATGGTTTCCACTCCCTGTGCAGTGATACCCAACGGATCACTGACTGCCACGCCTACTGTCTTCGTCCCATAATCCAGACCCATCCATCGTTTTTTCATGATTATTTCAACTGAGTATTAATATAATTTTCGAATAATACTTCTAAAATTTCATCGCGCTCAACTTTCATGATCAGACTTCTTGCATTTTTATGACTGGTAATATAAGTCGGGTCTCCGGACATGATATAACCTACAATCTGATTGACCGGATTGTATCCTTTTTCTTTCAGTGCTTCATACACATCTTTTAAAATGGATGCAACATCGTATTCCTGTTCTTTGACCACATGAAAAAACTGTGTATTATTTCTACCCATGTTTACCTCCTTCTGCAGATTTACAATCACTAAATATTTTACTATGAGTGCCTTTAAAATTCAATCGAAACTTTTCCATATAGTATATTTTCATCTAAATATCCATGAATTTTCACTACAACTACTTCATTTTGTCGTAATTCGACATCTTCTGTCCGTATATTTATTGCAACTTTTACATAATCTTTTGTGTAGCCCTGAAAATATTTTTCTCCATTGATTTCCACAATTTCTTCCAAAAGGACTTTCTCTTTTCTCCCAATATACCACATGGCAAAGTTTTTTTTGTGACGGTTTGCCATTGCGATCAACTCTTCTGACCGTTTTGTCTTGACCGGTTCCGGCAGATGCCCGGTCATCTTCTGTGCCCGGGTTCCCTCCCTGACAGAATATTTAAAGATATGCATCTCATAGAGATTGATTTTTTCCAGAAAGTCTTTTGTCTGCTCGAATTCTTCTTCCGTTTCTCCCACAAATCCCACGATCACATCGGTCGTCAACGCCGGATGTTCATAATATTTTCGGAGGATCTGAAGGGCATTCTCATATTCCCGGGTCGTATATTTACGGTTCATCCGTTTTAAGGTCTCATCGCAGCCGCTTTGGAGGGAAAGATGAAAATGTGGACAGACTTTCTCACAGGATCTCAGTTCCCTGACAAATTCTTCTGTAATAATCCTTGGTTCCAGGGATCCCAGACGGATCCGCTCGATTCCGTCCGTTTCCTGTATTCTTTTTATGAGGCCTAAAAGTGTCGTGTTTTCCAGGTCATTTCCATAAGAACTCAGGTGGATACCGGTAAGCACGATCTCTTTATACCCCTGAGCCGCCAGGACGCTGACTTCCCGGATGACCTCTTCCTCCGCTCTGCTCCTTGCCCTTCCCCTGGTGTAGGGAATGATACAATACGAACAAAACTGATTACATCCATCCTGTATTTTGATGTATGCCCTGGTATGTTCGTTGACTTTATGGATGGTCAGGTTTTCATATTCTTTCGTTTTTCCGATATCGATCACCTCGGAACAGGTGGAATCCATCCCGTTTGCTTTAATGTCCTCTCCGCTTTCTTTTCTTTTGGAAAAATAGTCCTCCAGGATCCGGGCAATGTCTTTCTTTTTATTATTCCCTATCAGGATATCTGCGATATGGTTTTCTTCCATTTTCTCTTCCGCCGCCTGGACATAGCATCCTGCTGCCGCAATGACCGCATCCGGATTGATTTTTTTTGCCCGTCGGATCATCTGCCTGCTTTTTCTGTCGGCCATATTGGTCACAGAACAGGTATTGATAATATAGACATCCGCCTCCTCCCGGAAACCGACGATCTCGTACCCGTTTTTTTCGAGAATTTCTTCCATGGCATCCGTCTCATACTGATTTACTTTACATCCTAAAGTGAGAAATGCCGCCCTTTTT
This sequence comes from Bacteroidaceae bacterium, assembly GCA_963626755.1. Classification (GTDB taxonomy): domain Bacteria; phylum Bacillota; class Clostridia; order Lachnospirales; family Lachnospiraceae; genus Anaerobutyricum. Next base: position 9,805 of record CAVFXN010000031.1, read on the forward strand.
TTACGGTTCATGTTTTGCTCTCCTTTTTCATTATCTCTGTGAAATCCCATCGTCTGTCTATTGACTTTTTCTCTTTAAAAAGGTACTATTATATTGAAAATTATATTAGCTATTTTTTAAGGAGGAGCAATATATGAAGACGGTTAAAATCTCATTAAATTCCATTGACAAGGTCAAAACTTTTGTTAACGTGATCAATCGTTTCGATGCAGAATTCGATTTGGTATCCGGTCGTTACGTGATTGACGCGAAATCTATCATGGGGATTTTCAGTTTAGATATTTCAAAACCGATTGATTTAAATATCCATCATGCAGATAACCTTGACGAAATCATGAACGAATTACAGCCTTATATGATCACTGAATAAATCTTTCGAAACGAAACGAGGAAAACATAACGTTTTCCTCGTTTTTTACTATACAGAAAAGACTCCCTCCTGTAAGATGACCAAAATCAATGTGCATGAATTTTTATTTCTTCAGTGGTTTCCACTGCCGTTTGCATGAGTGCGTCAATACAGTCGTCCAGATTTCTCTCTGACTTTTTGATCACGTCCAGTTTCGGTTTCGTTACAGGATGCTTCGCTACAAAAATGGTACAGCAATCCTCATAAGGCAGGATGGATGTCTCATAGGTGCCGATTTTCTCGGCAATCTGGACAATCTCATTTTTATCAAGACCGATACACGGACGGAATACCGGCAGCTCGCACACTTCATTTGTCACAAATAGACTCTGCATCGTCTGGCTTGCCACCTGACCGATACTTTCCCCGGTAACGAGCGACAGGCACTGGTCTTTCTTGGCAAAATGTTCCGCAATCTTCATCATGTAACGTCTCATAATGATCGTCAGCTCATCATGAGGACATTTTTCATAAATTGCCAGCTGGATATCCGTAAAATTCACCACATGAAGAGTAATCGGCCCGGCATATTTCGCCAGCTGTTTCGCCAGATCGACCACCTTTTGTTTGGCACGCTCACTGGTATAAGGCGGGGCATGGAAATAAACCGCATCAATGCGGACTCCCCTTTTTGCGATCATATACCCGGCAGCCGGACTGTCAATTCCACCGGAAAGGAGCAGCATCGCCCTTCCGTTCGTCCCGATCGGCATCCCTCCCGGACCGGCAATCTCCCTGGAATAAATATAAACTTTATCCCGGATCTCCACGGTGATCATGACATCCGGATCATGGACATCTACTGTAAGGCCTTCAAATCTTTCCAGAAGTCTTTCTCCCAGACGTGCTGCGACATCCATGGACGGAATCGGATATTTTTTATCTGCACGGCGCACCTTCACTTTAAAGGAAAAATCTTTGACATCATAGTCCTCTTCGATGTATTCCTCCAGTACCTGCGCAATTTTTTCAAAATCTTTGTTCTCTTCGACAACGATCGGACAGATTCCGGCAATACCAAAGACCCGGCTCAGGCTCTCCACTACCTCTTCAAAATCATATTCCGCCTGTGCCCGCACGAAAATACGGCCGGATTCTTTTCGGATAGAAAACTCCCCGACCGGATCCAGGGCATATTTCATCTGCTGGATCAGGGCATCTTCAAATTTATATCTGTTTTTTCCCTTAATTCCTATTTCTGCATATTTAATTAAAAAAGCTTTATATTCCATCGTGTTATCTCCTCTTAAATCTTCGAAGCACCGGTACCAACTCTTTTAACGCTTCCACGCAGAAATCGGCTTCTTCTACTGTATTAAAAATGGAAAAAGAAAATCGTAATGTCGATTCATAATAATCTTTTGTCAGACCAATGCCTTTTAGTGTTCCGCTTACTTCCGGTTTGTTCGAAGAACAGGCAGAACCGGCAGATACATAAATTTCCTTTTCTTCCAGGGCATGGAGCAATACTTCACTCCGGACACCGGGAAAGCTGAGGCTGGCAATATGGGGTGCCTGTCCGGAATTGTTCTTCACTTCCGGGATCTCCTCCATGACTCTTTCGATCAAATGATCCTTCACTTCCCGGATATGGGCAATTTTGGCTGCATGATCTTGATAAATCATTTCAGCTGCCCGGCCAATTCCTGCGATTCCCGGCACATTTTCCGTTCCGGAACGCATTCCCTTTTGCTGGTTTCCTCCCCAGATGATCGGTTTGATCTTCGTCTTGTTTTTTATATAAATAAAACCAATTCCCTTCGGTCCGTGAATTTTATGTCCACTGACAGAGATCATATCTGCCTTCCATTTTTTAGGTGAACAGACCATCTTTCCGTAGGCCTGGATACAATCGGTGTGGAATAATATCTTCGGATCGAACTCCTTGACGATCCGTCCAATCTCTTCTACCGGCTCTACCGCACCAATTTCATTGTTAATGCACATAATAGAGACCATGAGGGTATCCTTTCGGAGAGAGCTCTTTAACATGTCCAGATCCACAATCCCTTTTTCATCTACCGGAAGATAAGTCACTTCAAATCCTTCCTCTTCCAGAAATGATAACGGATTATAAATTGAGGCATGTTCGATCGCGCTGGTAATAATATGTCTCCGTTCCCTCCGGTTTGCAAAAGCCGTTCCAATCAATGCCAGGTTATTCGCCTCGGTCCCTCCCGAAGTAAAATAGATCTCTTTCGGATCTACCTTCAAACTCTTTGCGATCACTTCTTTTGCCTGATTGATATATTTTTCGGCCGCAAATCCCTTGGTGTGCATCGAGGACGGATTCCCGTATTCCTGTTCCAGCACCTCATCCATGATCTCCCGCACCTGCGGCAATGCCTTCGTGGTTGCCCCATTGTCAAAATAAATTTCTGACATCCTTACTAACAACTCCTTCAAATTATAATCGTATTTAAACATACCATAAAATGAGAAGGATGTAAAACCATTATTTTTGCCCTGGTATCCTGTCGTTACGGACACCAGGGCAATTTCAGTACTTAATTTATATTGTTTCTTCTCCCAATCTTATTTATTCAGAGAAATTTACACCGGATAGGCTCCATTCTTCGAATCGGCCTTTGCCGGATCAATTTTATTTTCCTGTGCAGCTCTGTATTGGAAAAATTCTGTAGCCACCTGAGGGAAAAGCGCATAGGTAAGGACATCCTCTTCCTGTTTTTTCCATTGACTCATTTCTTTTTCCAGTTTTTCAAGCTGAGGTTCTAACAGATCTGCCGGACGGCAGGTGATCGGTGTTTCCTCCCCAATCGCCTTTTTCTGTACTTCCTTATTCACCGGCTTCACCGTTTGCCCATATTCCCCTTTTAACAAGGCCTTGGATTCGTTCGTTATCATTTGATAGCGTTCGCCGGTCAGGACATTTAATACTGCCTGTGTTCCCACAATCTGGCTTGATGGGGTTACCAGCGGAGGCTCTCCAAAGTCTTTCCGAACCTTTGGCACTTCTTCCAGCACATCATAAAATTTATCCGAAGCTCCCTGCTGCTCTAACTGGGATACCAGATTGGAAAGCATTCCTCCCGGAACCTGATACATTAAGGTTTTGATATTGACGCCAAGCACTTTGGAATTCATCAGACCGCTTTCCAGGTCTTTTTCACGGATCGGACGGAAGTAATCTGCAATTTCACCCAAAAGCTTTTGATCCAGTCCGGTATCATATGGTGTTCCCCGGAAAGTTTCTGTCATCACTTCTGTCGCAGGCTGGCTGGTTCCCATCGCAAACGGGGACATGGCGGTATCAATAATATCTACACCCGCTTCCACTGCTTTTAAGTAGGTCATTCCTCCGACCCCGCTGGTGTAATGGGTATGCAAATCGACCGGGATATCTGTTGCCTCTTTTAAAGCTGTAACCAGACGGGTTGCCTCATATGGAATCAGCAGTCCGGCCATATCTTTGATACAGAGGGAATCTGCACCCATTTCCTCAATAGATTTTGCGGTTTTTTTCCAGTAATCAAGAGTGTAGGCATCCCCAATCGTATAGGATAAAGCCACCTGGGCATGTCCTCCCTCTTTCTTGGTAGCATCGACTGCTGTCTGCAGATTTCTTAAATCATTCAGACAGTCAAAGATACGAATGATGTCAATACCATTGGCAATCGATTTCTGTACGAAATATTCTACCACATCATCTGCGTACGGTTTATATCCAAGGATATTCTGCCCGCGGAAGAGCATCTGCAGCTTTGTGTTTTTAAATCCCTGTCTTAATTTACGCAGTCTCTCCCATGGATCTTCTTTTAAAAACCGCAGGCAGGCATCAAAAGTGGCCCCACCCCAGCATTCTACTGCATGATATCCGACCTGGTCCATCTTATCTACGATCGGTAACATCTCTTCTGTCGCCATTCTGGTAGCGATCAATGACTGATGTGCATCACGGAGAACCGTTTCCACAATTTTAACCGGTTTCTTTTTTATTTCCGACATAATATTCTCCTTTTATCATCCTACTTCAATAGTTTTCTCATCACTGATTGGATCTGTTTATACCACTCCAAAGATTGCCATAAAGGTTCCTGCCGCGACTGCCGTACCGATTACACCGGAAACATTCGGCCCCATCGCATGCATTAACAGGAAGTTCGTCGGATCTGCCTCCGCTCCGACCTTTTGGGACACACGGGCGGACATCGGTACCGCAGATACCCCTGCCGAACCGATCAGCGGATTCACTTTTCCACCGGTCACCTTGCACATAATCTTTCCAAAAACCACACCGGCAGCTGTACCAAAGGCAAAGGCAACCAGCCCGAGGATTACGATTTTAATTGTGCTCACATTCAGGAAGGCTTCCGCACTGGTCGTCGCTCCGACAGAAGTTCCGAGAATAATAACGACAATATACATCAGTGCATTGGAAGCGGTTTCTGTTAACTGCTTTACCACACCGGATTCCCTGAAAAGATTTCCCAGCATCAGCATACCTACCAGCGGGGCTGTCGTCGGGAGAATCAGACATACGACGATCGTTACCACAATCGGGAACAGAATTCTTTCTGTCTTCGATACCGGCCTTAACTGTTCCATTCGAATCTTCCGCTCTTTTTCGGTTGTGAGAAGCTTCATAATTGGAGGCTGGATAATCGGCACCAGTGACATATAAGAATATGCCGCTACCGCAATCGGTCCGAGCAGCTGAGCCTGCCCCAGCTTTCCGGCAAGGAAAATGGATGTTGGTCCGTCAGCACCTCCGATGATTGAAATCGCTGCGGCTGCCTTATCATCAAAGCCCATGAGAATTGCCAGGAAATAAGCGGCGTAAATACCAAACTGTGCCGCCGCACCCAAAAGAAAACTCATCGGGTTGGCAATCAACGGTCCAAAATCTGTCAACGCCCCTACTCCAAGGAATATGAGGGATGGCAGGATGCTCCACTCATCCAGCAAATAAAAATAATGTAACAATCCGCCTTCTTCCATAATCTGCGGATATAAATTCACAAGCAGCATACCAAAAGAGATCGGCACGAGCAACAGTGGCTCATATCCCTTCACGATGGCCAGATACAGGAAAACCAAAGCTACCAGTATCATGATAAAATTACCTGGTTTCAAGAATGAAAATCCGGTCTGCGCTGCAAGATTCGTCATTGTCTCTGCAACATAATTCATAAATCTTCCTCCGTTCCGCTTTGGCTAGTTCATCGTAGCCAAAACCTCTCCATTTTCTACCGAATCGCCTGCCGCTACTTCTATACTGGCAATCACTCCATCCTGACCTGCACAGATTTCGTTTTCCATCTTCATTGCCTCTAATATGATAATAGGATCTCCTTTTTTCACAGAGTCACCCGGTTTCTTTTTGGTATCAATAATCTTGCCTGGCATCGGAGCGGTAATCTTTACGCTGCCACTTTTTCCCGCCGCTTTTGGAGCAGCTTTCTTTACCGGAGCTACCGGAGCAGCCGGGGTCACTACCTCTTCGCCACTCGCTGCAGTCATCTCTTCCACTTCCACATCATATGCAACACCATTGACAGTAATTCTATATTTTTTCATTATAATTCCTCCTCAAGGATTCGTTTTCCATGATTTCTCTTCTATATAAGTTTCTATTTTATCAGGATCCGAAGATGGCATTATCTTCTTTTTACCCTTCGGATTGAATGAACTACCAGATTATCTGCACTCACAGCACCGCCGCTGGCTGCCGCGATCGCTGCCGTAATGACAGCTATCAGTTCTCCCTCATCCATAAAAGTGGATTCCACCTGTTCTTCCGATTCAATCACCGGACGCTTTGGGGCAGGATGTTCTTCCCTGTCCGCCTGTTTCTTTTTCGCAGAAAATGCATTGGTGATCTTCTTCTCAAGAACAGGAATGTATACAAAGAGGGAAATCAGCAGGGAAATAAAAATCAATACCACAAAAACGGTTCCCATGCCCATCAAAGTATTTAATAAGGCCTTTACAAATACATTCATACTTTCACCTCACTATACTGCGGAATGTTTTTTCGGGACAGGCACTGTCTTTTTTCCATAAAGCATTTCGTAGGCAGCAATCAGACGCTTTCTCGTGGCATCCGGTTCAATAATGTCATCCACATATCCTCTTTTTGCCGCTGCTAGCGCACTGGCCTGTTCTTCGGAATAAACCTCTGTTTTATCCGCGATCAGAGCAAGCTGGTCGGTATCTGCCATGATCTCTTCCGCATAGATAATACGGACAGCCTGTTCCGCATCCATCATCCCCACAGAAGCCTGCGGCCAGGCCACAACAAAATCTGCACCGATTGCTTTGGAATTCATAACGATCGCTGCTGTTCCATATGCTTTTCCTGTAATCAGGTTGATTCGTGGAACGGAAACCTGTGCCAGAGTCGTTGTAAAACGTGCCAGGACAGATGCCAGCCTTCTTTCCTCATGGATGTTTGCCCGAAGCCCGGTTACATTGGTAACAGTTAAGATCGGAATGGAAAATGCATCACAGAATTTAATAAAACGTTCCGCTTTTTCCAGACCATTTCTTGTTAAAACAGACTCCCCATCCATGGCCTGATTTGCAATCGCACCGATCGTCTCCCCATTAAGGCGGATCAGCGCAGTTACCATCTCTTTGGCATACATACTTTTTGTTTCAATATATACATGATCATCGGAAATCGCCCGTAAGAGGGCAGATGCATCATATTCTGAATCATTTAATTCAGGAATAATCCGATTTAAATCATCCTTACATTCAAAATATCGATCTTCACTCTCATAATCGGAAGGAAGGACATCGACAAGGACTCTCAACTGTTCTATGACTGCCTCTTCTGATTCACAAACGAAATCGACATTTCCGGCATGTGCGGATTGATATTCACAATCAGCGGTATCGAAACAGGATTCCTCATTTCTCTCTAAAGTATTCGGGCTATTAATAAAAAGGCTTCCCTTTTCTTTTTCCATCAGGGTAAAATCAGACATGGCAGCCATCACTGCACTTCCGCCGCCACACATACCAAACACCGCACAAATCTGCGGAATCACTCCGGACGCCTGTGCCTGTTTATGGAAAATCGTTCCGAAAGCATGCAGTGCATCGGATGCTTCCTGCAGTCTGAGCCCCGCACAATCTAACATGCCGATCACCGGTGCCCCTGTCTTCATAGCCAAGTCATAAAGGGAAGCAATCTTCTTTGCATGCATCTCCCCCACAGAGCCTCCAAGTACTGAGGCATCCTGGCTGTAGACATAGACCATACGGTTATTGATCACGCCATAACCCGTGATGACACCATCACCTTCTGCTTTTTTCGCACCAAGATTATAATCTGTGCTTCTGGCAGAGACATATCCGCCGACTTCTACGAAACTATGGTCATCAAGCAGATACTCAATTCTCTCTCTGGCATTCATTTTTGAATCACCCATAATTGTTCCTCCGTAAAATTTTATTTTGTACTCCTGTTTCTATTTCATTCTTGTCTAATGATAACAAATTTTTATCATTTTTGCAACACTTTTCTGTTATCATTTTAACATGTTTTTCGTTTTTTTTAAAAAAATTTTTCCTGTAGTTTTCACAAACGCTATAATTTTCCCCTGGTTTTCTCAAAATGCAATGCATTTTTTACAATTCTCTTTCTGCTTTCTCCCTTATTTTGCTATACGGTTTTTTATTTCATTTTTCTATTGTTATTTGATTAACGTTTTTTTCGGTATTTTTTTGCCATGCGTTTTTTCGTTAGTGTAATTATTTGTTTAAAATGACGCAATTTTCCCCTTTCAAAATCTTCTATATCGCTTACGTTTTATATGTTTTGGCGTTTCGAATGCAATATCTGTTCTGTAATTCGATTTTTTTTAGTCAAATCACAGGTAATGCTCAAAAATATTTTCTCGTTTTTTTTCCCTCAACCGTCTCAAACATAAGAAAAAACATAAAATTGTATTTCATTCAAAACAATTTTGGGCGATACAGGCAAGCAATCCCAGGAATTTTCTTTCATTTTGATGAATGATCCGTGAACTCTTTTCACAAGACATTGCTTTCGCAGGCAAAAGGCACCGTTACTATGCATAAAAATCTCTTTATTTTTTTTAAAAAACAGGTTATACTATACAAAAGCAATAATTATTATACAAAGGGGGACATCTTATGGAAAACCGCAAAATCTCATTTCGCTCTAAAACCTGTAATCTTCATCTATCTGTTTATCCCGGCCATTTTGCTACCCAGCATTCCCATGTTAATTATTTTCTGGATATGACAACAATCAAAGTGCGCCAGTCGAATGCTGAAGAAGCTGCTGCCGCTTTGGTACCGCTTTATAAGCATAACACGGTGGTGGATACCATTGTATGCCTTGACGGAACCGAAGTCATCGGTGCTTTTTTAGCAGAAAAGCTTACAGAAAACGGATTTTTCTCTTATAACCGCCATAAGTCAATCTATATCATCACCCCGGAAATTGACAGCAACGGACAGATGTTTTTCCGCAAAAACAAGCAGCCTATGATCAAAGACAAAAACATCATTATTCTGATGGCTTCCATTACTACAGGAATTACGATCAACCGGAGCTGGGAATGTATCGAATACTACGGCGGAAAGCTGCAGGGGATTTCTGCTATTTTCAGTGCCCTTTCCGAATATGGGAATTTACCGGTCAATGCATTGTTTACCAAAGACGATATCCCGACTTACCACACATACGACAAGCATGACTGCCCATATTGCAAAAACGGACAGAAAATCGATGCTTTAGTCAACGGCTACGGCTATTCAGAATTATAAAAATACCCTGCAATCCGGGAATGTTTTTCTTCCCGGATTGCAGGGTTCTTTCATACTGACACATCAAAAGATGCCGATACCTCCTGTATGGCCTCTTCCATAAAGTTTTGTTTTTTCACCTCATCAATTTCCGGAAGTTCCTCAATGGATGAGACGCCAAAGCACCGCAGGAACTCCTCTGTTGTCCCGAATACAATGGGATGTCCGATCGTATCCAGCCTTCCGAGTTCTTTTACCAGACGGTATTCCAACAATTTATTAATTGCAAAATCACTTTTCACTCCGCGGATCGACTCGATCTCCTGTTTTGTCACCGGCTGTTTGTAGGCAATAATGGAAAGGGTTTCCAGCATGACATCGGTCAAAGAACGTTTTTTGGGCTGGCTGACCAGTTTTTTGATATACTCATAGGTTTCTATCTTGGTGCAGATCTGATACGCTCCGTCAAGTTCGATTAAACAGATTCCCCGGTCCAAACCGGAATAATCTTTCTGCATCTCGGACAAAACTTCCTTTAACGCATCCTCCTCCATTTCCAAAACCTCTGCCAGACGGGAGAGAGCGACCGATTCCCCCATCGCAAATAACACTGCCTCAATAATGCCTTTTATTTTCCTGTTATCTTTCATAAATGATTCCCTTTTTCTTAAAATCCCTATGCGCAATCCAGATAAATCTCTGAAAAATTATTTTCCTGGACAGCACGGATCTCCCCTGTTTTCATGAGTTCCAGCACTGCGAGGAACGTGACGATCACCATCTCCTTCGCGGGCTGAATATCCAGCAGCGTCCGGAAATTAATTTTTTGAAATCCTCTGATCTGGCACAGAATATCTTTCATACGGTCTTCTACCTTATATTTTTCTTTTTGTATCTTTCCAAAACGGCTCCGCACCGGATCTTCCCTGTCTTTTTTCCGGCACATCACCATATGGAAAACCTGGTTTAACTTTTCCAAAGTGACATTCCCGACAATCTCTTCCGGGCATACCGGTTCCTCATAATGACGAATCTCTTCCGGTACCGTTTCCTGTCTGTAAAAAATCTTTCGGGCATCTACGCTTAAATCCTTTAATTCTGATGCAGCATATTTATACATTTTATATTCCGTTAGACGCTGCACCAGTTCTTCCCTCGGATCCTCCTCTTCTTCTTTTTGAGGCTGAGGGAGGAGCATTTTGGATTTGATCCTCAGGAGGGTAGCTGCCATTACCAGAAATTCGCTCATCGATTCCATGGAACGCTCTTTTTCCATTTCCCGGATATATTCCATATATTGGCTGGTGATCTCCACGATCGGAATATCATAGATACTGACTTTATTTTTTTCGATCAAATGTAAAAGAAGATCCAGAGGGCCTTCAAATACTTCCAGTTTTACATCAATTTTCATTCTTCGCCCTGACTCTCTTTTGTGCAAGATCTAATGAGACTTCATCAATGATTGGGATGGTGACCTTTTCCGGTTCCGGGATAAATTCCACCTTATATATGACTGCAGCCAAAGCCGGGATAGTAATCTTAAATTTATATTTCCACCATTTATATCCGGACTGACGGGCATAAATGTCATCTTTGCTTCCATCATAATAACCACCATATTCTTTTCTCTCACCGGATAATACTTCATGTAAAACCGCATAACGGTCATATCCGAATTCAAACTCATTATAATGCTGGTCACTTAAGTTAAGAACGATAATAAAATGGTCTTCCTGGTACATCCGCTCATAAATGTATACCCTTTCCTCCACCGCTTCGACCTCGATCCATCGGAAACAATCGGAATGGTACTCCCCGTTAAACAATGCCGGCTCGCTGATGTATAAATGGTTCAGTTTTTTTATGAATTCATAAAGTGACTGATGTTTCGGATAATCCAGCAGCATCCAGTCACATTCTCTATCTTCGTCCCATTCCCGGAACTGGCCAATTTCATTTCCCATAAAATTCAGCTTCTTCCCCGGATGGGTGTACATATAGGTATATAACGTCTTCACCTGCTGAAATTTAAAATCATAGTCTCCCCACATTTTCTGTAAGATCGTTGCCTTTCCATGGACCACCTCATCATGAGAAAAAGGCAGCAGGTAATGTTCACAATAAAAATACATCATAGAAAAAGAGAGCTTGTGATAATGGAATTTCCGGTCATATGGGTGGATCCGAAAATAATCCAGCGTGTCATTCATCCATCCCATATCCCATTTATAATCAAATCCCAGTCCTCCATACTCGACTGGTGCAGTGACTTTCGGGAAATTGGTGGAGTCTTCCGCGATCAGCATCACCGAAGGATGTCTTTTCTGAAGCCCTTCATTCATACATTTGATAAAATCTAACGCCCCTTCATTGATTCCCAGGGAAGAATCCCCCTGCCAGTAAATCGCATTACTGATCGCATCCATACGAATCCCGTCAAAGTGAAACTTCTCCATCCAGAAATTCGCAGAGGACTGCAGGAAACTCCGAACCTCCCCACGATAATAATTAAAATTACAGGTTCCCCATTCACTGTAACCTTTATTGGCATCGGCATATTCGTAAAGGGATGTCCCGTCAAATTTATTCAGCGCATAGGTGTCCGCAATAAAATGTACCGGAACAAAATCCATAATGACCCCGATTCCTTCTTTATGGAAGAGATCCACCATCTCCATCAGCTCTTTTGCGGTACCATAGCGGGAAGTCGGGCAAAAATATCCACTCGCCTGATATCCCCAGGAACAATCTGCCGGATGTTCGGTCAACGGAAGAAATTCGACATGGGTATATCCCATCTCTTTCAGATAAACCGCCAGTTTTTTCCCCAGCTCCTGATAGTGATACCATCCATTATTTTCATCTTCCTCGTTCATCTTCCAGGATCCGGCATGCACTTCATAGATATTGACCGGCAGATCATAATTTTTACATCGACGCTTCATCCATTCCCTGTCAGAAAAAACGTACTCATCCAGGTCTACGATCACAGAAGCATTTCCCGGTCTGAGTTCCGAACCAAAGCTGTAAGGATCAAAACGGTCAAGAACAATCCCATCCTGCTGATAAATGCGGTATTTATACATCATACCCGGACGGGCATTCCTCTGCAGCAGCTCAAAGACACCAGACAGTTCGTGCTGAACCATCTCGTCTTCACCGCCATCCCAGTGGTTAAACTCCCCAATCAATTCTATTTTTGCCGCATTCGGCGCATACACCCGAAACAGAACCCCCTCTTTTGTCAGGTGTGCCCCAAAATATTCGTAAGCGTCAAAGGCCTTTCCAATATAAAATTCATGTAAATTCATTCTTATACTCCCCCGTTTCTCTTGGATATACCCAAATCCAGCAAACTACTTATTTCGTATATTCTCTACAATGTCAATATTCCTGTCATTCCCTGTTCCACATAGCGAAAGAATCTCTACCTTATTCTAATCAATTTTCCTAGGAATAGCAACCAATTTCTTTTTCACAGCAGCATCCAGCTTTCCTGTGAAATAATCAAAAACGATAATGCTCAGGGTAAACACACCTCCCCACACGGAATACCATTCGATGCCTTTGATCCTGTTTTGAAAGCTGAAACAGTAGGCCACAGCCAGGATTACGGCAAAAACCATATAAATATAATCGTTCATCATCAGAATTTTTACAATCTGTTTTTGAAAAATGGCAAACCAGCCTCCAAAGGCAAATAAAATAACGGTATTATAACACCATGAAGGCTGTTTCATTTGGATTTCTTATCTCCCTCCTCGGAGGAGTGACCATGGGGATTGGTGCCGGCCTGCTTCTGCTTGCCGGTGGAACAATGGGCGGTACTACCGCTATTGCCACAATGATCTCTAAAAAAAATTCGGTATTTTCTATCGGAAATTGTCTGACTATCATGGATTCATTCATTGTTCTTATTGGAGCTTTCGTACTGCATAGTGCGGAAGCTCTCATATACTCTCTGGTGTACGCCATCGTCTGTGCCAAAACCATTGATCTGACCTGTAAATTTTACAACCGACAAAACAATTGAAAACGGCCATAAAGCCCTGACCAAGGCTTTATGGCCGTTTTCTTTTAAGATTTATCTGATCCTATTCATCTTCTGTTTCAATCGGATCGGTTTCAATAATGAACTTCACACTTCCTTTGGTGTCTTTTTTGATTCCACTAAAGGATTTATAATTTTTATCTGCTTTCTCGACTGCCTTGAAGTGATTGATCACACTCTGAAGGTCATCGCCTGCCAGATCAGTCAGCTTACTGATTCCATCCTCATCAAAGGTCTTCATACCGGATGCAAGGGTTGCAGCACCAGTGTTCAGCGTACTGATTCCACTTGTTACCTTTCCTGTCGCAGAATCCAGCTGATTCATACCAAGGGAAAGCTTCTGTGCCCCGATGGTTGCCGCATTGACACCAAGGACGTAGGCATCCAGACCACTTACGAACTGGCTGCTTCCTTTCACCAGTTTTCCGGTTCCTCTATCCAGGGATTCCGCTCCGCTTGTCAGGGAATCATTATTTCCTGTCAACTCTGCGGCACCCTGTGTCATAGCGGTCATACCTGTTGACAGAGTGTCAAGACCTTCGGTCAGTGTTTTCACTCCCTCGGTTAAGGTCTTATTATTTTCTGCTAACTCTTTTGCACCATTATTTAAATCACTGACGCCTTTGATTAAGTCCGGAAGCTTTGACGTTGCCTGTGCAAGAGAAGATGTCTGGGTTGAAAAGCTCTCGAGGATGGCTGCCTGTTTTTTCATATCGGTTAAAAGATCGGACATACCGCTCAGACTGCTTGCATCCAGGTCACCCAAGTCCAGCTTTTCCATGCTGTCTGGCTGATCGCCCAGAGCTTTTTTCGCCTCATCGGCCGCTCCGGATACTTCGATCGATCCGGTATCGACGTTAATATCCATCTTATTCTCTATGGCAGACTTCAAACTCTTTTTTTGTTCTTCATTCAGATCGCTGTTGTCTATGATGGAATTTGCCTGTGCCTTTGCCTTGGATGTTGCACTGCTGCTTAAACTTTCTTCTTTATCACTGAGTTTTTCATTTGCTATCTCTGTTGCTTTCTCATCCACCTGATCTAATGCCTTTTTTGTGGCATTATATTTGGAAGAAACTTCACTGTTATGGGATTCCACTTTTTTATTGTAGGAGTCCTGTGTTTCCGAAAGATTGTTCAGCTTCTTCATCAGGCTATTAATCTTCTCTGTCGATTCGGACAGCTGCTGGGCATCTTTTGTCAACGCATCGGAAGCCTCCTTCACTGCTGCCAACTGTTCTTCATCTGGAATCTTCAGGTCCTTACTCATGGTATTCAGCTTGCTGTTCAGAAGGCTGAGTCCGTTGGCAAGCGTGTCTACCCCGCTTGTATAACTGCCGATTCCTTTTGATAAACTATTCGCTCCGGTATTTAATTTTTTGGTTCCTGCTGCACTGGTCTGCAAAGCCAGATCCAGGCTGGATACCCCTTTCGTATAGGAAGAAATTCCTTTTTTCAGTGATGCCGTTCCTTTTTTCAGTGACTTCAATCCACTGTCGATTGATTCCGCACCACTGGTCAGCTGGGATTTCTTGGAGTTTAATGTTTGTAATCCCTCGGTTAATTCCTTGGTTCCGTCAGAAGCACTCGAAACTCCCTTTGCATAGGTTCCAAAGGAAGAAGCCAGTGTGCTGAGTCCTTCTGATAAACTGTCACTTCCCTCGACGAGCTGTGCGGTAGCATCGGTCAGTTTATCCATATCTTCTTTTAAAGAATCCACATCATTTAAATCACTGGTGTCAATTTCACTTAATGTGCCTGTCGTTGCAGCTGTTGCGGTCAATGCCAGTTCAAATTTATCCGCTTTTGCTGTCACTTCCACATATTCAGGGATCGATACATCATCCAGTTTGTCATAAGATGCCAGGTCCAGGCTCTTTTTCAATCCCGGGAACGCGACGCCGACTACAATATTTTTATCTCCGTCAGAGATTACTTTTCCGTTTTTTACTTCGATATTAGAAAATACGTCTGATGAGAGGATCATACCGGTTATCATGGTAAATGGCGTCTGGATATTATATTTTTTCCCTTTGACTTTTACGGTCTCATTGGAATTATTATAATAATCAAAACGAATCTTTATCTCACCGCTTTTTCCGGCCATGTCTTCCGGATCCATCTTCTTTCCATCAAGATAGTAGCTGACTTTCATGGAAACCGGAAGATTCTCATCCGTTTCTCCCTGGTAGTAAATATCATTTCCATCGGAATTCCAGACGATCGTTCCGTCTTCTTTCTGTTCGTAGGTTTCATCGCCTTTGACATTCTTGATATTTTTTAATGTAGAATAATCTTCCAGCGTATCGCTGTCATTGTGGTTTTGAAGCCAGTCACTGACTGTCACTTTATCTACTGCACCTTCTGCATCTGCATTGACGTATACTGTCTCTGTTTTATCTTCTTTTTTTGCCGTGCTCTTTTCCGCTGCCTGTACCGGTGCTGCCACACTGACTGCCATCATGGCACTCATGAGTAAGGCAAATGCTTTGGAAGTATGTTTGACCCACTTTTTATTTCTCATTTTTATCATCCTCCTGAATTCTTACGATACAATATTACCTCTCATCTTATCATCAGTTTTCTCTGTTAAATGACCCATTCCAATCGTTGTTTTACAAATAATTTTATCAAAAAGAAGGAACATGGCCGGCAGCAGGGTAAGAACGACTACCATACTGATCACCGCCCCTCTTGCAAGTAACGTACAGATAGAGCCTATCATATCTACCTGGGAATAGCAAGCCACACCGTAAGTTGCGGCAAACAAACTCAATGCACTGGTAATAATGGAGAGCATATTTGTCTTATGTGCAGTCATTACCGATTCCAGTTTACTGTTTCCTTTTTGCCTTTCTTTCAGGTACCGGGTTGTGTAGACGATCGCATAGTCAACCGTCGCTCCTAACTGAATGGTTCCGATTACGATACTGGCGACAAACGGAAGGCTCGTGCCCTGATAAAACGGAACTGCCATATTGACGGCAATGGCAAACTCTATGATTGCTACCAGAATGACCGGAAGGGAGATGGATTTAAATACAAAGAGAATGATGACAAAGATTGCCGCGATCGAAGCAATATTTACATTCCGGATATCTACATTGGTTACATCTTCCAGGTCGTTCATTAACGGTGCCTCCCCGATCACCATCGAGGATTTATCATAGGATTTTGTAATCTTGTTAATTTTTTTAATCTGTTTGTTTACCTGTGACGTTGCCGAACTATATTCCGAACAGACAAAAGCCAGCTCGTGCTTATCACTTTGCAGCATCTTTTTGATCTTTTTCGGAATCATGGAGTCTGGTACCGAAGACCCGACAAGGGAATTCAAACTGATACACCATTTCACTCCTTTGACATTCTCAATCTCTTTTAACATATTCTGTTTGTCTTTCGCATCCATATCTTTATCCATCATCACCATATGGATGGTACTCATTCCGAAATCTTTTTCCAGTTTATCCGATGCGACATTACTTGGGAGGGATGCCGGCATGGACTTGGCAATATTATAGTAGATCTTCGTATTATTATTTCCGTAAATTGCCGGAACTAGCAAAACAAGGAATACTGCCAGCCAGATTAAGTGATGCTTTATGATAAAATTCGAAACCCTGTCCACACTCTTGATCAGTGGCTTGTGTTTTGTTTTTTCAATCTGTTTATCAAACATGAGTATCAACGCCGGTAAAATAGTTACACAGCAGAGGACACCGATGATAACACCTTTTGCCATAACAATACCAAGGTCACGTCCCAGGGCAAATGTCATGAAACAAAGAGCCGCAAAACCGGCAACGGTTGTAACCGAACTTCCCACAATCGATTTAAATGTACTGGCTATGGCATGACCCATCGCCCGGTTTTTATCATCTGTATATTTTAGTTTATACTCCTCATAACTGTTGAGCAGGAATATGGAATAATCCATGGTAACGCCCAGCTGGAGGACCGCTGTTAACGCCTTCGTAATATAGGATACCTGCCCGAGGAAAATATTACTTCCCAGATTATATACAATGGCAATTCCGATACTCATCAGGAAGAATACCGGAACCAGAAACGATTCGGTTGTAAAGAGCAATACCAGGAAAGAAAGGACTGCCGCAATCACCACATAAACCGGAAGCTCCTCCAGTGCCACGTCCTTAATATCGTTGACAACTCCCGACATACCGCTGATAAAACATTCCTTGGTCGCAATCTTCCGCATTTCTGCCACCGTTTCCATGGAATCATCCGAGGAAGTCGTATTATCCAGCAGCACGATCATCATCGTGGCATCCCCCTTAAAAAAGGCCTCCCTCAAATCCTTAGGAATCATCTCTACCGGAAGATTTAAATCTGCCACGTCATCATACCACAGAACATTTTTTACATGCTCCAGCTTTTCAAATTTCTGTTCCAGTTTCTGCACGTCTTTTAGTTCCATGTTTTCCACGACGACCATGGAAAACGCTCCCATGCCATATTCATCTACCATAATATCCTGTCCCTTTACGGTTTCCAGGGTATCCGGCAGATAACTGAGCAGGTCATAGTTTACTTTTGTCGTTGCCATTCCTATAAACGAAGGAATCAGCAGTACAAAACCGATTATCAAAATCAGGAATTTATGCTTTGCTATCTGCTTTCCTAATCGTATCAAAATAATCACCTTCCTCTTTTTCTCTATCGTTATTGTCCCTTTTGTTCTCAATAACCTTCTATCTTGTACCTATCCTATATTATATTGCAAAATGACTATTAGTCAATTCTTAATATCGCACAATTTTCCTCAATAAGAAAAATGAATTTTAGTCATTTTTCCCTTATTGCTTTTTGAATCTATCTCATGCATAATATTTCATATACAACAAAGAATCCTTCCTGCAGGATTCCTGTACTGATCATTTTTATGTAATAACATAAAAAAATTTGAAACAAAGGTGGTATGATTATGGGGAAAGTGGAACTGAATAAAAAACAGAAGAATACAACACTGCTTAAGACCGCTTTTGACTTATTTACGGAAAAAGGTTTTACAAAAACGACGATATCCGATATCGTAAACAGGGCAGGCATGGCAAAGGGAACATTTTATCTTTATTTTAAGGATAAATATGATTTGCGGGATAAACTGATCATCCATAAGACCGGCCAGCTTTTTGGAAATGCCCATGACGCGCTGATGGAGTCATCCGTGGAAGGGTTTGAAAACCAGATGATTTTTATTATTGACCATATTATCGACCGACTTGAAAAAAACCACAGTCTCCTGCAGTTTATTTCCAAGAATCTTTCCTGGGGAATTTTTAAAAATGCGTTTGAAAAAACGATACCGGAAGAATCCCGGCAATTTTATGAATATTATCAGGAAGTGATGAAAAAAAATGATATTTATTGCAGTAATCCGGAGATCATGCTGTTTACGATCATCGAGCTGGTAGGCTCTACCTGCTACAGCTGTATTTTATACCGTCAGCCATCTTCCATGGAGGAATATCTTCCCTATCTGCATCAGACGATCCATCAGATTTTCCTGGCGTTTACCATACCAATCATGGAACAGGCTGCGGTTTCTGAGATATAAGCTCTCCCGTCAGAACTTGCATGCCGGGTTCGGGTCTGTTCCAGCAGACAACGACACTGTCGAATCCGTGATGATATAATCCATTTTTATATCGTGCGTTTCGGCCGGAATTTCCGGGATGACCTGGAAATGGTAACCGAGAGCCGCTGTTTGGAATCCCGAATGCTTTGCCAGGTATCTGTCATAAAAACCGCCTCCATAACCGAGGCGGTTTCCTTTTTTGTCAAAAGCCAGACCCGGCACCAGCATGAATCCCTTTTCTTCGATCCTTTTTTCCGGATCTCCCCCTTCAGGTTCCCGAATCCCATATGCACCGGTCACGCAGTCTTCCAGTGAGCGGATTTCATAAAAATCCATGTCTTTCCCTTCGACTTTCGGAGCCGCAACCCGCTTTCCATGCCGGAAACACCATTGGATGATTCCGGAGGTTTCCAGCTCATTTCTGCAGGAAATATAGGTGTAGATCCATCTGGCATCCAAGAATTCCCCTATCTGGCAAAGCCGGGAAAGACATGCTCTGGCAGCCGCTTCTTTTTCCTGTTTTGTCAAAAGGTCACGCCGTGCTTTCATTTCCTGACGCAGTTTCTTTTTCCATTCTTTTTCCATGCCAAGCATCGCATTCTCTCCTCTGCGTCAATTCTTCCCTGTTTTCTTTCCGTATTTCTCTCCAAGGTTTTCAATGCTTCCATCCTCATTTTGAATCGAAATATTATTGAGGGAACCTCTTAGATTGTTACGGATGGCATTAATATATGCTTTTCGAAGTTTCTTTTGCTCCTCCGCCTCTTCCTTCGTAAGCCCTACGGACTTAGATTTATGGTAGAGTGCATTAATCCGATCGATATCGACATTATTCATTCTTCTGAACCTCCGTTTTCATTTCTTTTGTTTTTTGATTCGTTTTTTATCAATGAACTGAACACTACAGTACACTACCTTGATTGGTAATGATTTTTGCAACCGCCTCCGCCGTTTTCATTCCGTCCATTGCCGCAGAAGTGATCCCTCCGGCATAACCGGCTCCTTCGCCGCAAGGAAAGAATCCGCTGATGTTTCCCTGATACTCTTCATTCCGGAAAATGCGAATCGGGGAAGAGGTCCTGGTTTCTACTCCGGAAAAAATCACATCCTTCCGGTCATATCCTCTTATTTTTCTTCCAAAAGCTTCCATTCCCTCTTCGATTGAGGCACATACATACTCCGGAAGACATTTTCTCAAATCGGCAAACTGCCATTTTCCCTTTGTTGATGGTACGATCTCGCCCACCGAAACGGATGGTGTTTTTTGTAAAAAATCTCCATAAAGCTGTACAGGTATCTTGCCCTCGCCTTCCCGGAAAGCCAATTCTTCATATTTTTTTTGAAATTCCAGACCGGCAAGTGGTGTTTCGGAAGGAAAATCTTCCGGGGTCACGGTAGTGATCAGGGCTGCATTGGAATTGATCCCTGCCCGGTCATGATAGCTCATGCCGTTGACACAAAGCCTCCCTTTTTCCGAAGAAGAATTAACCACATATCCCCCTGGACACATACAAAAGGAATAAATTCCACGGCCGGTCCTTTTACATTGGTGGGTCAGCTTATAATTGGCGGCCGGAAGAGATTTTGGATATCCTGTTCCATACTGGCTTTCATTGATCAGATGTGCGGAATGCTCCACACGGATCCCGATCGCAAATGCTTTCGATCCCATGCTGAGATTTCTTTCATACAGCATGGAAAAAGTATCCCTGGCACTGTGTCCGATGGCAAAGACCGCATACCGGCAGGGATATTCTCTGCGGATTCCTCCGGATTCCAGGATCAGGCCAGCCAGTTTTTTTCTTCCATCCGGAAATTCTGAGGAAGGATGCCGGTCTTCTTCTAACAACAGGTCACAGACCTTCGTCCGAAAATGGATCTCCCCTCCCAGGTGGAGAATCTCCTGGCGGATCGATGCCACTACATTTTTCAGAACATCCGTTCCAATATGAGGTTTCGCTTCGTAAAGAATCTCCTCTGAGGCACCATGTTTTACAAATTCTTCGAGGACAAAGTGATTGCGCCCGGATTTATCTTTGACCAAAGTATTTAATTTTCCATCAGAAAAGGTGCCGGCTCCCCCTTCTCCAAACTGGACATTGGATTCTTCATCCAGTTTTCCTCCGGCAAAAAAGTGTTCGACTATCCGGGAACGTTCCTCCACACAGTCCCCCCGCTCAAAGATTACCGGAAAAAATCCGGCTCTTGCCAGCAGCAGCCCGGCAAACAACCCGGCAGGTCCCGCTCCCACGATGACAGGGCGGTTTTCCCTACACGTGGTCTGTGATACTGGCATCTCTGCCTTGTTTTTATGATCTTCCCTATATGGAAATTCATAGGTTACATCCGCCACTCGGATCCATTTGCTCTTTTTGTCGCGAAGAAGGCTCTTCTCATCTTTAAACTCCGCATCTACCGTATATACATAGAAAAGATTCGGTTTTTTCCTTGCGTCCAGAGATTTTCTTACAATATGCCATTTTCGAGGTTTCTTTCCATGGGAATGGCGGAGTATTTCTTGGTAGAGTTCTTCTTTTGTGTGATCTGTTTTTAATTTTAACTGTGAAATCCTTAGCATTCTCCCTGATTCCTTTCCCACGCTGCTTTTCCGGCGACACTTCCACTGGAAAATGCCCATTGCAGATTATATCCCCCACAGGTTCCATCGACATCCACGACCTCTCCTGTAAAAAAAAGTCCGGGATGGATTTTTGATTCCAGCGAGTCCGAAAGTTCCTCGAAAGGAACGCCGCCTCTTGTCACTTGCGCCTTTTCATATCCCAGATATCCGTTCATGCGCAAAGGAAACTGGCTTACTGCTATAACGAGGTTTTTCCATTGTGTCTCTGTAAGACTCCCGGCTTCCTCTTCCGGAGCAATACCGGCTTCCCTTAAAATCACCGGACAAAGCTTTGCCGGGAAAAACCCTTTGGTAAATAACATCATCGGTTTTTTTCGATTGCTTTTTTGTAAAGAGACAAAAAGCTCATATTTTTCTTTTCGAGATAGTTCCGGCATGAAATCCATCTCCAATAAAACCGTCTGATTTTTTTCAAGAGCGACGACAGCAAACCGGCTCAATTGAAAAATGGCAACACCGGAAATGCCATAGTCGGTCCACTGGAGCTCTCCTTTTTCTTTTCCTGCGATTTTCCCGTCTATTTTTAACAGGATTTCTGCACGATTTCTTACGCCGCTCAATTTTTTTAAAAAAGGGGCAGAAGATTTCAATGCGGTCAGCGCGGGCAAAGGCCGGATCAGCCGATGACCCATCTCCCGGGCAAATGCATATCCATCCCCGGTACATCCCAATTTCGGTCCCCCGGCAAATCCTCCGGTTGCCACAATCAGGCTTTTGCAAACAAAGGATTGTCTGTTCTCATCCTGCAGTAAAAACCCCTTTTTTCTTGCCCTGACCTGGCAGATCTGTGTCTTTGGGTAAAAAGCAATGGAAGGATTGGACAGGATTTTTTCTTCAAAGATATCCCGGACACTTGCGGCCTGTTCGCTGTAAGGATAATAATAGCCATTGGATTCCCTAAGATAAAGCCCGAGATTGCGAAACAGCTCCATCGTTTCTGGTAATCCAAATTGTTCCAAAACGGATTCTGCCCCTCCAAAAATCTCGCTCCGATAGCATTCTTTTTGCTGGTTTTGATTGGTCAGATTACATTTTCCATTGCCGGTTACTAAAATCTTTCTCCCCATCTTTTCCTGTCTGTCAAAAAGAAACACCCTCTGTTTTCCTTTGCTGCAGGCAAGGGCCGCTGCCATCCCGGAAGCACCGGCTCCGATGACCGCCGTGTCACAAACCATCTCATCTCTTTTGTTTTTCACAATTCTATCTCCCGAATATAGCCGCAATTTTCCAGGATCTCTTCCTGTTTTTGCTCCATAATCTTTCTTTCCCCTTCTTCCATATGATCATATCCCATCAGATGGAGCATACTGTGTGCCACAAGGAATGCCAGCTCTCTCACACAGGAATGTCCATAGGCTTCAGCCTGCTCTTTGACCTTATCCATGGAAATGACGATATCCCCAAGGAGCAGCTCTCCTGTATCCGGATGAAAAGCATTCGGATCCCTTGTTTCCAGATCAGAAAAGTCTCCCGGTGCCGGATATTCGACCAACGGGAAAGAAAGAACATCGGTCGGGCAATCCATCTCCCGGTGGATCTTGTTAATCTGATGGATTTCCTCATTATCCGTCAAGAGAACATAGATCTGGGTTTCGTAGGGACATTTTTCATAATCCAGCGCAGCCCTTGTCACATTTTCAATCACACTTTCAAAGGCAGGAACAACGTTTTCCGGATAAATATTTTCTATTTCCAAATTCATTCCGCTCATCTCCTGTTTTTATTTCTCTTTCCCCATTTTCGCCCGGGTTTTTCCTTTTCTGCTAACATCTTCTTCTTTTCTTTTGCTTCTTTTTTCTTATCATATTCATCGTAGGCAGTGACAATTTTTTGTACCAGAGGATGTCTGACGACATCCTTACTTGTCAGGGTACACACTCCGATTTCCTCAATATTTTTCAGGACACGCAGCGCATCATCCAGTCCGGAAGTGGTTCCGGAAGGGAGGTCTTTTTGCGTAAGATCCCCGGTGATAATCGCCTTTGCCCCGAAACCAATCCGGGTAAGGAACATCTTCATCTGTGCCGGTGTCGTATTTTGTGCTTCGTCCAAAACGACAAAAGCATTATCCAAGGTTCTTCCCCTCATATAGGCAAGAGGAGCAACTTCGATCAATCCCTTTTCCATGTTTCTCGCAAACGAATCCGCACCCATAATTTCATACAGGGCATCATAAAGCGGGCGTAAGTAAGGGTCTACTTTACTTTGCAGGTCTCCCGGAAGAAATCCCAGTTTTTCTCCTGCTTCGATTGCCGGCCTGGTTAAAATAATCCGATTTACTTCGTTGGCCTTAAAAGCCGTAATCGCTTTTGCCATGGCCAGATAGGTTTTTCCGGTTCCCGCAGGGCCAATACCGAATACGATCATCTTGTCAGTGATCATATCTACATATTTTTTCTGACCCAGGGTTTTCGGTTTAATGGGTTTACCCATAATCGTATGGCAGATAATATCACTGTCTAAACGGCTCAGGGTTTCTGTCTCATCTATCATGGAAAGAGAGAGGGTATAATTGACGTTTTGTTCGGTAATGTCATTGCCTCTCTCGGATAAAAGCAGGAGCTGTTCTATCACTTTCCTAGCTCTTTCACAATCTTCCGGACTCCCGATCAATTTGATTTTATCATCTCTAAATATTATCGTGACATGCAAAGTATTTTCAATTTTTTTCATATTGGCATCAAATTGCCCGAATACGTTCCCTGCATGCTGTGCTGGAAAAGGAAATTCCTGTTCCGTTATATTCATACGAAGTCTCTCCTCTCTTCTCTCACTGCCTGCTGTTTTTGTTTTCAGTGCTTCCTATTCGTGCGAGTGCGCATCCCCGCAGCGTTTTTTTATTTTTCCACAGGGAAAAAGTTTCCTACTACATAAAGGGAAAAGGAGCTGTAAAAATAGAACACAGCTCCCTTTATAATTGGTTGAAATATTAACTAAACTTCGGAGTTTCTCTGGAAGATTCTGCAACCTGGATGACTTCATCCATGGATGCACCGCCTGCCGCCACCACTGCAGCAGCGATTGCCCCTTCCACAATCGGACAGTCGATCATTTTAATCTTTCGGTCCTCCATCGTTTCCAGGACCATTTCTGTCGTCATGACGGCACTTCCCAAATCCATAAAGATCACAACACCATCATCAGAATAGATTTCTTCGACTGCGTTGGTAATTTTTTCAAAACTGGTTCCAAATCCACCGTCATCCATACCACCTGCAGCCTTCATCGGTGTTTCCGGAGCCATAAGTGATGCCAGTTCGACTACGCCTTCTGCCAGCTTTTGGCTGTGGGAAACCACAAGAATACCTACCATAATTTTTGTTCCTTTCTCTTATACCAATGCCTGTACTGCTTTTAACATTAATGTGAAAGAGGTAGCACCAGGATCCTGATGTCCGATACTTCTCTCACCCAGATATCTGGCACGGCCCTTCGTTGCAACAATTGTTTTCGTGTATTCAATCCCTTCTTCTGCTGCCTGGATTCCGGCTTCCAGTGCCTTCTTTCCATCTTCGCCAGCTTCCAGAGATGCCTTCATCGCATCATGCGCAGGAATCATCGCATCCAGCATCGTTTTTTCGCCTTTTACCGCTTTACCACGACTCATAATACCATCAATGGCTGCCTGCAGCATCCCGACAAAATCATTCATATCCATCTCGGACTTACCATTAAGAAATACTCCGGCTTTCATAAATCCGGTTCCATATAACGGACCGGAAGCACCTCCAACTGTGGAAACGAGCTTCATTCCAATTGTTTTTAAAATCGATCCGATATCTTTTCCTTCAAAAGTACCTTCGATTTCCCTAACGGCATCAAAACCACGGGCCATATTGATTCCATGGTCTCCATCTCCGATCACGTTGTCAAGTTCTGTTAAATATAATTTCTGTTCATCGATATCTTGTGTGATCCTATCAATAATTTCAATTACCTTTTTTACGTCTGCCATGATAGTTCCTCTTTTCTCTTTTATATAATATCTTCCTTCTGGTAATCGTCTTTCCTTGATTGATCTGCCCGGAAAAACAAAAACACTATTCAGTATAAAAGACCCACGCTGTGGCGCCGGTCTTTTATCATCCGTTTATCGTAACAGTTCCGATTCCTAATTCATATACCAAAGCATGATCGGAAAATCATCAGGATTTATTTTGCAACAGTCAGTGCCGGAGTATCTGCTTCTTCATCTAAAAGTTCTTTCATCTGATCATCCAGACGGAGTAAGGAAATGGAGAATCCAGCCATCTCGATTGATGTCATATATTCGCCTACCATTGTCTTATAAACTTTAATTCCTTTTTCAGCCAGAACGTCTGCCACATGATTATTTACAATGAAAAGTTCCATTAATGGAGTAGCGCCGCATCCATTGATCATAACAGCGACTTCGGATCCTGAATAATCAATATCTGCAAGAATATGGTCAAGAAGAGTGTCAACAATCTTATCTGCTGTCTCCAGAGGTTTTCTCTCCACACCTGCTTCTCCATGGATACCAATACCGATCTCCATCTCGTCGTCTTTTAATTCGAATCCCGGTTCTCCAGCTGCCGGTACGGTACAAGGCTCTGTAGCCATACCCATCGTTCTCACGTTATCAATTACTTTCTGGGCAACTGCCTGTACTTCATCAAGGCTTGCACCTTTTTCAGCCAATGCTCCAGCAATTTTATGAACAAAAACTGTTCCTGCAACACCACGACGCTCTGATACTTCAGCCAATGCCACGTCATCGTTTACAACTACTTCTTTTACTTCGATACCATCCATATCGGATGCCATCTCTGCTGCCATCTCGAAGTTAAGAACATCACCCTGATAGTTCTTTACAACCATTAACACTCCTTTGCCAGCGTCAGTAGCTTTAATTGCTTCGTAAATCTGGTCAGGAGTAGGAGAAGTAAATACAGCACCTGCAACAGCACCATCTAACATTCCTTTTCCAACGAATCCACCATGGGCAGGCTCATGACCGCTTCCGCCACCACTGATCAAAGCAACTTTATCGGCCTTCTTATCTGATCTTACTACTACGTTACCACAATCAAGCTTTGTGACATACTGAGGAAATGCCTTAACCATTCCTTCGATCATCTGATTTTCAACCTGATCAACTGCATTAATAATCTTCTTCAAAATAATCTCCTCCTTCAAAGAAATAGTGCATTGTTCAAAAATAGCTGCTATATGTTATTTCTGCTTCTTTTTCATCATATCACTTTCATATAAAATGGTCAATCGAATTTCTCCTAATTTGGAAAAATATTTACATTCGCAAGAGTGCACATCCCCGCGGAGCATTTTATATGATAGGGATATAAAAAAGAGGCATCCGTTTCCGGACACCTCTTCTTCAGCACTTATTTATATTTTCGTTTTCTCGCAGCTTCGGATTTCTTTTTCCGTTTCACACTTGGTTTCTCATAGTGTTCTCTTTTACGAATCTCCTGCTGGATACCTGCTTTAGCACAGCTTCTCTTAAAACGACGAAGAGCACTGTCTAAAGATTCGTTTTCTTTAACGATAATACTTGACATTTACTCACCTAACCTCCCTCCAGTTGCGTATTGTGCCTAATACAACTGTCTGGGTATTTTTGCACTGTCTAATATTATAGCATAAAATGTTTATTCGTCAATATGTTTTTCACTTTTTCTTTCCAATTTGTGATCAATCTTAAAAACTATGCTAATCTTTAGTGCTTTTCCCCTCGGATTTGAGGTCATCGTAATGGTTGTTGGAAGTATCTGATTTCTCTTTTTCCGAATCGGTTTCTGTACTTTCCGTTTCCGTCTTTTTGGTTTGGAACTGTTTTTTTAATTTGGCAATCTGTTCTTTTTGCGCGTGATACCATGTTGTTTTCCCATTCATGTTGGCAATGGAAAAATACTCATCGTAGATTGTCAGGATCAATTGATTCCCGTGATGATAAAAGGTGTATTTCTTTCCGTTTTTTAATTTCTTTTCTGCCTTTTTTCCCCATTTTTTTCTTGCCCTTGCGGCATTCGATTTCTTTTTATCCATCTGATCTATGAAATTTGCCACCGAAAAAGCGGTATCGTTCTCGTAATATTTTCCTTTCGAATTGGTGATCAAAGGGGTGTCTGCTAGACGATGGAGTAGCGTGGAATTGGGATAACCATTTTTGTAATGTAAAAAGGCATCCCCGATCGCAGAGGCATTGTAAATATAATATACATTATTGGGAAGGTCGGTAAAAATTACATAATTCCCTCCAAATACCATCATTTCATAAATCGCATTGTCTTCATCGTAAAGGATATATTCATATCCGGGGCCGTACATTTCCTCGACTTCATCCGGGGTATATTTAGATGTCTTATCTGCTCTTGCTGCAAGGTTCGTCGCCAGAGAAAATACCGCCGTGTCTTCTACGAATTCACTGCCATCCATATGATCCGCATATCCCACTTCCAGCTTCACCAGGTGGTCTCTTGCTATTTTTTCCAGATAATCGATTGCCCTCTGCTCATCTTCCGTCACATCATTCTCTGCATCCACCTTCGATTGGAGGTTTTTATTCTCTTTTTTTAATTTGGTATTTTCTTTTTTCAGTTCTTTGTAATAACTGGAAGAAAGCACTTTTTTCTTGGATGCCTTACATCCGGTAAAAGATAACAGCACAAGAAGGCACAGCATAAAAAATAGATATCTTTTTTTTCTGTCTGATCTCATAAACTATTTCCTTTCGTTTTGATGGGTAACAGCCCGCTATCAATACTCTTCTTTCTGCACAATTTCATTTTTATTTTTATAGATGGAATATTCTTCTACATACCCACGCACGCTGGAGAGCGGATAAATATTCGTATGTCTTCCGATGATCACACCTGGATTCAAGACCGAACCACATCCCACTTCCACATAATCGCCCAGAATTGCACCGATTTTTTTCATATGGGTTTCGATATGCTGATCTTCTAAATGAATCTCTACTAATTTTTTATCTGATTTGACATTGGAAGTAATGGAACCTGCTCCCATGTGTGAACGATATCCCAAAATGGAATCTCCGACATAATTGTAGTGAGGAACCTGTACCCTGTCAAACAAAATCACATTCTTTAATTCTGTAGAATTCCCTACAACCGTTTTCGCCCCGATAATGGCATTGCCCCTGATAAAAGCACAATGGCGGATCTCTGCTTCCGGTCCGATGATCGCAGGGCCCTGGATATAAGCGGTAGGTGCGACTTTCGCAGATTTCTCCACCCAGACATTTTCCTTGATCTGCTCATACTCATCTTTAGAAAGGAGTATTCCTACTTCCGTGATAAAGTCATGGATTTTCGGGAGGACATCCCATGGATACACGTTCTCCTCAAATAATACAGACGCAATTGTTCTGTTAAAATCCTGAAATAATGATTTATTTTCCAATCTTTTCATTCTTTGCCCGGCTGAAAATAGCCTCTCCTTTCCTGTTCTTTTCTTTCCATCTCTGTCATTGTCTGTTTTCTCTGTTGACTGACAGTATTGTGTCTTTCCTATCTATATGTATAACAGATTTTTCCTATACAGTCAATAGCAGTTCGAACATATTTTTGCACTTAGCAAACGGCATCCGCTGCCTACACTGTCGGTATGGATGATCTCGATCCATACCGTTCCGGTTTATTTTTTTTGCGGTAATTTTTTCGGGTCTATGAATTCCAGCCTCCATCGGTATTTCTGGCTTTCCTTCTCTTTTTCATAATAAAAATAAGCAGAGAAGCGGTTGCCCCTTTTACTGGTACATCCATGAAACCCTACTTTTCCGTGTTCCAAAAGAATCTTTACCATTTCATAGGATACTTTTTTCCCAAAAGAAGTAATAAAACGGTCATCTTTCCATATCGCAAATTTACAGCCTTTTTTCCAGGCAGAACAGCAGTAGGTTCTTGGCGTTTCTATGACCGGCGCACCACATTCCGGACAGATGCCTGCGGGCTGTGTGTGCAGCGGTTCTAATACCACTCCCCCGCCAAATACCCGGTCTGTTTTTATTTTATCGACAGATTCTGATACAAATTTTTCAATCATATCCAAAAAATCTTTTTGCACAAATTTTCTTTTTTCGATATCCGACAAGGTTTTTTCCAGTCTTCCGGTATATTCCAGATCAAACAGTTCCCGGACAGGAAAGGTTTCCACCAGCATTTTCCCAAGGTCTGTGCAGCTTAGGCTCTTTCCTTTCATCCTGACATATCCGGCATCTTTTAGCTTTTTAATCGTCTCGGCGCGGGTGGCAGGAGTTCCGATGCTGAAGCCGCTTAAAATAGCCATCATCATCTCCTCCTCTTCTTTTTCTTCATACTTCTTCCCGCAGGTTTCCATGACTTTCAGCAAGGTTTTTTCTGTGTGCGGCTTCGGGGGTTTTCTTTCTACTTCATTGATTTCTGAGCGGATGAAATCGACCCGATCTCCTTTTTCTATCGGGGGCAGGAGCATTTCTTTCGAATCAATGCCTTCTATCAGCTTCCAGCCCGGATCCAGCTGCACCTTCCCTTTCGCGATCCATTCTCCCGGGATGTCCGCTTCCAGTATTTTTATGTGGACTTCCGTATCTTCTGACAGGGCAATAGGCATAAACTGGGCTAAAAAACGATTTTTTACCGCTTCGTACACGACTTTTTCGGAGTCACTCAGATTTCCCGGCCGCACATAGGTCGGAATGATCGCAGAATGACTCTCCACTTTTTTGCTGTCAAAGATCCTCTTTGTCACCTTGAAACGAATCCTGTCTTCATACGGACAGCCCTGTTTATGGATCGATAAAACTTTTGCCGCCTTTTCCTCCAGGCTCTCATCCAGGACCACACTGGCCGTCCTCGGATACGTAATCAGTTTCTTTTCGTAGAGCTGCTGTGCTGTTTTTAAAACCCGGTCCGAAGTCCATCCTTTATATTTTGATGTGATATATCCCTGCAGCCCGGACAGATTGAAGAGGTACGGTGGATATTCATTTTTCTTCGTCACTTTCTTGGAGAGAACTTCTCCCTGTTTTCCCATGATCTTCTCCTGGATTTCTTTTAGGATTTCCGGAGAATCAAATTTCTCATTCTTTTTTTCAAAATAGACTGCTTCAAAAGGCTTCTCCTGTTCTTTCTGAAACATTCCTTTTAATTTATAATATTTTGTCACCTGGAAATCTGCGATTTCTTTGTCTCTGTCATAAATGATTTTCAGTGTCGGCATGAGCACCCGGCCAACATTTAACAGACGGCTTTGTTTCTGATTCCGATATTTCAGGGTGGCAACCGAAGTCAGGTTGATCCCGATCAGCCAGTCTGCAATCTGCCGCCCAAATCCCGCATCCCGCAGCGGCTTCATTTCCGAATTCGGCCTTAATGCGTGCAGCCCTTTGTTGACTTCGTCTGCCGTCCATTCATTTAAAAGCATTCTCTCCACCGGTTTATCCGAATGGATATAGTCAAGGATCTCATCGGCGATAATCTGTCCTTCCCTGTCGTCATCTGTGGCAGAAATAATTCCTTCCACATCCTGCCGTTCCATCAGTTTCTTTATCATATTCATCTGACGGGCGACCCCGGCATCCGGTTTTTCCTTATTTTTCCCATCTGATTTCAATTTATATAAAAATTTCTCTGGAATATAGGGGAATTTTTCTATTTTCCATATTTTCATTTCCGAATCATAATCTCTGGCATCATACAGCTGCAAAAGATGCCCAAACGCCCAGGTAATGACATAATCTTTCCCTTCAAAATATCCATTTTGGCGGGAAGACGCTGTAGCATCCGCTATATTTTTTGCCACAGACGGCTTTTCTGCGATAATTAACTTTTTCATCTAATTCCTTTCTGCATCTTTTTGCAAATATTGGTAACAATCCAGCACCCCATTCGCAAAATCGCTGCTTTGCTGCTTTCCTTTTGCTCATATGGCTGCTGTTCTCCCGTTCTCACTAACACTATACCACAAGTATCCGTTTCTGAAAATTATTCTCCTCTTTTCTATTTCGCCAAAAAATGCTATAGTTGACTTATCTATATTGATCTCACCAAAGGAGGAATTTACTATGAGCACAAAACAGGAAGCCTGGAAAATACAGGCAGAGAAAGTAATCAAACAGATGGAACGCCGTCATTTTAATGCATATTATTGTGCGACGAAAGAGGAAGCTTTAGAGAAAGCTCTGTCCCTCATAGAAAAAGGAAGTGTGATTGGAAACGGCGGTTCCGCCACTTTAAAAGAAATCGGCCTTCTTCCTTATATTCAGGAACATCCGCAGGATTATCATTATATTGACCGGCATCAAGCTAAGAACGAAGACGAAAGCCGGGCAATCCACTCTAAGATCATTGCCTCCGATTACTTTTTGATGAGCACCAACGCTTTTACCCAGGACGGCCAGCTTGTCAATATTGATGGCAACGGCAACCGTGTCAGTGCACTTTGCTACGGACCAAAACACGTCATTATCGTTACCGGAATGAACAAGCTGGTTCCTTCGGTCGAGGCGGCTTACGAACGGATCCGCCAGGAAGCCTGTCCGCCAAACTGCCTGCGCATCGGATTAGATAACCCTTGTGCAAAAACCGGATTCTGTGCGGACTGCCTTTCCACCTCTTCCATCTGTAATTCTTTGGTTACGACAAGGATGTCACGCTACCCGGACAGAATTCATGTCATCATGGTCGGAGAGGCTTTGGGATACTAATCTTTTCGCCAGGAAAAACCGTGGAAAAGGCTAGCTAAGAGTTTTTCTCATTTTTCATTTTTTGCTATTCGTATGCTCTTTCTAATGTTATACTCATATTAATTACAAAAGAAAGAGAGGAATCTACAGATGAAAAAAGCGAAACTAGTCAATCGGCTTCTGATTGCTTCCCTGTTGGGATGTATGGCCTTTTCCCTCCCATCTCATGCCACAGCAGCCGAAACATCCTCTGATGTATTTTATGATGATTTTAGCGGTGATTCCCTGAATTCAGACAAATGGCTTGTTGCCGATAAGCACTGGGGCGGGGAAAACGGAGGTGTTGTCCCGGAAAATGTTTCGGTATCTCAGGGTACATTGAAATTAGAAGGCCACGGTAACCTGTATACCGGAGATGTCGAGTCATATCAATCCCTAATGCCCGGCGGAATTCGAACGGGCGCAGCCATAGCGACTCGGGAATACTATTCCTCCGGAAGCTATGAAGTTGTTGCAAAAGTCGCTCCCCAGCTGGGTGCCTGCTCTGCCATATGGACCTTTGAATACGAGGAATACTATCCCGGTTCGGCAGAATATGAGGCTTCGGGGGCAACCGGACAGTACTCTACCGTCAACCACGAAATCGATATGGAGTTTCCTACGGCAAATGGCACCCATTCCGAACCGACGTTTGAATGCGGCAGATTTAATACCTACACTGCCGAAAACCGGCACAACAGTAATTTTCAGGATCTGCCTTTTGCTGTAGACGATGGAAAATTTCACACCTATCGTTTTGACTGGCATACCGGAGACGACTCCGAAGAAAAAAGAGTCGATTATTATATCGATGATATTTTCATATGTACCAGCACAAAATATGTGCCAACCAATGCGAGTCGTTTCTGGCTCGGTATCTGGTTCCCGTCTTCCCAGGATACCGATGGTGACGGCTACGGTGACAGCGGCTGGGCGGGAACTGCTGATTTTGATACCACCATTTTTGAAATCGATTCCGTAAAAATCACCCCTTACCATGAATCAGGTGATACCGTTGGAAAGGAAAGTTTTGCTTATGACGGATGGGCTGTCGATTCTTTCCCGGAACTGATCGAGGCCGAAAAGTTTAACCACATTGTCAATGGAGATTTTTCTCAAGGAAAAACATCCTGGAAGTTTTCCGGAGATGCCGATGTTTCCAATGATGCGGCACTTCTTTCCTCCGGGTCTTCCACCGACGAAATTTCTCAAAGCGTTTCTGTCAAACAGAAAATGACCTATACCTTAAGTGCAGATATTGAAACCGATGGTACAGCCGTCACTGTCGGGGTGCGGAAATCCAATGGTACCTGTGATACATCTGAAACATTTACCAAGTCAGGTCACGTGGATATTCCTTTTGTCACGGAAAGCAATGTGAGTGAAATGGAAGCATATATACAGGTACTCCGTTACCAGGAAGGAAATTCTGTAAAGATAGATAATGTCATGCTGACAAGCGGTACATCTTCTGGCAGCAGTGACCGTACCGATCCTGACCCAACCCCGGATCCTGATCCAGACCCAGATACAGACTCAGGGACGGATTCCACCGAGACAGCTTCCACTCTTGTCGTCAACGGTGATTTCAGCGAGGGGGAAAGCGGATGGACCACTTCCGGCAGCACTGTGATTTCTGATGGAAAGGCCAGTCTTGCTTCGGGTTCCGATACCGATACCCTTTCTCAGAAAATTGCTGTCAACGGGAACACGGAGTATGTACTGACGGCGGATGTCATTAGCAGCGGGGCAGAAATAACGGTTGGCGTCCAAGATTATAACGGACGTTACACCAATCTTTCAAAGACGACCAGCTCGTCTGGAAAGCTTTCCCTTTCCTTTACCACAGCGTCCCATATCAATCAAATTAAGATTTTTGCTAAGGTGTTACGCTATCAGGATGCGAAGGATCCTGTGGTGATTGACAATATTGTGCTGAAGGCAAAGAATTCTTCAGATAGTACGGATTCGTCTGTTCCTTCCACAAATAACCTCATAAAAAATGGAACCTTCACCGACGGTTCCAACAATTGGACGCTCAACGGTTCCGCTTCTATTTTGCAGGGAAAAGCCATTCTCTCCTCCGGCTCAGATACGGACGACATCCAGCAGGCGGTTACTTTAGAAGCCAATACCACCTATCGGTTAAGCTGCGATATTGTATCGGAGGGATGCAGCGTTGATCTGCTTGTGATGAATCATGATGGAAAATACAGTAAAGAGTCTGTCTCTTATTCTTCATCCAGAACCGGATATTTGACCTTCACAACAGGAAACAACTGTAAGGAAGCAAAAATTGTTCTCCGTGTTTTGCGCTACCAGAGTACAAGCAGCAAAGTACAGATAAAAAATGTCACATTGTTGGCTGTAAAATAAAAAAGACAGATAAAAAAGAACGAAAGGCAGCTTTTCCAAACAAACTGGAGAAGGCTGCCTTTCTTCATTCAGGTCACGGTAGGTGGCCTGTCATTTTTCTATTATCATTTCTTCTTATAATACCTGATTCTGGTAAATCGGATATTTTGTGGTTAATGCTTTTACGATGGCTTCCGCCTCATCCAGTTTCCGATCCTGGATTGTCAGCTTGATCGCCTCTGCCACCTGTACCATGTCATCCTCTTTTAATCCACGGGAAGTCACTGCCGGTGTTCCTAACCGAAGGCCACTTGTCACAAATGGGGATTTTGGATCATTTGGAACGGTATTTTTATTACAGGTAATGTGAACGGAATCGAGTAATTTTTCCATGTCTTTTCCGGTGAGTTCCATTTTCCGTAAGTCTACAAGCATCAGATGGTTATCGGTTCCTCCGGAGACGATATCAAATCCTCGTTCGATCAGGGAAGAAGCCAAAACAGCAGCATTTTTTACCGTCTGTTTTTGATATTCTTTAAATTCCGGAGACAATGCTTCTTTCAGGCAGACTGCTTTGGCTGCGATCACATGCATCAGTGGGCCACCCTGGATTCCCGGGAAAACTGCCTTGTTGAAATTATATTTTTTATTCACTTCATCACTAGATAAGATCATTCCACCTCTCGGGCCACGGAGTGTCTTGTGTGTTGTCGTTGTCGTGACATGAGCATAAGGGATTGGGCTTTCATGAAGTCCTGCTGCGACCAGCCCTGCAATATGAGCCATATCCACCATCAGCACTGCTCCCACTTCATCTGCAATCTCACGCATTCTCTTAAAGTCAATCTTTCTTGCATAGGCACTCGCCCCGGCAATGATCATCTTCGGATGACATTCTAAAGCGATCTCCCTTACCTGATCGTAGTCGATCACTCCGTTATCGTTTACCCCGTAAGGGACGCAGTGATAATTCTTTCCGGACATATTGACAGGACTTCCATGGGTTAAATGTCCGCCATGGTCAAGGTTCATTCCCATGTAGGTATCCCCTACATTTAATACGGCAAAAAATACAGCCATATTTGCCTGTGCACCTGAATGAGGCTGTACATTGACATATTCACATCCGAATAATTCTTTGGCTCTTTCAATGGCAAGATTCTCCACGACATCTACATACTGGCAGCCGCCATAATATCTCTTTGCCGGATATCCTTCGGCATATTTATTGGTAAGATGGCTTCCCATGGCTGCCATAACTGCCTCGGAGACCAGGTTTTCCGAAGCGATCAGCTCCAGATTATCTCTCTGTCTTCCTAACTCATCCTCCATTGCCTTTGCAACTTCCGGATCAAAATCCTTTACATAATTGAAATTAAACATTCTTCTTCCTCCACACTTCTGGAAATTATCTTTAAAGCGTTTTTAACACAGTTATCGTGATTATAACATAAGGGAAAAACACAGGCAATATTAAATTCTTCTGCCAGACAGGGCCTGCATCACCTCTCCGACATTCCCCACTCCGATCACTTCGATTTGGCCGGACATTTTTTTCGATACCGTCTCTGCATTCGTTTTTGGCATAATGCAGCGGGTAAATCCCATTTTAATTCCTTCGGCAATCCTCTGTTCCACATGACTTACGCCCCGGATTTCTCCGGTAAGTCCTACTTCTCCAAAAATCAAAGTGCCTTCATGTACCGGCAGGTTGCGGTAACTGGAAATCACCGCACAAATAATCCCAAGATCAATAGCTGGTTCGCCCAGTTTCATTCCTCCTGCCAGGTTCACATAGGCATCGCAGCCTCCAAGCTGCATTCCCGCTCTTTTTTCCAAAACGGCCAAAAGAAG
Organism: Bacteroidaceae bacterium; assembly: GCA_963626755.1. Classification (GTDB taxonomy): domain Bacteria; phylum Bacillota; class Clostridia; order Lachnospirales; family Lachnospiraceae; genus Anaerobutyricum. The sequence goes on from CAVFXN010000031.1 coordinate 46,170, forward strand.
GTTCACCCGGTTAAAATCAATTCCTACCGTTGTCCTCCTTGGCATGTTGAAGCTGGTCGGAGAAACTAATGCCTGTATTTCAATCAGCAGAGGCCTCGTCCCTTCCATCGAACAGACGACAACTGAACCGGCCGCATCTGCCGGCCTTCCATCCAGCATAACCTTAGAAGGATTGGCCACTTCTATGAGTCCCTGTTCTTTCATTTCAAACACACCGATTTCATTGGTGGAGCCAAACCGGTTTTTTACGCCTCGTAAAATGCGGTATACTGCGTTTTGATCTCCCTCAAAATACAGTACGGTATCTACCATATGCTCCAGTGTTTTCGGCCCGGCAACGACTCCTTCCTTTGTGACATGTCCTACCAGAAAAACGGCGATTCCCTGCATTTTTGCCAGCTGCATTAATACAGAGGTCACTTCCCTTACCTGACTGACACTTCCCGCTGCAGAAGTGATGTCCTCACTGTACATCGTCTGGACCGAATCGACCACCAGCATATCCGGTTTGGCTTCCGTTACGACATCCGCTGCGACATGGATAGCCGTCTCACAGAGGAGATAGACATTTTTCTGGAAGCCTCCCAGCCTTTCTGCCCTCATTTTAATCTGTTTTAAAGACTCTTCTCCCGAAACATAAACGACTTTTTTCTCCTGATTTGCCAGATGGCGGCATATCTGGAGAAGGAGGGTCGATTTTCCAATTCCCGGATCGCCTCCTACTAAAGTGAGGGAACCTTTTACGATTCCCCCTCCCAATACTCTGTCAAGTTCTCTAATTCCTGAATGGATCCGGTCTTCCTCTTCCATGGAAACTTCAAATAATCCGGTAAGCTTCTGCCTTGGTAATCCGTTCTCTCTTCTTCCGGTTCTGTCACCGGATGAATGAAGAGACGGGCCGACGGTTTCCTCCACCATCGTATTCCACTGGCGGCACCCGGGACACTGTCCCATCCATTTAGGTGTTTCATATCCACACTCTTTACAAAAAAATACTGTCTTCTTTTTTGACTTTGCCATGAAAATCCTTCTGTTAAAGCTTCACTACCTGAACCTTCGCACACTCTCCCGGTTCCATCTCAATGCTGAAATTAATCTTTCCACCCAGTCCAGACTTCAGCTTTCCAATGTTCGTATCATTGATAAATACTTTAAATTCCTTTTCCGGTTCCACTTCCAGTGTGATCTGGATGTCATCCGGTGCCTCCGCCTCAAATAAAATCTGACGCTCTGTCTCCTTATATCCATGAACAGCAGACCCTGGCACAGATTCGTATACCACACCGCCATTCTTTTCCAGACGCGTGATCTCCTGGAATGTCTTTACCTTATATGTATTCCCTTCAAAAGGAAAATCTGCCAGTTTCGTTTTCTGTTCTAAACTGTAATCTCCAAAACTGAGGCTTCCATTTTCCTCTACTTTTAATAGTTCTTTCACGTTAGCCATTATTCTATCCTCCCGTATTTGACGAAATCTTTTGTTCGTCTGGCTTCTACCTTTTTTGGTATATATTTTCACACAGTACAGTACTGTTTTCATGAGATATCCTGATTATACAAGAAAATATATGCAAAGTAAAGGCGTATTTTATTGATAGTTCACTCTGTACTTTTATATGTTTATAAATATAATAAGGTTTTTTGTCATATTTTATTCCTGGAATTTCAGGGTAAAATGATTTTTATGGAAGGTCAGCAGCCCCTGATCACGCATTTTTCCGAGTGCAAGCGACAGGCCGCTTCGTTCCACAGCAAGATAATCTGCCAGCTGCTGCCTTGAAAAGTGAATGTCAAATTCATGAGTTCCAAGACGCTGTGCCTCTGATGAAAAATAGGACATCAGTTTTGCCTGTGTCGTACGCTGCCCGATGTGCGTGACTTTTTCACTAAAACGCAGGTTTTTCTCTGCCAGATCACCTAACAGATTGCGAATAACCCGATTGTGATGTGCACAGGCGGACGAGCAGACATTCAAAATGCGCTTTACATTGAGAAACAAGACAGTAACCGGTGTCTCTGCGATCACATTCACATTTAACACCGCCCCAGGCGCACAGGCATAGGCCGTTCCGAACGTTTGTCCAGATCCTGCCTGGGATAAAATATTCCGGTTTCCCCAGATATCTTCCTGAATGATCAAAATTCTTCCTGACAGTACAAGGCCAATGGATTCTAAGGTATCACCGGCACGCAGCAAAAAGGCTTCCTTTGGAAATTCTTCTTTTTTTGCTCCAAGACAGGCAAGCATCGCGGTAAGCTCTGTCTCGGAGATGCCGGAAAACAGCTGAGAAGATCGAATCACAGACAAAAATTCTTTCAAAAAACCCCTCCTTTGTTGAATATTCAACAGACTTGTTGAATATATTATAATATAATTGAGAAAAAATGACAAGAGAATTCAAATACGAAGCATCACGATTGATGAAAAAATCTTAGAACGATTCTTCTTGAATCATCGAAAAAGAAAGGAAGGATTTTGAAATGGATAACAAGATGTTTTGTTTTCAGTGTGAGCAAACCGCAGGATGTACCGGCTGTACCAAAAATGCCGGCGTATGCGGAAAAACTGCCGATGTGGCAAATTTACAAGATGAACTGACCGGAGCCCTGATCGGGCTGGCACGTACGATTGAGAAAGAGACCCAGCTTGCTTTGGAAGTTTCGAACCTGTTTGTTGAGGGCTTATTTACCACCGTAACCAATGTCAACTTCAACGAAGATACCCTGCAGGCCATGATCAACCGTGTGCATATGCAGAATGCCGCCTGGAAAAGCACTGATTATGATATGACACAGCTTTGGGAGGCACAAGAAGATGTGCGTAGCCTGAAATCTCTGATTCTTTTTGGTATCCGTGGAATGGCTGCTTATGCGCATCACGCCCTGGTACTTGGCTATACCGATGATGAAGTCAATCATTTCTTTGTCAAAGCCCTATCTGCTATCGGAGAGGACTGGGGGATGGATGAACTCCTTCCGATCGTTATGGAAGTAGGGGAAAAGAATCTCAAGTGCATGGCACTGTTAGACAAGGCGAATACCGAAAGCTACGGAAACCCTGTGCCGGCCAGTGTTCCCCTGACAGTAGAAAAAGGTCCATTTATTGTGATTACCGGTCATGATCTCCGTGATTTAAAGCTTCTTTTAGAGCAGACTGCCGGTAAGGGTATCAACATTTACACACATGGAGAAATGCTGCCTGCCCATGCTTATCCAGAATTGAAAAAATATCCGCATCTCAAGGGGAATTTTGGCACGGCATGGCAGAACCAGCAAAAAGAATTTAAGGATATCCCTGCTCCTATCCTGTTTACCACGAACTGTCTCATGCCACCAAAAGCCAGTTATGCCGACCGGGTGTTTACCACAGCACTGGTATCCTATCCGGAAATGACCCACATCGGAGAGGAGAAAGATTTTACTCCTGTCATCGAAAAGGCATTGGAACTGGACGGTTACACCCAGGATATGGAATTTACCGGTATCAACGGTGGCAGCACCGTCATGACCGGCTTTGGACACGCCACGGTCCTGGGCGTGGCAGACCAGGTCATCGAGGCAGTGAAAAGCGGCGCGATCCGACATTTCTTCTTAGTTGGAGGCTGTGACGGAGCACGTTCCGGCCGCAATTATTACACGGAATTTGTCAAACAGACCCCGTCGGATACCGTGGTACTGACCCTTGCCTGCGGCAAATACCGATTCAACGATCTGGATCTCGGAACCATCGGCAATCTTCCTCGACTCATGGATATCGGACAGTGCAACGATGCCTACAGTGCAATTCAGATTGCCCTTGCACTCGCAGATGCTTTTGACTGCGGAGTCAATGACCTTCCACTGTCCATGGTTCTTTCATGGTATGAACAAAAAGCTGTCTGCATCCTGTTAACCCTGTTATATCTGGGTATCAAAGATATCCGCCTTGGACCGACACTTCCTGCGTTTATCTCACCAAATGTACTGAATTATCTGGTGGAAAACTTTGGCATCGCACCAATTACCACACCAGAAAAAGACCTGGAGCAACTGATTTAAGAATCGGTACTTATCTGCTGAAGCAGATCCTGACATTAATCTAATATTTCCAATAAGAGGATTCCATCTGCACATCGAGCATGTGTTTATAGATGTCATCCTCTTTTTTCAGGCTCCCAATACCGAGAACATTCTGCCAGCCCACATAAGAATAAAGAAATGCGTAGCATTGGGTTAAAATCATCTGGAATATAAACCCTACTGCGAATACTCTCATCTTTGGAAATGGTACAACCATTGTAAAGTCCTGATGGCATTCCTTTTCGCTTACGGCTGATATGTGGCATAGGAACGCAGAATCTGGTATAATTCCGCCTGTGAATCCTTTAACGGCTTTATAACGACCGTATTGCCGTCCTCTTTTTCCTCAAAAGTTGTTTTTCCATCTTCTTCCACAGTCACAGCACCGCGTACCGGTTCCGCAAAACAGGAACCAGCGGAGGAATCCAAAGCATAAGCAACCAGCAACGGATCCCACCAATGTTCCCCTACATTGCTCGACGCGTTATCGGGATCCCATCTGCTGAAGGTCAGATACAGAAGAGAAGACGGCTGCTTGGCATAATCGGTCAGCACATCCTTCCTTATGCAGGGATAATCCATGCCTGCTTCCAACGGCAGCAAAACCAGGTCGGTTGGCCATGTTTCCAGCACCTTCTTTGCCAGGGGGATATCACCCAGCACGTTATACTCCGCGTATAAATACTCCCCCTGAACATCAATTCGCGGCACTTTTTCAAAGCAGCCGGCCATAATATACAGCGTTTTTACTTTGCTTTCTATCAGTTCGCGACCCGTGAGAGGAGAAATTTCATCCGGTTCGGAATCCAGCAATTCTCCTATATTGCTTGCCATCCCGACACAAAGTATCTCTGCGCTCTTATCCGGCAGCTGCGCCAATGTTTTTCTGTACACCTCGCACCCCGTAGGACGGTCAGAAATGTCCGTTCCGGTACCTTCCAGCAGCGGTGTGCCGTCCGTGTTCTTTTCATCGGCTAACGAGTAATAAGGCGTAAGAACAAACAGGTCATGATTGCCTTCCACCAACCCCAGCGGAATATCATCCGCCTTGTAATAATGCATGGCGCAGTCCAAAAAGTGCTGACTTTCTTGGTGCTTTGCACTGGATATCACAGCATCTATTTGACATTTTTCGTCTGCCTGCATAGCAAACAGTGCCTGCATAGCCAACAAATCATCCGGGCAGTTGCCTATGTCGGTATCAAAGATTACATGAGCAATATCCTCTGTGTTTTCCTTTTCCGCAGTTTTTTGAATCGCAGTACAGCCGATGATTGAGCCAATCCCTATGAGCAGTAAACCCGCTGACAGAATCTTAATGAATTTCCCTTTATTCGTATTTCTGATTTTTTGCTTCACTTGATTAATCCTCCACAAATTCTCCCTCAACCGGTGTCACAACAGGCTTTCCATCCTTGTCCAAAAGAACGGTCAGACCACCGCTGGTTCCATCACGATGGAAAACATAATTGACGCCAGTTGCAGTATCGAGCAATATTGATGTGCTGGAAAGGCTTCCCTGCGTGTAAATTTCCTTGAATCTTTCTTTTTTAGCCATTTTCTTATCATCCTCTCTTATCTCTTTTTCAGAAAAAAATATATCATAAGTTTTTATCTCATATAAATATAATAACGGATATCAAGAAAAGCATCAACCAATATTTCATGATTGATGCTTTTCTTTCTATAATATTACTTGCCACAAATCCATCCAAACGTTCCACACAATGCCAGCAAAAATAAAATCAGCATCCCGGCAAATGCAATGGCAAACAACTCAACAAACAGTTTGTTCTGCGGATATTTTTGCTCACTTCCTTCTTCCTGGGCTACGGCTGCCATTACCAGTGCACCCACAGTAGAAACCGGGCTGATGCCTGTAATGGTTCCCCCGACGACCACTGCTGCGGTAAGTTCCAGTCCATTAATTCCTAAGCTATTTGCCAGCTGACCGGCTAGCGGTACAAACGTTGGGAATACCACACCAAGTCCTGAGCTGAAGAAAGACAGGATGGCCGCTGCCAGTGACAAGATGGCCGCTGCTGTTTTCACTCCCATGATGTTTTCCAGAAGGGCTACCAGGATGTCAATTCCACCTGACAGTGAGATAATGTTCATCAAAACGCCCACACCAAGTACCATCAGTATTACATTCCACGAGATTCCTTTGATTGCTTTTTTCTCATCTCCGATTCCAAGTGCGATCAGGATACTTCCTGCCAGGAATCCGCTCAGCCCGACATTCCAGGAAAAAAACAGAACTCCTGCAATCACAATAATCAGTGCTGCCAGTGAAATCATGTGTACTTTCTGTAATTTGAATTCTTTTGCGTTTCTGACTTCCTGTTCCTGTACCTGCTCTACTTTCCAGCCTCTGTAATAGAGATAGACTCCAAGGGAGAGAATCACATCCACAAGAAGCATACACAGACCAATCGGAATTGTACTTCCTGAAACCTGACTTTCCGCCATTAGACTTTTGACAACTGCTGCCTCCGGTGTCAGCGGACTCATTCTTCCCGCCTGGACACCCATCTGACCAATCAGTGCCACCATAATCGGATTTAATCCTGAGGAAACCGCGATCGGTACGGCCAGAATCGGAATGATCGTCAGGGTCGGAATTGCTCCCGGACCTACTGCACACAAAACATATCCTATGGCAAACATCACAATGGGTATCAGGTAATGTTTCTTTCCCACAAGTGCTACCACTTTGTTTGCCACGATCGTCAGCGTTCCGTTTCCATTGATCATTGCGAAGAAATACATAATTCCCAGCATCTGGATACACAGGGAACTGTTGAAACCACTGATGATATCTTTGGAACCAAATCCATAAAGCTCTCCAATAATCAGCACCAATCCCATACATAAAATCCCTACATTACTTTTTTTTACAAACCCAATGACAATTGCTGCCCCCAGTGCAAGCAGCGAAATGATTCCTGCATTCATTTTCCTTCTCCTTTATTTTATCGAAATACAATACATACCGGACTTTCTGTCCTGATAATTCTCCCGGTTGCTTCCAGCATTTCCCTCTGGTAATCCATCACCATTTCAATAATCGTATCGTTGTCCTCATTTGCCACATATAATTTTGTCTTTTCTTTATTAAAACCAATAAACCGTGGTGTTTTTCCAATCGCCGATGTAAACCCGATTGTTTTGAGATAACCTGTTTTTGTATCGATCCGATACCAGACGAGTGCGTCAAATGTCCGGTCTGCACCGATCAGAATGCTTCCTGTCGCATCAATATCCAGAGTGCTTGCCTGACTCTCCCCCACATAAGTGTCCGGCAATGTAGATACTTTCTGTTTTGGACAAAGTTCTCCCGTTTCTTCATTAAATTCAAAATAAACGATAGAATTTCCTTTTTCATTGATCAGATAGACAAAACGGTTATTCGGATGGACCACAACATGTCTCGGTTCTTCTTTTGGCTCTGCCATCACCTGGCAAGTCTGCGTAAATTTTCCTGTTTCACTGTCAAATCTCAGTACCCGGATCTGCCCATACCCCTGGTCACGTCCCTGTGCCGGAGCAAAAATATAATTTTTCTTCTGATCCCAGATACACTGATGTATAAAAGAAATGCTTCCTGCTTCTTTTCCCTCAAAGGAAAATCTTTCCTGAATTCTGCCAAGTTCCCCGTTTTCTTTTCGTTCGATCACACAGATACTGCCGCCCTGCAGGGTTCCGACAATCAGCCATCGGTTTGTCTTATCCACTGTAAGATATACCGGATTTTTCCCACCTATTTCGATGCAGTTCAGATAGGTAAGCTTTCCGTCTTCCTCGATTCGGTAACTGCTGACACAGGTAAAGTCCCCATGTACACTGTACAGATAGGTTTCTTTGGTATCCATTGCCAGATAAGATGGATTTTCTTTGGTTTTCAGACACTGGATTTCTTTCCAGTCGCCTGTTTTTTCATGAATATCAAACACTTTAATACCTTTGCCGCGTGCATGTCTTGCCTCGGTCGTTCTACATCCTACATATGCTTTGCTCATACTTACCACCTCTTTTTTACTATATAGTTTCTGCCTCACAGTCTTTCAGTGTCCATGCCACTTTCGCACTTTCTTCCAGTTCCTCAAGAAGATAAAAAGCATCCATCAGGTCTTTTCCGCCTGTCACCGGTCCGTGATTTTGGAGAAGATATCCGTCACTGTCTTCGATCCGTTCACGGAAAGCCTGAAAAAGCTCTTCACTTCCCGGTTTCGCATAGGGAATCAGGCCTACGGTTCCGAGTTTCATCTTGAGATATGGTGTGTAAGATGGAATACAATCCTTTTCCTTTGCATGGGTCAGGCATGACCAAATCGTGGAATAGAAACTGTGCGTATGAATGACAGCCCCTGTCTGTTCTTTTGCCTGATACAATGACAGATGAAGAGGATATTCTTTGCTCGGCTTTTTTTCTCCCAATACCTCTCCCATTCGATCGATCACTGCAAAGTCTTTTTTTGTTAAAGTTCCAAAACAGGTTCCACTTGCTGTGATATATATTTTATCTTCATGGCAAAAACTCATATTTGCCGTAGATCCTGCCGTTTTGCCTCTCTCAAACAAACTGTGGGCGATCCAGACTGCCTGTTCTAATTTTTTCTCTAATGGGTCACTCATGATTTCTGTCCCTTCCTGTCAGCTTCAATGCTTTTTCCATAAAATCCACATCGCCGAAATTTCCTGATTTTAAAACCAAACGGATTTTTCTGTTGTTTAATGGGATCATGACCGGGACCCCCGGTGCAACGCTCTCTCCGATCTCATACGCATCGTAACCCAGTGCTTTTGTCACCGCCCCCGATGTTTCGCCTCCCGCTACTATGATTCGTGTAAATCCGTTTTTTACCGCTCTTTTTGCAAGGTTCGCCGTTGTTCTTTCCAGAAGGGCTGCCGCCTTGTCTTTTCCCATTTTCTGGACTTCTTTTACCGCCTCCGGATCATCGGAACTGTAGACCAGGACTTCGGATGGATTTTTCTGTATAAAGTTCCAGATTTCTTCTTCGGACTGCCTGTTCTGCATCAATGCAATGGGATCCATTTTCATAGATAAGATTCCTTTTTCCTGTATATGGGCAATCTGATTTCTGGTTGCCACGGAGCAGCTTCCTGCAAGCAAAAGTGCTTTGCCATCTGTTGCCGTTTCTGGAATTTTATCCGTATGGTTCCCGGCATATTTTTCTGCAAGATATTCAAGAAGTCCGGAGCCGCCAGATAAGATTTCAAGGTCGCCAAATTCCGCTGCAATATTTCTGGCATCTTCCTCATTGCTGTAATCCGGAATGACGTAAAAATGGTCATGTTCTTTCTGAAATTCCTTAATCTCATCTGCTTTCTGTTTCTGATTATCTTCTGTAATCTGTCCTGTTTTCACACATTGGTATCTGCTCTGTTCTTCCATAAGATTTTTAAGGTCCGAATCCCACATCGGAGTCAGCGGATGATTTTTCATTGGGCTTTCATCCAGCGGAACTCCATTCACATAGAGTCTGCCGTTCTCTACCGTGCGTCCATTGACCGGAAGTGATGGACACAAGACGGAATATGGTACCTGATACGTTTCCAAAAGGGCATCCATGACCGGTCCGATATTCCCCTCTTTTGTGGAATCGAATGTAGAGCAGTACTTGACATAAATCTGCTGTGCATTCTTCTCTTTCAGCCATGCTGCGGCCTGAAGGGTTTCTTTCACCGCTCGTTTCGTTTCCATTGTTCTTGTCTTGAGTGCAATGACAACTGCCTGTGCATCACCAATTTCTTTATTCCCATCCGGCGTTCCGTTCAGTAAAATCGTCCGGATTCCTTTTTTTGCCAGAAAAGAAGCGGCGTCACCGGCCCCGGTAAAATCATCTGCGATACATCCCAGAATTTTTTTGGATGTGATTTTTTTGATGGTTTCGAGGGCAGATTTCGGGCTGGTATAGAGTTTGGCATGTTCCAATTTTAAACCTTTAGTTACTCCTGCCATGGACATTTGTGCCAGTACAATTTTCTCATATCGCAAATCAAGTTCTCTGATTTTCTCACGGATCCGTTCGTTGTGTTTATCTATATTTCCTGTCTGTGCTGCATCGTAAGCCTCTTGGAGTACATAGGTATCTATTGTATATGGGTTACCAGAAGCTTTGCAGTATTTCTCAAGAAGCTTTGTGGACACTTCCCTTGTACCCTCAAAAGTACATAACAGTGCAATGTTTCCACCACTTTTTCCGGCGTCTTCCATCATCGCCACATCTGCACCTACGATGGGCACGGAAAAAAGTTTTCGGAAAAGTCCTACATATTTTGAAAACATGGTACAGGTCAGGATGATTCCTTCTGCGCCATCCACACATGCCTTCGTGATCATTGACAGCATTCGTCCCATACAGCGGTCTGTAATCCTGTCTTCTTTTCTTATTTCATCCAAAATTGTACTGTCAAGGTACTGTACCGGTTTGATATCTGGATATCTGCTGATACAGTCCATCATTGGACTGATCGAATTCGGTGTAATATTAATCAATGCGATTTTTTTCATCTTATTTTTCTCCGTCCATATCTTTTAATACTCTGGCAGACATTGCTGCCACAGATTTTGTGTCCGGTTCCTGTTTCATTTCCATAGAAAGAAACCCCTGATATCTGATTTCACGAAGCACCTGCAAAATCTTTGGAATATTGATCTTTCCTTTTCCCGGAACTTTCCGTTCGGAATCTGCCATATGGATCATTCCGATATATGCTCGATATGTCCGCAGGCTGTCCTCAATGGATTTTTCCGTTTTGTCCATATGGAAAATATCCATCAGAAGTTTTACATTTATAAATCGGTTTCTTCGAATCCATGCAGTGGTTTCTTCTATTGTATTCAGGTTGTTTATATTGTCTCTGCTTTGCGGTTCGATCAGGAGCGTCACCCCTTCTCTCGACGCTTTTTCGTCTGCTTTCCGGAGGATTTGTTCCAGGTCTTCCATTCGGCAGTGATCGGCATCTTTTTGCATTCCACGGTATTTTCCGATCAGGATCGGTGCATGAAAAAAAGCTCCGAGTTCTATCAGGGATTCCAGACGTTTCCGTGCTTCTTCGCGAATTTCTTTGACCTCGCTCATCAGAAACAGATGATCCTTTTTCTGCATGGGAGTCGTCCCGATTGCTGCCATCTGTAATTTATTTTTCTCCAAAAGTACACGGACGTCTTCTTTTTTTACTTCCGCCGCATCTGCAACCAGCATCTCTATTCCTTCATATCCATTCCAGGCAAGCCACGGAAAAGATTCCTCATACTGCTGGCACCATGCCATGATATTTTCGTCTGTGTCCGGAATGCATACCGGAAAAGATAATTTCATCTTGTCACCTCATATCTGCTTGACTTATTCCCCACGTCATTATAAAATCATAGATAACACCTAAAAAAGGAGTTTTCTTATGCGAGATTTTGACTGGAATATCTTGTCCACACTTTACAAAACCAAAAATATTACCAAAGCCGCTGAGCTTTTGTATATCACACAGCCAACCCTCACCCGCCGCCTCCAGCAGATGGAGGATGAGCTTGGTGCTGTGCTGATCCTGCGCACAAACAAAGGGGTGACATTTACCCCGGAAGGGGAATATGCTGCACGCAAGGCTTCTGAGATTCTTCAAGCGATCAACTCCGTCAAGTCTGCGATCTCCCAGTCCCGTGGTGAACTCAACGGAACCCTGCGTCTTGGCACACCGAATTCCTTTATGCACTTTGTCGTTCCGACCCTGATCGAGCATTTTTCTGCACTGTATCCTAATATTGAAATAGATCTTCATACAGACCTGAGTCATGAACTGCTGAAATATGTCGAAAAACAGGAACTGGATGTCAGTTTTGTCCGTGGTGAGATTGATACACCCCTGGAAAAGAAATTGCTATCCAGAGACCAGATCTACATTATTTCCAAACAGCCGGTCGTTCTCTCAGAACTTCCCTCTCTTCCTCAGATTGTCTATACCAAAGAAACTTCCATTGTCAAAGCATCCAAACGCTGGTGGAAGGAACGTTTCCCCAAGCCGCCTAAGATCCGCTTCCGGGTCCATACCGGTGATGCCTGTATCCAGCTTGTCAAAAAAGGCCTGGGGTACGGTATCTTTTCGGATGGTCGGTATTTCAATCCGGAGGATGGTCTTCATTCGCTCCCACTGGAATATCTGGACGGTTCCAAGTTCCGACGGGATTCCTGGATGGTCTACCATAAAGTCGATCTGCAAAATCCGATTGTTGCACAGTTCACACGATTTGTATTGGAACACTTCACAGAATTATGCGGGGGTTCTGCCACATAATCCCCGGAATACCTTTAGTTTCCAAAAACAACATCACCTGCATTATGGCTCTGATCCAGCTCGGCCTTACCTAAAATATCTTCGCATGCTACCTTTCGTTTCATGCACTCAAGATACAGGCTCTCCTGAATGTTTCCGCTTAGGAGGATCCCCTCTCTCCTGCTTGCTTCTGTCTTTCTTTCCTCCGGTTCCCCCGGCATCAGGATTTCTTTTACACCGGCAGCTTTTGGAAGTGATTTTAATCTTCTGTAGTAAACGTCCATACGTTTTTTGTATTCATCCATGCTCATGAACATATCTGCTTTCATGATAAAGATCATATGCCCCAGGTTTTGTGGTTCGTCAAATCGGTAATACAGGCTGCTCACATCACCTGCATAGTTTGAACCTGTGTACATTCCTGCAAGCATATCCATCAGCATAGCAAGTCCGGCACCTTTCGCTCCGCCAAATGGGAGGCACACGCCCTCAAAGGCTTTTTTTGCATCGGTTGTCGGATTTCCATCGCTGTCAAGGGCAAGTCCTTCTGCGATCGGCTCATTGTTAATCATCGCCACGCGGATCTTTCCTCTTGCTGTTTTTGTCATCGCCATGTCGAGAACATACGCCGGGCTTTCGTATCCACCTGCCATTCCTGCTGCAAATGGTGCCGCACCGAGGAAGGTGGTTCGGCCTCCAAAGACCGGAAGTGCCGGACTGGAATTGGTATAGACCATGCAACAGTACCCGGCTTCCACCACCTGTTTGACATAGATGGCGGCCATTCCATAGTGAGTGCTGTGAGTACATCCGATCATCGCAATTCCTGTTTTTTCCGCAAGTCGGATTCCTTCCTCTACTGCTTTATGTGCTACAAGAAATCCCATTCCATCATCTCCGTTCACTCTGAGAACTGCTGGAGCCACCTGCTCTACTTTAATATCCGGATTCGGTTTGACGCAGTTGCATTCCATTCGTTTGAGATACATCGGGATTCTCGATACGCCATGGCTGTATAACCCCCTCATATCTGCCGCCACCAGGTCTTTTGCAATCGTAGCAGCACTTTCTTCTTTCATTCCGCTTGTTTTCATCAATCGTGTTGCCAGTTCTACAAGCTGCTCTTGTGAATATCTTTTTTCTTCCATAATCTCTCTTCTCCTTCTACGTTCGATTGTTGTTTTGATGATTTTATTATATTTTATCTTTACGCTCCCGTAAAATAGCTATCTGACATATCCCGATATGCAAAAACTGCATAACAGGCTATGCCAGACCAGATTGAAAAATGAATCTGCAGCAGGGCGTCATCATGGGATAATTATGCTATAATGGGGAATGATTATGCGCCTGAATAATTCGCATAATTAATGAAAGATGTATGCCAAAGCATACCGATAGAAAAAAATTGTGAAAAAATGTTTTAAGCACTATGCATATACATCCGAGTAACATTTTTCCCCGCCTCTAAAGGCGGGGAAAATATTATTTTCCAATAAATGTCAAAATTGGTATAAGCCACTGGGCTGTCAACAAAATACCTAGAATCCTGCTGATCAGAAAAAGTGGAACAGCCGTCAGCACATCAATTAATGTGTGCTGTTTTGTTGTAAGAGTTGACAGTACAATCATGACGGCAACTAAAATTGTAAAGATCCGAGTCCAAAGATTCATTCCCATACATGTGAAGGAAACAAAGATCACAAGGAAGCAGCTGGAACAATGCAGACTTGGTGCACAGTTCAGCCCCCGGTAGCTTCCATGGTAAATGAATTTCGTAAAGTTCCCCCAGAAGCCATCCGGAGGCACCGGCCTCTGAAAAGAAGTCGGATAGATCAGATAACACACCACACTGAGTACGATTTCCATTATCATAGTCATCAAATAACCACAGTAAGAATATGGATCCGTCTGGAAAACCACCAGCGGATAAAAAACAATCAGCGGAAACCAGAAGCAGTAAGGTAACACCGTCCACGGAAGAAAAGGAATCTTATCATCTACCGGACGTTTTACGTCATGGATTCTGCTCTGAAAAAACTCGCATCCAAAATACAGCAGGATCTGAAAAAAAAGCAGGATGCCCTGCACCAATATCAGTTTCTTAAACATACAATTGCCTCCAATTTTTGTCCTATTATTATTTTTCCGTCAACTCTCCACCACCTAAAGGTAGTGGGCTTGTAACTGCCCAGTCGTAGTATCGGCTTACGCCTCCGACCTTTAAC
>CAVFXN010000032.1:0-24156 GCA_963626755.1 Bacteroidaceae bacterium
CTTACATCTTTATTTCGATTCCTTTACGTTTTCTTCTTTTCCACAAGAGAACCCGCAAAAGGGATTTGTGAAGTTTTTCTCACGGTTTTTCGTGCAACTTTGATATGATACCGCATTTTCATTCTGCTGTCAAGAACTTTTTTACTTGAGTTTCCGCAGTTTTATCCACAACGGTATCCTTTTCCATGGGTTGTTATCCCCCACTTTCCAAAAATGATCAACATATAAGGAATCTTCTTCCTTTTTGATGTAACATTAAAGTGCCAAAACCAAAATCTTACGAAACAAAAAGAAAGAGATTCCTTATGACTCATCCTTACATACTGAAACGAAAAATTTTTAATTTTACAAATAAAATTTCCAATCAGCTTCCCAAACTACATCGCAAGTTTATTGCGGATATAACTTACGGAATGCTTTACTTTTCCGGTATGTCAACTTTCAGACAGAGGTCTTCTAACTGCTGAGTGTCCACTGTATTTGGAGCTCCTGTCAGGAGGCAGGAGGCATCTTTTACCTTCGGGAAAGCGATCACATCTCTGATGCTGTCTTCTTTTACCATCAGCATAACGAGGCGGTCGAGGCCGTAAGCCAATCCGGCATGCGGCGGTACACCATAGCGGAATGCTTCCAGAAGAAAACCAAATTTTTCGGCTGCCTGTTCTTTGGAAATTCCCAGACATTCAAACATTTTCTCCTGGATGTCGTTCTGATGGATTCTGACACTTCCACCGCCAATCTCTGTACCATTTAAGACAATATCGTAGGCTTTGGCACGTACCTTGCCCGGATCCGTGTCTATTTTATCCAGATCCTCTTCCATCGGCATAGTAAACGGATGGTGCATTGCCGTATATCGTCCTTCTTCCTCCGACCACTCCAGCAACGGGAATTCGGTGATCCAGACGAAACGGTATTCCGATTTATCGAGAAGCCCCAGTTCTTCTGCAAATTTCAGGCGGAGTGCGCCCAAAACATCACAAACTGTCTTGAACCGGTCGGCTGCAAAGACGAGCAAATCGCCTTTTTCCCCGCCCATTGCCTGGATCAGGGCAGATTGCTCTTCTTCCGATATAAATTTAGAGAATGGACATTTGACCGTTCCATCGGATTTCAGCTGAATATAGGCCAAACCTTTCGCACCATAATCTTTTGCTGTTTTTTCGATATGCTTCATTTTTTTGCTGGATACGTCTCCCAGCCCTTTGGCACAAAGACCACGAACCATTCCGCCATCTTTCACAGCTCCGGAAAAGACGCCGAATCCATAATTTTTCACCAGTTCCGATACGTCTTGTATCTGCATATCAAAACGGAGATCCGGTTTATCCGATCCGTAATGATCCATAGCATCCTGCCAGGTCATCCGTTGAATCGGAAGGGAAACATCCAGATCCAGGCATGTCTTAAAAAGATGTGCGAGCATTCTCTCATTGACATCAATCACATCATCGACATCGACAAAAGACATTTCAATATCAATCTGCGTAAATTCCGGCTGACGGTCGGCACGCAGGTCTTCATCCCGGAAACATCTGGCCAGCTGGAAATACCGGTCATACCCGGAACACATTAAAAGCTGTTTAAACAGCTGTGGTGACTGGGGAAGTGCATAAAAATTTCCCGGATGGACACGGCTTGGTACCAGATAATCCCTTGCACCTTCCGGAGTACTTCTGGTAAGCATCGGGGTTTCAATCTCAAGGAACCCTTCCTCCGCGAGAAACTGCCTTGTGCAGGTCGCCACCTTACTCCTCATCATAAGGTTTCTCTGGATATTCGGTCTTCTCAAATCAAGGAACCGGTATTTCAGACGCAGATCATCTTTGACTGTGATATCTGCATCAATCGGGAAAGGAGGGGTCTCCGATTCGGCAAGAATACGGATTTCTTTTCCTTTCACTTCGATATCCCCTGTTTTGAGACTGGCATTGATCGCACCACTTCTCTTTTCTACCGTCCCGGTCACTGCAACAACAAATTCCGCCCGGAGAGACGCCGCCTTTTTAAAGCCTTCCTCTCCGATCGTCTCCTCCTCAAAATATAACTGGATCAGACCGCTTCTGTCGCGCAGATCCACAAAGATCAAACTGCCCAGGTTTCTTCTTTTTTGTACCCATCCCATCAAAGTCACGGTTTCTCCGATATTTGCACTGGAAACCTCGGTACACCGATGGGTTCTCTTCCATCCTTTCATGGATTCAGCCATTTTATTTTCCTCCTAGATTCAATAATAATTATAACAAGTCAAGACTCGCCTGAGTCAAAGAATTCCCATTGCCGACAACATATTTTTCATATCCTCTGACTGGGATACTTTTTGAAAGGTTAAAAAAACCCGCATATCGAATTTTTTTACTTCTTCAATCATAATGGTTAATGCCGTCTCAATATCAAATGCACTCTGATCCGATCTGTTGGCGATCAATGCCCCAAAGGCATCACACACGCGCAGGATCCGCGCATTGAGGGGAATCTGTTTTCCTTCCAGATTATTTGGATATCCGCTGCCGTCCACATTTTCATGGTGATATAAGACAGCGGTCAACACATCCTCCGGATATCCCTGCTGCTTTAAAATCGCATATCCCAGCGAAGGATGAAGTCTTACATACCTCAGCTCATCTATCTGTAACTTTGCCGCTTTTTCCTCGTAAACATACGAACGCAGACGCAGCTTCCCAATATCGTGGAGAAATCCTGCCACGGCAAGATCATGGCATTGTTCTTTGGATAATGCCATTTCTCTCCCCACGAAAAAAGCCAGATTACTGACAACAATCCCATGAACAATCGCCTGTCCCAGAGAATCATGCAGTGATGTCTCCAGATCATGCGTTCCATCGTAATCAAATGTCATACTGCTTTACAAGTGCCTCCTTCTCTTTTAAAGATATTTTCTCTTTCGCTCAATCATCTCGTCAATCCGACAGATATAATGATCGAGATTCTTTACATTCTCTGTCCGTTCTATCCGGTTTTCTCCCGGAAAAACATATTTGGTACTGGCACCGGCCCCGCAGGAAATAATGTCCTGTTTTTCTTCCATAATTAAAATATTGTAAAGACTTTCTTTGCCCGGAATGCAGTAGCCAATATTCTCCAGATTACCCGGAATATTTTTCTGTCGGTACATATAATAGGGTTCCATCCCCATCTCACCCGCACAGGAATCTACCAGACGAAGCATTTCGTTGGTACTTCCCCTGACCAGTCCACGGTATTTTTCCATCTCAATATTTAAATGAGCCGCCCTCTTGATCGCGAGAGAATGTACCGTGAGGCTCTCCGGCTTCAATGCAAAGATCTCCTCCAGGGTTCCCCGAACATGAGAAAGCCCCTCTCCCGGCAGCCCGGTGATCATATCCATGTTGATATTGTGAAACCCACATTCCCTGGCCAGCCAGAAGGCCTCCTTCGTCTGCTGGACGGTGTGTGCCCTTCCGATCAGGTCCAATGTCTCCTGATGCATTGTCTGCGGATTGATCGATATCCTTGTCACACCTGCCTCTTTTAAAATAGTAAATTTCTCCCTGGTGATACTGTCCGGGCGGCCGGCCTCCACCGTGAATTCCTCTGTCTGCCCTACAGGAAAAAGCTGATGGATCATTTCCATCAGTTTCAACAGGGAACTCTCATCGAGAGCCGTTGGTGTTCCCCCTCCGATATAAATGGAAGTAAGCCGTTTATTTCGGTAATGGGACGAAACAAATTGCAATTCCTGAAAGAGTGCCTCAAGATAAGGCTCCATTCGGTCCCGAAAACGAGACACTGGAAATGAGGTGAAAGAACAATACAGACAGGTCGTCGGACAAAAAGGGATTCCAATGTAGAGGCTGTACTCTTTTTCAAACTCCCTCGATTCCAGTATTTTTCTTTCTTTTTCGGCCACCTTCCTGCACAGCTGTGCCTTTTGTGCATCAGCCAGGTAGGTTCTGGAAAAACGCTCCTCCAACTTCTTCGGGTCGGATTCCTCTTCCATCCATTTCATAATGATCTTTGTCGGACGGATTCCCGTCAGCATTCCCCAGGGCAGGTTCCTTCCGGTATATTTCCGGAAAAGCCGGTAAAGGAAACGGCAGACTTCGTTACGGTTTTGCTTATGATCCTGATAATCACAATCCACAGTTTCTTCTGCTGTTTTGCCTTCATAGTCCCTGAGCATGCCCAAAATTCTGTTTTGGCCAAAGTCCAGCCTCAGGTACAAATCTTCTTTTTCCAGAAGAATTTCTTCTTGCTGCTGTGCCTCGATCTCAACGATTTTCCTTCGCTCAAAAAAAGCCAGCGCAATGGCACGCACATCATAATCGTACGCTCTGTCATTTTGTAATAAATAAATCATAGTACCGTTATCTCTCTACAAAAGGATTGGTATCCCGCTCATCCCCGATGGTCGTAGCCGGGCCATGTCCCGGATAGACGATGACAGAATCCGGCAGCTTCATGACCACATCATTTAATGATTTCAAAAGGGTTTGACCATTTCCCGTAGGAAAATCGCTTCTTCCAATGCTTCCGGCAAAGAGTGTATCACCGGAAAACAGCCATCCTTCCTCTGCAAAATAGTAACAACAGCTTCCTACCGTGTGCCCCGGTGTGTAAATACACTGGCATCGGTGTTTCGATGTCACCTCAAAAATCTCGTGGTTATCAATCATCATATTAGCATGTGTCGTATAGCCTTTTCCAAACATCGGACTTAAATTATAATCTTCGACCATCAGGACTTCCTGTTCCGGTTTAGCGGCATACACACGTAATTTCCAGGCGTCATAATGTTCCCGGAGTCCTTCCAGTCCGCCGATATGGTCGTGGTGTCCGTGGGTCAGAAGAACACAGTCGAGCGTATACCCCCCGTCTTCCAAAAATTGAATTAATTCTTTCGGACTTCCTGCCGGATCGATGATCACGGCTTCTTTAATCTCCTCATCCATTAAAACGTAGGTATTCGTATCAATCGGCCCTAACTGGGCACATGCTATCTGTAACTTTCCCATAATCTTTTTCCTTTCCTGCTTACCCTGCGCTTCGCTCGATATCTATCACACTTTCAATGTTCCGTAGTTTTTTGATGATGCGGTTTAAATCATCGATTCCCTTGATTTCAAAAGAAATGACAATGGTCGCCAGTCCCTGTTTGCTCGTTCTGGTAGAAACCGAATTGATATCTACCTTTAATTCCAGGAATACCTTGGAAATATCCAGCAAAATTCCAGTTCTGTTATGGGCATAAATGCATATTTCCGCCATATAAAGCTCCCCACTTCTTTCTACGGCATCATCTTCCCATTCCGCATCGATGAGTCTCGCCCTGTCACTTTCCGGCATGCCCAGCACATTGACACAATCCGTCCGATGGATCGAGATTCCTCTTCCTCTTGTGACAAAACCAATGATCTCGTCCCCCGGCACCGGACTGCAGCATTTCGAAAAACGTACGGAGACATCATGAATCCCTTTTACGGTAATTCCCGAACTGCGCCTGAGCTTTGCTACCGTCTTGCCCTTGTTCTTCTCTTCAATGGTATCCAGAGCATCCTGGTCTGAAAGGTTCTTCTGGTTATCTTTTTCATACTGTTCAATCAGCTTATTGACAACCTGCCCTTCCTTCAGTCCCCCGTGGCCTATGGCCGCCAGGATGGAGTCCCAGTTTTTCAGACCGTATTTATGCATACATTTCTTCTGGTACTCCGGCTTCATATATTGGGATAAAATAAGCCCTTTCGCCTTGCAATATTTATCTAAAAGCTCTTTTCCTTTCGAAATGTTTTCCTCTTTAAACTGGGTTTTAAACCACTGGTTGATCTTCGTCTTCGCCTGCGAGCTTTTTACGAGAGAAAGCCAATCCCTGCTCGGCCCGTTCGAATTCTGGGAGGTGATGATCATCACCCGGTCTCCATTTTGTAACTTGTAATCAATAGGAACCTGGCGGCCGTTCACTCTTGCGCCAACCATTTTATTTCCGACAGCGGTATGGATCATATAGGCAAAATCCACCGGTGTGGATCCCGCCGGCAGCGTTTTGACATCTCCCTGCGGTGTAAAACAGTAAACCTGCTCGGTAAACAGATCCAGGTCCGTCTTTAACATCGTTAAAAATTCCCTGTTATCGGACATATCCTGCTGCCATTCCAAAATCTGCCGGAGCCAGCTCAGCTTCTCCTCTTCCTTATTGATATTGCCGCCGCCCTCTTTATATTTCCAGTGCGCTGCAATACCGTACTCTGCCGTACGGTGCATCTCAAAGGTCCGGATCTGTATTTCAAACGGGGTTCCCATGGAACCGATCAATGTCGTGTGAAGGGACTGGTACATGTTCTGCTTTGGCATGGCAATGTAATCCTTGAATCTTCCCGGAATCGGCTTATACATTTCATGGATCACACCCAGGGCCGCATAACAATCTTTTACCGTGTTCACCTTGATTCGCACCGCAAAAATATCATAAATCTGGTCCAGGGTTTTATGCTGGTTACGCATTTTTTTGTAAATACTGAAAAGATGTTTGACTCTGCCATCGATTTCGGCTTTGATCCCGGCTTCTTCAATATGGGCTCTGACTTCCCGGATGATCGCCTCAATAAATTCTTCTCTCTGCCCTTTGTTATTTTGTAATTTCTCTTCCAGTTCATTGTAGACTTCCGGCTCCAGATATTTTAAAGACAGGTCATCCAGCTCGGTCTTTATTTTGGAAATACCGAGGCGATGGGCGATCGGCGCATAAATGTCCATCGTTTCCCTCGCTTTTTCTTTTTGTTTCTCCGGCTTCATATACTGTAACGTTCTCATGTTATGGAGTCTGTCGGCCAGTTTGATCAGGATGACACGAATATCCTTTGCCATCGCCAAAAACATCTTCCTTAAATTCTCGGCCTGCAGATCCATTTTATCATGGGAATAAGACAACTGTCCCAGCTTGGTAACGCCGTCAACCAGCAAAGCGACTTCTTCATTGAATTCCCTCGAAAGGTCTTCCAACGTCGTATCTGTGTCTTCCACCACATCATGGAGCAGACCGGCTATGATCGTTTCCTTATCCAGTTCCAATTCTGCGAGAATGATCGAGACACAAAGAGGATGAATAATATACGGCTCGCCCGACTTTCTCTTCTGGTCTTTGTGGGCACTTCTGGCAAGCTGATATGCTTTTTCCACCATAGACAGATCGGTAGATGGGTGATATTGCCGGATTGTTTTGATTAACTTTTCATGCAAGACGTCCGGATCCGTAAAATCTTCCGGTTTGCTGATTTCTTTTTGTGTCCGCTTTATTTTCTGCTTCTGGGTCTCCATTCTTTATCACCACTCTTCTCTCATTTATTTTTCGTCGTTGTAGATATTATATATAATATAAAAGTAGAATAATTGTACACCAAATTATCACAATATGCAAGGGAGGCCGTGCACTGACACACAGCCTCCCTGATATTTTCATTCCATTTTCCACCCGGCATAGGCCGGTGACGGCGGGACTCCCACGGAAAGTTAATATTCGCTCTTTTTTGCTTCACAGTAGATGCAGCGATACACCCTTTTTTCCCTGTCCGTCAGCTTGAAGATCTGATCTAAGTCCCTCTCTTCCGATGTGATACATCTCGGGTTTTTACAGGAAACGATGTTTACAATTTTTTCTGGAAGAGCCAGATGTTTTTTTTCTACAATTTTTCCGTCTTTGATATAGCATACCGTAATGTCCGGATCGATATATCCCAGTACATCCAGGTTGAGATCCATATTATCTGCAATTTTGATAATGTCCTTTTTCCCCATCTTGCTGCTGGATGCATTTTTTATAATCGCCACACTGCAGTCCAGATCTGCCAGTCCGAGATATTTGTAAATCTCCATACTTTTTCCTGCTTTAATATGGTCAAGAACGATTCCATTTTTGATACTGTCAATTTTCATCCGGTTTCACCTCCAGCAAAGTCATAATCAATGCCATTCTCACATATTTACCATATAATGCCTGTTTGAAATAACATGCCCTCGGGTCATCATCCACCCTGGTAGAGATTTCATTGACCCTCGGAAGAGGATGCATAATGCACAGATCTTCCTTGGCTGTTTCCAGCTTATGCTCATCAAGGATAAAGCTGTCTTTTAAACGAATATAGTCCGCCTCGTTAAAAAATCTTTCTTTTTGTACTCTGGTCATGTACAGGATATCCAACTGCGGCATGACTTCTTCCATGGTGCGCACTTCCTGGTAAGTAATGCCTTTCTTTTCAAAAACATCTTTCACAATATAATCCGGCAGCCGGAGTTCTTCCGGGGATATCATGATAAAATTCACATTCTCATAACGGGACATCGCCTTGATCAGAGAATGTACTGTACGTCCGAATTTCAGATCCCCGCACATACCGATCGTCAGATGATCCAGCCGTCCCTTTTCCCTGCGGATTGTCAGCAAATCGGTTAATGTCTGTGTCGGATGGTTATGTCCGCCGTCCCCTGCATTGATCACCGGAATCTTTACTTTCAATGAGGCGGCGAAAGGAGCACCTTCTTTGGGATGACGCATTGCGATAATATCCGCGTAATTCGACACCACCCTCACCGTGTCTGACACACTTTCTCCTTTGGTAGCAGAAGAGGAATTGGCAGAAGAAAAACCAAGTACATTCCCTCCAAGCTCCATCATGGCAGCCTCAAAACTAAGTCGTGTTCTTGTACTTGGTTCAAAAAAAAGTGTTGCTAATTTTTTATGTCTGCATACTTCCTGATATTTCTCCCGGTGAAGGATAATATCGTCTGCTAAATCTAAAAGCTGATTGATTTCTTCGACAGATAAATCCATAGGATCAATTAAATGTTTCATAGGCCCTCCTTTTTCCTGGCCGCCAGTTCCGCCAGTCAATTTTTTTAAATATACCGTTTTCTTTTCCATCTGTCAAGGAAGAATCTGATCGCATCCCCACAGAAAAAATCCTGAAAGAATCCTGCGATGCAGGATTCCGGATACAAAAATTCTTATCTGGTCAGGACTCCCTCTTGAGTCTGGCAAATCCTTTTTCTACCAGGAATTCCGGATGATAAGACAGCTTTGCCTTCCTCAGTCCAGGTTCTCCGACATCATCTTCCCTGTTGACATACTTCAGGCCTTCCGATGCATGGAGCAGAAACTGCTGGTTGATCATCGCGTATGCCCCCGGAATCTCTGAGAACGCTTTTTCAATATGCACCGCCAAGGTATCCGAACTGATCTGCTCTCCCAGCGCGAAGGCCACAACTTTTCCATCAGCACGGAGCAAGCCTCCTTTTAAGCCAAGAAACTCCCTGTTTCTTAACGCATTCTCTGAAACACAGATTTCTGCATGTTTTTCAATATTTCCCGGTTCACAATTCTGATTTTTCCACTCGTACAGCATCGAGAGACATTCTCCTGTATTTTCCCTGGTAATCGTTTCATACTGCCAGTCGTACGTCTTCATAAATTTATTAATATGATTTTTCTTTCCATGGAATTTTTTCCCGCGCAAATTAATCAGCTTTTCACAGTCGTAAACATAATCTGCAATATCACGATCAAACGTAATCTCAAATTCTCCCGGATGATGTTCCAGTAACCAGGCCTCATTTTCTCTGTAGACACAGTGAAATTTCAGTTCTTCTTCGTGTTCCAGGCAGTATTTTTTTAATTCCATGACCGCTTCTTCCGGATCACCTGCCCCGATTGGAAAACTGTAGCTTGTTCCGCTTTCTGTTGTCCGAAATATGATCATGCCCCCACATACCGCATATTCCAAAAGATAAAAATCTTTCCATAAATATACTGCTGCAAATGACATGTCACAACTTCGGGAATCTGCTTCCTTCATATACTTGTCAATGATTTCTTTGTCTTTTGCCTTTACAGGCTGGAATTCCATAAAAATACCCCTCTTATTGATTTTTTTCTATTATGATACAAAGGCCATGGCAAAGACCGTTTCCGGCATAAATACCATGGCTTTCTGTGTTAAAATAACATAGATTATAAGGACTTTTCAAGAGTAGAGCGAATGGCTTTAATAAATTCTTCGCTATTGACTGCTTTTACGTCATTAAGTTCTGTGATCAATGCAAGGTCTTTTGTCATGATTCCACCTTCGATGGTGTCGATGGTCGCCTTTTCCAGCTTATCCGCAAAGGTAACCAGTTCTTCGATCCCGTCTAATTTTCCACGTTTTCTGAGGGCTCCTGTCCAGGCAAAAATCGTTGCTACCGAATTGGTAGAGGTTTCTTCCCCGTTCAGATACTTATAATAATGTCTTTGTACGGTACCATGTGCGGCTTCGTACTCTGTGGTGCCATCCGGTGATACCAGGACAGATGTCATCATCGCCAGGGATCCAAATGCCGTTGCGACCATATCACTCATCACATCGCCGTCATAGTTCTTACATGCCCAAATGTAACCGCCTTCGGAACGGATTACCCTTGCAACCGCATCGTCGATCAATGTATAGAAATACTCGATTCCGGCTTTTTCAAATTTTTCTTTATAGTCCGCATCATAAATTTCCTGGAAAATATCTTTAAATGTATGGTCATATTTTTTGGAAATGGTATCTTTTGTCGCAAACCACAGATCCTGTCCTGTTTCCAGTGCATAGTTAAAGCAGGCTCTGGCAAAGCTGTCAATGGATTGGTTAAGATTGTGCATTCCCTGTACGATTCCCGGACCGTCAAATTCGTGGATTAATTCTCTCGTCTCGGTACCGTCCTCTGCTGTGTATACGATCTCTGCCTTTCCTTTGCCCGGAATCTTCATCTCGGAAGCCTTATACACATCCCCGTAGGCATGTCTTGCGATCGTAATCGGTTTCTTCCACGTTTTTACGGTAGGAGAGATTCCTTTTACGACAATCGGCGCACGGAAAACAGTACCATCTAAAATGGCACGGATCGTTCCGTTCGGGCTTTTATACATTTCCTTTAAATTATATTCTTCCACTCTCGCGGCATTCGGGGTAATGGTAGCACATTTGACAGCCACACCGTATTTTTTGGCAGCCTGTGCCGAGTCAACCGTTACCTGGTCACCCGTTTCATCCCTGTGCTTCAGTCCAAGATCATAATATTCTGTTTTCAGGTCAATAAAAGGGGTCAGTAATTCTTCTTTAATCATCTTCCAGAGAATTCTGGTCATTTCATCTCCGTCCATCTCAACCAGAGGAGTTGTCATCTTAATTTTATCCATCTACGTGCTCCTTTCCATTTTCAAACAACATCATGCGCAAGCCTCCCATCCCTCTTCATCCGATTCATCCGGAAGAAGGCCTGCCACCGTTTATTATATAGTATCTTGTATCCAAAATGCAAGTTTTTCCCCGGATAATTCATTTGCAATTATTCAGAGCCATGCAAATCTGCGATCCGCGAATACTTACATTCAAGCGAATATGCAGTTTTATAATTCACTGCTATCTAAAACAATGGTAAACGGACCGTCATTTTGCAAGTCCACTTTCATATCCGCGCCAAAAACTCCCGTCTCAACTTTACCCACTCTTTTCCGGCATTCCTCCGAAAATTTTTCATACATCGCTTTGGCTTTCTCCGGATTGCCCGCTTTGATAAAGCTTGGCCTGCGGCCTTTTTTACAATCTGCGAGGAGGGTGAACTGTGATACCACGAGGATTTCTCCATCGATTTCTTTTAATGAGAGATTGGTCTTTCCTTCCCCATCCTGGAAAATGCGCAGTTCCGTTACTTTTTTTACCAGTTTTTCCAGATCTTTTTCCTCATCTTCCTGTGCGACTCCCAGCAAAACCAGAAGTCCTTTCCGGATTTCCCCGGTGATCTTCCCGTCCACGCGGACGCACGCATATGAAACTCTTTGTATGACTGCCTTCATAATTTTTTCCTGCCCTTCTGTTTTTTCCTCATCGATGCCTGCTGTTTTATTCTTCATTTCTTTTGGCAAACCGATTTTTATTATAGCATCCTATTTCGCGTTATGCAAAAAAATCCCCTGTTCCCGGCACTGAAAATGGCCAGGAACAGAGAATCTCACCAATGAGTAATACGTATTCCGTTTCCACAGTATCTATTTTTTGTTTCTCTTTTCCCGTCTGACAGGCAGAATCCTTTGTTTCTCCGTCGCTGGTTTTTCCCGGAAACGCCTTTTCCCTCCGGCAGGCTGGTGCCTTTCTCAGACCTTACTCTGCTTTTTCGGCGAGGTCAGTTTGATGAAAGGAGATCAGCAGGTCGTCCTGATGTACACTTTCTCCCGGTTCCACATAGATTTTATCGATCACACCGTTCACTGTCGCCAGAACCGTCGTCTCCATCTTCATGGCCTCGATCGTCATCAGCGGCATATTCTTCGAAACCACGTCGCCCTCTTTGACCATCACTTTATCTACGGTTCCCGGAATCGAAGATCCCAGATGATTTGGATTATTTTTGTCGGCCTTTAACCTGCGGTCTGCCTTGATCTCCAGGTTCTTATCCTGTATCTTGACCGTACGGATAGAACCGTTTACCTGGAAGGTTAATGTTCTTACCCCGTCGGCATCCGGGTCACTTTGCTCTAAATATTTGATCAGCAGTTCTTTTCCTTCCCCGATTTTCAGATAGGTTTCCTCCCCCTTGCGCAGGCCATAGAAATATACATGGCTTTCCAATCGGGTAACGTCATTATACATTTCAAAATGTTCGCAGTAATCTTCATATACCTTCGGATATAAGGCATAACTGATCGCTTTTTGCGCCATGACTTCCTCTGATTTATCTTCATAATGATATTTTTCAACCAGGTGTTTCTTAATTGCCTCCAAATCTTCTGCCGGAAGCATTTTGCCCGGGCGTTCTGTTAACGGCTCAATATCTTTTAATACGATTTTTTGCAATTTTTTTGGAAATCCTCCATACGGCTGTCCCATCATTCCCTGGAAATAGGATACGACAGAGTCCGGATAAGAGAGAACTTCCCCTTTGGTATAAATATTTTCCTTTGTCAGTCCGTTTTTATGCATAAAGATCGCGAGATCTCCGACAGCTTTAGATGTCGGGGTAACCTTTACAATATTTCCGAGCAATTCATTGGCATCTTTGTAAAGAGATTTGATCGATTCAAATTCCTCCGGTGCCCCCATTTCGCTTACCTGTGCGAGGAGATTGGAATACTGTCCTCCCGGTATTTCGTATTTATAAATCTCTGCATTCGGTGCCTTCATATCACTTTCAAACGGTACATAGACTTTGCGGATCCGGTTATAATAGCGGCTTAATTCGGATAATTCCTCAAAGTCAAGCCCGGTCTCACGCTTGGTTCCCCTGAGGGCTTCCACTACCGCGTTCATGGATGGCTGGCTGGTCATGGAGGCCATGGATTCAATCGCCAGGTCTACAATATCCACCCCTGCTTCCGCTGCCATAAGAACCGTGCTGACTCCGTTTCCAGTCGAATCATGTGTGTGCAGATGCAGCGGCACATGCAGTTCTTTTTTCAATGTCGTCACCAATTCTTTGGCCGCCCTCGGTTTTAAGAGTCCTGCCATGTCTTTGATCGCCACGGAATGACATCCCAGGGCTTCCAGTTCCAATGCCATCTTCACATAATAGTCCATCGTATATTTGGTCTCATCCGGACTGGTCACATCTCCGGTATAACAGATGGTTCCCTCTACGATCTTTCCGGTCTTTAAGGCTTCCTCGATCGGCATCTTCATATTTTCCACCCAGTTTAAGCTGTCAAAAATACGGAAGACATCGATTCCATGATCGGAAGAGATCCGGATAAATTCTTTGACCACATTGTCCGGGTAGTTGCTGTACCCTACAGCATTGGATGCGCGCAAAAGCATCTGGATCAGTGTATTTGGCATCCGCTCACGCAGAAGCTCCAGCCTCTTCCATGGGGATTCTTTCAAAAATCGGTAGGATGTATCGTAGGTCGCACCACCCCATGCTTCTACCGAAAAGGCATTTTGCATAAATGCATTCGTGGCATAGGCGGCACCGCACAGATCCTTGCTCCGCATTCTGGTTGCCATCAATGACTGCTGGGCATCCCTCATCGTGGTGTCTGTGACATAAAGTTTTTCTTCTTTTAAAATTTTTTGCATAAAGCCCTGTGCCCCGAGTTTCAAAAACTCATCCCTGGCTCCATGTACCGGTTTTGTCTTATCAAACTTCGGGAGAACCCGGTTTTCATAAAATGGCTTTTCCCCATTGTAGGAGTTGACAATACGGTCTCCGATAAACTCGATGATCTTGGTGGCACGGTTCTGGCTTTTTGTCATCTCAAACAGTTCCGGCGTTTCCTCGATAAAGGTCGTATAACATTTTCCTTTCTGGAAGGTCGGATGATTCAGCACGTTGACAAGAAACGGAATGTTGGTCTTAACCCCACGGATACGCATTTCCTGAAGGGCACGGATCGATTTGCGGACTGCACCGTAAAATGTTCTGTCATGGGAGATGGCTTTTACCAAAAGGCTGTCGTAAAACGGAGAAATGTATGCGCCGGTGTAAGCATTGCCCCCGTCCAGACGAATTCCATTTCCGGAACCGGAACGGTATACCGTAATTTCTCCGGTGTCCGGGAGGAACTGGTTGGATGGATCTTCTGTTGTCACACGGGTCTGTATCGAATATCCGTTACACTTTACTGCTTCCTGGGACGGGATTGCGATCTCAGGCGATGACAGTGGATATCCCTGGGCAATCAAGATCTGTGCCTGCACGATATCCACACCGGTGACCATCTCGCTTACCGTATGTTCTACCTGGATCCTTGGATTCATCTCAATGAAATACGGATTGTTGTCCTCATCTACCAGAAATTCCAGGGTACCGGCATTGCGATAGCCAACTTTTTGGGCCAGGCGGAGGGAAGCCTCAAAGATTTCCTGTCTTGTCTTTTCCGGAATAGAAAAAGCAGGTGCATACTCTACCACTTTCTGGTGGCGTCTTTGTACCGAACAGTCCCTGTCATACAGATGAACAACATTTCCATAATTGTCTCCCAGAATCTGCACTTCAATATGTTTTGGTCCGCGAAGATACTTTTCAATGAAGATCATATCATCCCCAAATGCCTTTTTGGACTCGTTTTTCGCTTCATTAAATTCTTTTTCCAGGTCTTCCTCCCGGTTGACAATACGCATTCCGCGTCCGCCGCCACCGTTACTTGCTTTTAACATGACCGGAAATCCTACTTTTTGTGCAATCTTTTTTGCTTCGGAAGCTTCCTTGATCGCATAGTCTACACCCGGTATGATCGGAACCTTCGACTCAATCGCAATTTTTTTGGAAGAAATCTTATCTCCCATCTTGTTCATGATCTCACTGGAAGGCCCGATAAAAGTGATCCCGTTCTGCTCACAGGCATCTACAAATTCCGGATTTTCCGATAGAAATCCATACCCCGGATGGATGGCATCTGCCCCAACCGAAAGGGCAATCCGGATGATCGTGTCAATGTCCAGGTAGGCATCGATTGGGCCTTTCTGCGGATTTAACGGGTATGACTCATCTGCCTTAGAACGGAACATCGCATATCTGTCCTCTTTGGAATAGATACTTACTGTGGTAATCCCCAGCTCATTTAACGCCCTGAAAATACGGATCGCAATCTCTCCCCGGTTTGCTACTAAGACTTTTCTAAATGTTTTTACCTTCACTGAATCTTTCATAAGAATACAAACTCCTTTCTTTTCCACCCCATTTTTTTTGTTTTTTGTAAATATACTATCCCTATTTGCAATGGTAAAAAATCGTTTTATTGTGATATTTCTCATTTTTTAACCTTTTATTTAAATATATCATTGCGAACGTAACTACATTTGTAATCATATGAAATTGAATATTTGCGTTACAGTATAATATACGATGTTATTTCTGTCAATACGTAAAAATTTTTTCTATATTTACGGCATGTTTGATACAAAAAACCATTTCTTTTTATTTATTTTTCACGAATTTTCGGCATAATGATTGTGGGCAGAAAGGAAAAATCTTCCATTTCATCAGAACTAAGTGAAATCATCTCACATGGTATAAAATTTCTCATGATATAAAATTTCTCACGACATAGAATTTCTCACGACATAGAATTTCTCACGACATAGAATTTCTCACGACATAGAATTTCTCACGATACAGAATTTCTCATGATATACGAAAAAAATCCTCGAAAGCATCCAGTTTCCCATAAACCTGTCTGCTTTCGAGGATTTTCTTAAATTCAAAACTGTTTTTAGAGAAAGGATCCCTGTTTTATTTGCCAGAAATCACATCCTGCATATCATAAAGCCCTGCCGGCTGATCTGCCAGGTAAACGGCTGCCTCAATCGCACCCTTTCCAAAGACTGCCCTGGAATAAGCGGTATGTTTCAGCTCAATTACCTCATCGGTTCCGGCAAAAATAATCTCATGTTCCCCGACGATGGTTCCTCCACGAACTGCGGATATCCCGATTTCATCGGATGGACGCTGTGCCCTCCTCGTGCTTCGATCATAAACGTACTGGTATTTTCCACCCATCGCCTCATTGATCGAATCCGCAAAAGCCAAGGCAGTTCCCGAAGGGGCATCCAGTTTTCTCCGATGATGTTTCTCTACGATATCGATGTCGAATCCTGCTTCCCCAAGGATTCTGGCCGCCGTTTTCACCATATCTAAAAGGGTATTCACACCGAGTGACATATTTGCTGAGCGTAAAATAGCAGTCTTCTTACTGCATTCCTCCAGATGCGCCAGCTGCTCATTCGAAAGTCCGGTGGTACATTCTACCAACGGGATCTGATGGTCTGCCGCGTAATCCAGCACACTGTCCACGGCCGATGCGGCAGAAAAATCAATGATGACATCCACCGTCACATCGCACTCCTCCAAAGAGGAATATACTGGAAACCCTCTATCTTCTCCCGGACAGGGATCAATTCCTGCTGCTACTTTTACCTGTTCCATATCCTTTACCAAATCACAGATGACATGTCCCATATAGCCATTACATCCGTACATCATCACTTTAATCATAGCAATTCCCCTTCAAAATCTCAATCCCGCGAAGATAAAATTCCAACTTCGATCATTGCCTTTTTCAGACGTTCGGTATGTTCCGGTTCCATTTCTGTTAATGGAAGCCGCACATTCTTTCCGTACATTCCCATTAACTCCAGTGCTTTTTTCAGTGGAATCGGATTCACCTCACAAAACAGTGACTGGATGAGTTCCATATATTTCACCTGAAGATCACGGCTTTTCTCAATATTTCCCGCAAAAAATTCTGCACAGATGTTATGTGTCTCTTCCGGGGCAATATTAGAGAGAACAGAAATCACACCCTTGCCGCCAATCGAGAGAATCGGGACAATGATGTCATCATTTCCGGCATACATGTCGATATCTCCCTGGGTTTCATACATGATCCGTGTGGCAAAAGCCAAATCACCGGTCGCTTCTTTTACCCCGACAATATTATCTACATTCTTTACCAGATGTGCGATCGTTGTCGCCTCCAGCTTACATCCCGTACGGCTTGGCACATTATAAAGGATTATCGGCAGATTCGTATGTGCCGCAACTTCCGTATAATGCGCGATCAGGCCTTTCTGTGTCGCCTTATTGTAGTAAGGGGTCACGACCAAGGTAGCATCTGCCCCTGCCATCTCTGCCTGTTTAGACAAATAGCAGGCAGTCTCCGTACAATTCGAACCTGTACCCGCAATGACAGGAACTCTTTTATTTACTCTGTTCACACAATAACGGATTGCTGCGATGTGTTCTTCATGGCTTAAAGTGGATGCCTCTCCGGAAGTACCGCATACAATAATCGCATCCGTCTTGTTTTCTACCTGGTAATCAATTAATTTTCCAAAGTTTTCATAGTCAATATTATAATTCTCATCAAATGGTGTTGCAATCGCAACGCCTGCTCCTTTAAAAACAGCCATGTTTTATCCTTCCTTTCTCTATTCAAAAACTCCCTGTGACAGTATTTCAGGGCTCTGCTCCTTTTCTTTGTGAATCGAATAAACACAATTCGCAATCTCCCTGATCTCATCGGGGAGTTTTCGGCCTGTCAGAATCAGATCTACTGAATCTTTCTTCACTGCAATCAACTGTAGCAATTCATCAATCGTAATAATGTCATAATCAACTAATCCAAAGATTTCATCAAGAATCAGCAGGTCACATTGGCCGGTATCAAGAACCTTCCTGCTGTAACCCAGTGCATTCTTAATATTCAGCATCTGCTCCTGCCTCTCTTTTGGACTTAAATCGGAAAATCCGCATGCAGCCTTTTCAAAACGGAAAATCTGAAGCTCCGGCTCCAGCTTTTTTAAAAAATCCAAAGTGTCGGAATGTTTTTTCTTCAAAAACTGAACCATGATCACCTGCTTCCCAACACCGGCCGCCCGAATCCCAAGACCCAGTGCCGCTGTTGTTTTTCCCCGTCCATTTCCATAATAAACCTGTATACTTCCGCTCATTTTATAACCTTTCATCCTCAGTCTGTGAACTGCTCTTTGTTTTTTGCCAAGAGATTCCCGTCATCTTTTCTGTCTCTACCGCACTCTTCCTACCCCTTTGATGTTTGAGAGCATCATATCACAAATCAAAATAAAAATCTATACTTTGCCGAACATTCTTACCTCTTCGTCCCGTCCCAGTACCTGGAAACCGTCGAAGCCCTGTTCTTCCAATTTATTTAAAAACTTGCCAAGTTTTTTCGGTTTGACATAGAGGGCAGTCTTGTATTTTTTACGTAATTCTTCTGCATACCGGACAGCATCGGCTATCTCATCCTCCTCATAGATCAGGACTATTTTCTTTTGTTTTTCCGGCTGATAAGAGTCTTTTTCTGATAAAATACTGTAGATTCTTTCAAATCCAATCGAAAAACCTACGGCTGGCACTTCTTCTTTTAAGAACTTGCCAATCAGGTTATCATACCTTCCTCCCCCTGCGATGGAACTGTTAAAATCCAGGGATTCCACTTCAAAAACGGTACCGGTATAATATCCCTGTCCACGGACTAAGGTCATATCGTATTCGATATCATATTGACCTTCGGCGAGTGCGCGAGAGGTGCTTATAATATATTCCAGGGAATCGATATATTCCGTATCTTTACATATTTCCCGGACATAATCCAAAGTAAACGGTGCATGGCCCAAAAGATCCATAAAGGAAGCGATCACATCTTCCGGGAAGCCCTTTTCCAATAATTCTTTTTCTACTCCTTCTGCCTGGATTTTATTTAGCTTATCAAAAGAAATACATACGCTGTCTAACTGTTCTTCTGCAAATCCAACCGATAAAAGGATCTCCCGGAGGATCCTCCTGTCGTTGATCTTCACTTTAAAATGCTCGATACCTATGCTAAGGAGTGCCTTGGCTGTCGTGTGAATCAACTCGATCTCACAGGAAGGCGACTTGGAACCGAGAATATCGATATCACACTGCACGAATTCCCGCAGCCGGCCTTTCTGAGGCCGCTCTGCACGGTAGACCCGATCCATCTGGATTACTTTAAAAGGATTCGGGAGGGAAGCCCGGTTGTTGGCATAGTAACGGCTCAATGGAAGGGTCAGATCATATCGCAGCCCCATATCCGCTAAGGCGTCCACTTTCTGGCTTTCCACTGCTTTTTTCAGCTTCTCCCCTCTCTTTAAAATTTTAAAAATCAGGTTCAGATTATCCCCGCCTTCACTTTTATCCAGATTTTCAATATCCTCAATAATAGGGGTGGTAATCCTTTGAAAGCCTGCAAGTTCGTATGTCTCACAGATCTTTCTTTTTAAATATTCTCTTAATTCTGCCTGAGCCGGCAGGTAATCATTGGTACCTTTTACTGGCGTTATTTTCATGTTTTTATCCTTCCTTTTCTATAGTCAAGACCCGTCATAACCCCCACTTGTGCGAAAACTTCGAGAATAGGGATTGCTCCGACTGAGTGAAATATCATTATCAAATAAACATTTAACCAATATTTCCCGAATCTGCCACTTTCTTATCAAGATTCATCCCATCATCAATATATTCCATCTTGTTTACGGATACTTCATAAGCCACACGGCTTACGACACTGTTTTCTCCAACCTTTTTCTGATACTCCCTGCTCTGGATGCGTCCCCAGAGCTGAATTCTGCTCCCGACCGGGAGATTGCCCGCATATCTGGCATTCCTTCCCCAGCAAATACACGGAATATAATCTGATTTACTGTATGCCCGGTTCACAGCCAGCAACATGTCTGCGATTTCTCTTCCAAGAGGAGTCGTTCTGTATACTGGTTCTTTACAAATATATCCATCCAAAAAAATCATGTTTGGTTTATGGTCCTCTATATTCTCCAAAAGTTCCAGCTCTCTGACAAAGAGGGACAATACCAGATGATTCCGGTTATTTTCGTGTTTATTATAAGAACGGAACTGCCCTTTGGCTTCCATATATTTTCCTATATAAGACTGTTTCACATCAAGCAGTCTCTCTGAAATTAAAAGCGGCACCACATCACTCGAATGGCTGAGACGGCTCACTTTTAATCTGATCAAATAAAACCCTTCTCCAAAAACCTCATGGCTGAATTCAAAATCGGAAATAATCTCTCCCGCGACAACCGCCTGGTTATTTTTTAAAATTTTTTCTGTCATGTTAACTCCTCCCTGTATGCAACACAAACATCTGTATTTATAAGTAATTATATGCAAAATCTAAAGAATGAATTACTTCTTTATTATTTCATGATTTGACATTTTTTATAAGGAACCATTCGATCCCCGCGGAGCGTTTTTATGGGATGATGCAAAACATTTCCAGTGAAATCTTGTAAAACAGATTCAGTATAATAACTCTGCTTATAAATGTCAACAAATTTTTATTGTGTCTTTCCTGCCTTTGTGCTAGAATAATTTAGTTTAAATGACCAAAAGGAATGCCTTCCAAAGGCAGTCTTATGAATGAATCTTGAATCGTTACTTTTATTTTATGTTTAGAAAGAAGGCAATTTATGAAAATCTCAAGAGAAGATGTCCGTAATGTGGCAATTATCGCCCATGTTGACCACGGAAAAACCACTCTCGTGGACGAACTTTTAAAACAAAGCGGTACTTTTCGTGAACATCAGGAAGTTGGAGAACGGATCATGGACTCCAATGCCATTGAAAAGGAACGTGGAATCACGATCCTCTCAAAAAATACAGCAGTGCATTATGATGGTGTGAAGATCAACATCGTCGATACTCCCGGCCATGCTGACTTCGGCGGTGAGGTGGAACGTGTCCTGAAAATGGTTGACGGTGTCATTCTCGTCGTGGACGCATTTGAAGGCCCCATGCCACAGACCAAATTTGTAACCAAAAAAGCTCTAGAATTAAACCTGCCTTTCATTGTATGTATTAATAAAATCGACCGGCCGGAAGCCCGTCCGGAGGAAGTCATGGACGAAGTCTTGGAACTCCTTTTAGAGCTGGATGCCGATGACGACCAGTTAGACAGCCCATTCGTCTATGCCTCCGCCAAATCCGGTATCGCCATGCTGGAACTGAATGAACACGGCACCGATATGAAGCCTTTATTTGAAACCATCATCCAGCACATCCCTGCCCCGACGGGAGATCCCGATGCGGACACCCAGGTTCTCATCAGCACCATCGACTATAATGAATACGTCGGCCGGATTGGAATCGGCAAGGTGGAGAACGGCTCCATCCGGGTGAATCAGGAAGTGCTGCTTGTCAATCATCACGATCCTGATGTCAATAAAAAAGTGAAGATCAGCAAACTTTATGAATTCGACGGTTTAAATAAAGTAGAGGTCAATGACGCTACGGTTGGTGCGATCGTAGCGATTTCCGGCATCAGCGATATCCATATCGGTGATACCATCTGCTCTCCGGAGCACCCGGATCCCATTCCATTCCAGAAGATCTCTGAACCGACCATCGCCATGCAGTTTCTGGTCAACGACAGCCCACTGGCCGGACAAGAGGGCAAATATGTCACATCCCGCCATTTAAGGGATCGTCTTTTCCGCGAGCTCAATACCGATGTCAGCCTGAGGGTGGAAGAAATGGAAAATACCGATTCCTTCAAAGTCTCCGGCCGCGGTGAGCTCCATCTCTCTGTCCTGATCGAAAATATGCGTCGTGAAGGCTACGAATTCGCCGTCAGTAAAGCGGAAGTACTCTACCATACTGACTCCCACGGCAAAAAAACCGAGCCAATGGAAACAGCTATTATCGATGTTCCCGAAGAATTCTCTGGTGTGATCATCGAAAAATTGAGCCAGAGAAAAGGCGAACTGCAAAACATGTCCATGTCCGGTACCGGCTACACCCGTCTGGAATTCTCAATTCCTTCCAGAGGCCTGATCGGTTACCGTGGGGAATTCATGACCGATACCAAAGGAACCGGGATCATGAATACCCTGTTTGAAGGCTATGGCCCTTATAAAGGGGATATCCAGTACAGGAAACAGGGGTCCCTCATCGCTTATGAGTCCGGTGAAACGGTCACTTACGGTCTGTTCGGCGCGCAGGAGCGCGGAACGTTATTCGTCGGTGCCGGAGAAAAAGTATACTCCGGCATGGTCATCGGGCAAAATGGAAAAACCGATGATATTGAAGTCAATGTCTGTAAGACCAAGAAGCTTACCAACACCCGTGCATCCGGTTCCGATGACGCCCTCAAATTAAGCCCGCCAAGAATCCTCAGCCTGGAACAGGCTCTTGATTTCATCGATACGGACGAACTCCTGGAGATTACTCCAAAAAATATCCGTATCCGGAAAAAAATCCTCGATCCTACGGCCAGATACCGGGCGAAAAGAAACGGTCATGCCTGAATCTCTCAAAGAAAGCTGCTGCATCCAAACAGCAGCTTTTTTCATATCTTATTATAATCGAAAAGCTGTCGTATAAAAAAGACAGCAATGTTTGCCTTATCGCACCAGATACCGCTCTTCTTTTTCCTGAAGCTGCACCCGGCCGCTCGTCGCCTCTGTTAATTTTTTCTTTAAATAGCCTGTTTTCTCTTCGGGAAATACTGTATGGATCAGCACTTTATCCGTGTACTCTACATCCTCTGTCAAAATTCCTTCCTGTGCCAGGATATATTGAACTTTGCCAAGATCCGTATAATCCATCTCGATCAGCATCTCCCTCCCCGGTAGTTTTTCCACAATGACCGCATGATCCAGCCCTTCCCTGGAGGCCTCCGTATAAGCCCTCACCAGACCGCCGGTTCCCAGTAAAGTTCCTCCAAAATAACGGGTAACCACGATCACGACATTATGGATCCCACTTCCATGAATGACTTCCAATATCGGTTTACCCGCGGTGCCACCCGGCTCCCCGTCATCACTAAACCGATCCACAGGCATTTCGATTCCGACAGAAAAAGCAAAACAGTTATGTCTGGCATCCCAATATTTTTTCCGGATGGCTTCGATATACTGCTGGGCTTCTTCCGGCGTCTCCACCGGCATGACATGGGCAATAAACCTGGATTTTTTCATTGTAATCTCCCCGCTTCCCCCCTCGGAAACCGCCTTATGTTTGATCATAAATTCTTCTGCTACTCAAACCAGGAAGGAGTAGCTCCTCCTTTCATTGTTTCAAAGATTCCTCCCCTCACCTGCGCGAAAGCTTCGAGGATGGAGAATTTCTCCGATTAAGTTAAAGTATAACACAAAAATAAGGTTTTTAGTGATTTTTCCATGCATTATATGAGACAAAACGTTCTTATCCCTTTATATCAGCCCACCACCGAACGGATGCCCGGCAAAGGCAGATTTCCAGTCGTCCACGACAGCAAAAAGTGAAACCGGCATGGCGGTGCCCTCCACTAACTTCCCAAAAAAATATTTCGCTTCCCCATAGGATTCGGAAAAGCCCGTCACCCTACATCCATCGCTTTTTTGAAACACCCCATCCCCGGAGAGCCAGTCATACTGAGCGATCTGAATGTCATAGCAGGATCCGCTTCCTTCCTCTTT
Source organism: Bacteroidaceae bacterium (assembly GCA_963626755.1). Classification (GTDB taxonomy): domain Bacteria; phylum Bacillota; class Clostridia; order Lachnospirales; family Lachnospiraceae; genus Anaerobutyricum. The sequence continues at coordinate 23,943 of CAVFXN010000032.1, forward strand.
CGGAAACTTATCTACCATCAGTTCATAGGTTAGCAAATACTTCCTGTCTCCCTCGCTCACCTGCCGTTCTTCCTTCATAATTACCTTCATATTACCTTCATCTCCCCCTTTTCTCCCGCTTCTTCTTCCTAATTATACTAAATAAAGAAAATTATGGAATATACTTATTTGTAAATAACAGGTAATTTTTTTATCAATATATATACTTTTATTT
>CAVFXN010000033.1:0-40936 GCA_963626755.1 Bacteroidaceae bacterium
GACTTCAATTCTCGATGTGTTTTGAGTATATTTCAACACATTTTGAGTAGCAGATGAAGTGATAAACATGAACCATTCATTAGGAATTGATATCGGCTCCACCACCGTGAAAATTGCTGTCATCGATGAGGGCCATACAATTCTTTTTTCTGATTACAAACGGCATTTTGCCAATATTAAAGGTACCTTACAGACCCTTCTTGCCGAAGCCAGGAAAAAGCTTGGCAATCTTACGGTTCATCCGACCGTGACCGGTTCCGGCGGCATGGCGATCTCAGAATATTTAAAGATCCCTTTCTGCCAGGAAGTCGTCTGCGTGGCCAATGCCCTCCAGGATTATGAGCCAAAAACGGATGTTGCGATCGAGCTTGGCGGGGAAGATGCCAAGATCATTTACTTTAATAACGGGATTGAACAGCGTATGAACGGCGTATGTGCCGGCGGTACCGGTTCTTTTATCGACCAGATGGCCAGCCTGCTGCAGACAGACGCCTCCGGTCTGAATGAATATGCACGGAACTATGACACGATCTACCCGATCGCCGCCCGCTGTGGTGTCTTCGCAAAGTCCGACATCCAGCCATTAATTAATGAAGGAGCTACGAAAGAAAACCTTGCCGTTTCCATTTTTCAGGCCGTGGTAAACCAGACGATCAGCGGTCTTGCCTGCGGTAAACCAATCAAAGGCTACGTTGCCTTCCTCGGCGGCCCCCTCCATTTTATGCCGGAATTGAAAAAGGCCTTCATCCGCACCCTGCATCTCGATGAAGAACACATCATCGACCCGCCGTATTCCCACCTTTTTGCCGCAAAAGGTGCCGCGTTAAATGCCAAAGAAGAATGTTCTTTTTCCTTAGACCAGCTGCTGGAAGCGTTTCAGTCGGATATCAAACTGGCAGTGGAAGTAGAGCGGATGGAGCCCCTTTTTAAGGATCAGGAAGAATACGATGCGTTTATCGAAAAACATAACCGTTTTCAGGTGAAAAAGGGAGACCTGTCCACCTACAAAGGAAAATGCTATCTCGGCATCGATGCGGGATCCACCACGACCAAGCTGGCAGTAGTCGGGGAAGACGGTTCCCTTCTATACCGTTTTTATGACAATAATAACGGCAGTCCTTTAAAAACAACCATCCGCGCGATCAAGGAGCTGAAAAAGCTGCTTCCGCCGGAGGCCATCCTTTCCGGTTCCTGCTCGACCGGCTACGGGGAAGCCTTAATTAAGGCCGCCCTGAATCTTGACCACGGGGAAGTGGAGACCATGGCCCACTATTATGCCGCCGCCTTTTTTGAGCCGGATGTGGACTGTATTTTGGATATCGGCGGACAGGATATGAAATGCATCAAGATCAGAAACCAGGCAGTGGATAATGTCCTCTTAAATGAAGCCTGCTCTTCCGGATGCGGTTCTTTCATTGAGACTTTTGCGAAATCTCTGAATTATTCGGTCGCTGATTTTGCCAAAGTGGCACTGTTTGCACCGTCCCCGATCGATCTTGGCTCCCGCTGTACGGTATTTATGAATTCCAAGGTGAAACAGGCACAAAAAGAAGGAGCCAGTGTCGGTGACATCTCCGCTGGCCTTGCCTATTCCGTCATCCGTAATGCCCTGTTAAAGGTAATCAAGCTGACAGATCCGAAACAGCTTGGCAAAAAGATCGTGGTACAGGGCGGAACCTTTTATAACGATGCCGTGCTCCGCAGTTTTGAGCGGATTTCCGGCTGCGAGGCGGTCCGTCCGGATATCGCAGGAATCATGGGTGCTTTCGGAGCCGCTTTGATCGCCCGGGAGCGGGAAGAGGAAACCGACAAAACACAGATGCTCTCTCTTGACGAGATCATAGAGCTGGAATACTCCACCTCCATGAGCCGCTGCCAGGGATGCAACAACCACTGCATCCTCACAATCAACCAGTTTGGAGGCGGACGGAAATTCATTTCCGGAAACCGCTGTGAGCGGGGACTGGGTCTGGAACGGAATCATGAGCACGTGCCGAATCTTTACGAATATAAATACCGCCGCATTTTCGGATATTCTTCTTTAAAAGTGGAGGAAGCGAAACGCGGAGTGATCGGTATCCCCCGCGTGTTAAATTTATATGAAAATTATCCTTTCTGGCATACCTTCTTTACCAACCTCTCCTTCCGGGTCGTTCTTTCTCCAAAGTCTTCCCGTAAGGTTTACGAGCTTGGTATTGAATCCATCCCGAGTGAATCGGAATGTTATCCGGCAAAAATTGCGCACGGACACGTGATGTGGCTTTTGAAAAAAGGCATACACACGATTTTCTATCCATGCATCCCTTATGAAGAGAACCTGATGCCTGGTGCGAACAACCATTATAACTGCCCGATTGTCACTTCTTATGCCGAAAATATTAAAAATAATATGGAAGAGCTCCGGAATCCGGATATTTTATTTATGAATCCTTTCCTGGCCCTCGACAATCCGGAGGCATTAAAAGAACGGCTTTTCGATGAACTTTCCATTCATTTTGATGTGACACCGGAAGAAATCTCCCACGCAGTGGATGAGGCCTATAAGGAAGCCGCACAGGTACGGGCAGATATCCAGACCAAAGGGGAAGAAACCCTCGCCTATCTGGCCGAAACCGGAAAGATGGGAATCGTCCTCTGCGGCCGCCCTTACCATATCGATCCGGAGATCAACCACGGAATCCCGGAACTGATCAACTCTTTCGGCATTGCCGTTTTGAGCGAGGACTCCATCTGCCATCTCGGCCACGTGGAACGCCCTCTGATCGTTTCGGACCAGTGGATGTACCATTCCCGGCTGTATGCTGCCGCAAACTATGCGAAAAAGAACAAGCAGCTGGAAGTCATCCAGCTCAACTCCTTTGGATGCGGCCTGGATGCGGTCACCACGGATCAGGTGAATGACATTTTAACCAAATCCGGACGGATCTATACCGTCTTAAAAATTGATGAGGTAAATAACTTAGGTGCGGCAAGGATCCGTATCCGTTCCCTGATCGCAGCAGTCAAGATCCGGAACCGGAAACAGATCGAGCCGCATCCGGTACCTGCCAATATTCAGAAAGTGGAATTTACCAAAGAGATGAAAAAGGATTACACGATCCTGGTCCCACAGATGTCACCAATCCATTTCGACCTGCTTGCCCCGGCTTTCCGGCATTGCGGTTACCATGTGGAGATTTTACCGCAAATGGGGAAAAAAGCGGTAGATACCGGCTTAAAATATGTAAACAATGACGCCTGCTATCCGTCTTTGATCGTTGTCGGACAGATTATGACCGCCCTAACTTCCGGAAAATACGATTTAGAGAAAACGGCCGTGATCATCACCCAGACTGGCGGAGGATGCCGGGCAACCAACTACATCGGCTTTATCCGCCGTGCCCTTGAGAAAAACGGGTTCGGGCAGATTCCGGTTGTCAGCCTGAGCGTACAGGGGATCGAGAAAAACGAAGGATTTAAGATCACACCGGGTCTTCTGGTCCGTGCCTTACAGGGCGTCCTCTACGGAGACCTGTTTATGCGTGTCCTCTACCATGTCCGACCTTACGAAAAAGTCAAAGGCTCGGCCAACCATCTGCATGAAGTGTGGAAGAAACGCTGTATCCGCTCCCTGGAAAAGGCGCGCTACGGTGAATTCCGGAAAAATATCCGCGGCATTATCCGTGATTTTGATCTGCTTCCGATTACGGACGAAAAGAAACCGAGAGTTGGTATTGTCGGGGAAATCCTGGTGAAATTCCTGCCGGATGCCAACAACCACCTGGTCGATCTGCTGGAATCCGAGGGGGCAGAGGCAGTGATGCCGGATCTGCTGGATTTCCTTCTCTACTCTTTTTATAATAGTAACTTTAAGGCAGAATATCTCGGCAAATCAGCCAAAACGGCCAAACTTTGCAACCTGGCCATCTCTGCTTTGGAAAACTACCGCGGATTTTTGCGCAAAGAACTGGAAAAGAGCAAACGCTTCAGTGCGCCGCCGCATATCAGCAAGCTGGCGGAATATGCCAAACCAATCGTCTCCCTCGGCAACCAGACCGGGGAAGGATGGTTTTTAACCGGAGAAATGGTAGAGCTCATCAAAGGCGGAGCACCAAATATTGTCTGCACCCAGCCATTTGCCTGCCTGCCAAACCACGTAGTCGGCAAAGGGGTTATCAAGGAACTGCGCCGTAAATATCCGGATTCCAATATCGTGGCGATCGACTACGACCCGGGTGCCAGCGAAGTAAACCAGGTCAACCGAATCAAACTCATGCTTGCGACTGCTCAAAAAAGACTGAAAGCCGCTCAAAAATAGTTGATCAGACAGGAACGAAGCTTCCTGCTGCATCCACTGATATCAAAAAACAGCAAGGAAAGATATCCTCCAATGGAATCTCTCCCTGCTGTTTTTTCGTCTCTTCTGAGATATGATTTTATCTATCTGTCTGCGAAATCAGGCCCGAATCCGACGCGCAAGACTCGCGGGCGGGTCCTGGCTATCCTTTCGCTCTCTTACTGGATATGGAATTTATATCTGCCAACATCCGGTGTCTCTTTCTTACTCACGAAATACCATTTATCTCCATAATAAGCGATGGTTACCATCGTGTTATATTCCAGTTTATCAAGGATCTGTCTCGCCCATCCCTGCGGGATGACCTCGTACTCTTCTGAGGTGACCAGATCGGACATATAGTAGGCATCTTCATGTTTATGGTTGTAGCGCACATTTTTCAATACCACCTGTATTTTACGATGGGGCTCATTCCACGTCATCCTTTCATGGTTATACGGATCATCCACCTGATCTTGGAAACTCTTTAAAGCTGCCTTGCTGACATGGCGGTTTCCGCAATACAAAACCGCAGTCCTTTTTTCTCCGGTCGTAAGGCTTAAGAGCCTTCCCGTATTACAGGTAATCCTGGCCTTGCCCCAGCCAAGTTCGGTCTCATGGTTTTCTGCCTTCGTCAAAACGAAAGGACTTTCGAGCAGTTGGTTTTCTTTCATCAAGATGCCTTCCCCAACTTTCATTTCGGAAATGCATCGGTATTTTCGGTTCCGGTCGTCATTTGGGGAATCGGCCTCCTCCGCATGGTATTCTTCCTGCGGCTTTCCGGCCGCTTTGGCAAACCATTCCTCCGCCAGGACATGATCCGGCTCAACACCCACTCCGTTCTCATAACACCAGCCCAGTTTGTAAGCAGCATCCGTCCGGCCTTTCTCCGCTGCCAGCGTGTACCAGCGCAGTGCCTTTTCCATATTTTTATTTTTGCCGCGGCCCAATTCATAACATCTGCCCAGATTATACTGGGAGAGTGCATTCCCCTGCAACGCCGATTTTTCTGCCCAATAGGCCATTTTATAGTCATCTTGTTCCACGCCTTTTCCATGGCCATAAAAATGAGCGAGAAGAGCCTGTGCATCGGCTAATTCCTGTGCGGCAGCCTCCTTGCAGTACTCCACTGCCTTATCGTAGTTCTGTCTGGCTCCCTTTCCGCTGGCATAGGCCCTTGCCAGCTTATACTGTGCCTGGGCATCCCCGGCTTTTGCCTGCTTTTTCCATTCTTTCACCTGTTTGTTTTGAAAACCAAATAAGCTCATTTTTAATTCTCCCCTTGTAATTAGTTGTTCATAATACTTCTTTCTTTTATATTATATCACAAAAATCTATATTAGAAGCAATAGAATCTTATAAATTTTAACGAATCCGGACAGCTCAATCTCCCTCCTCCAGGCGTTCGCGCAGGCAAAAGTGAAATAATACACCCTACCTGTAATAAATTCATACTCTATCAACTAAAAATTACGGTTGTTTTTTACAAATATACGAGTAAAAAACGTTTTTTTCCATACATTATCCATAAAAAAATCTTTTTTGTTTAAACAAATACTGGTATAATGATAAGCAAATGTAACAAATTATACGGGAGTTTCATAAAGGAGGAGTACTCATGGCAAATTGTATTACGCTGAATCAGACATCTTATCACGGAGCAGGAGCAATCCAGTCCATCCCGGATGAAGTGAAGGCTCACGGCTTTCATAAAGCTTTTGTATGCTCTGACCCGAGCCTGATTGAATTTGGTGTGACCAAAAAAGTGACCGATGTCCTTGACAACGCAGAATTAGAATATGAAATCTATTCTGACATTAAGCCGAATCCGACGATTGAGAACGTACAGACAGGTGTGGCTGCCTTCAAAGCATCCGGTGCAGATTATTTTCTCGCGATTGGCGGCGGATCTTCTATGGATACTGCAAAAGCGATTGGCGTGATTATCAACAACCCGGATTTTGAAGATGTAAAAAGCTTAGAAGGTGTTGCTCCAACTACCAAACCTACCGTTCCGATTATTGCGGTTCCAACTACAGCCGGAACTGCCGCTGAAGTAACGATTAATTATGTCATCAAAGACGACGAAAACCAGAGAAAATTCGTTTGTGTTGATCCGAAAGATATCCCTGTAGTCGCAATTGTCGATCCGGATATGATGAGCAGCATGCCTTACGGACTGACCGCTTCCACCGGTATGGATGCCCTCACACACGCCATTGAAGGATATATCACCAAAGCAGCATGGGAAATGACCGATATGTTCCATATTAAAGCGATCGAAATCATCGCAAGAAGCCTCCGTTCCGCCTGTGAAAATGATCCAAAAGGCCGCGAAGACATGGCTCTTGGACAGTATGTCGCAGGTATGGGATTCTCGAATGTCGGTCTTGGAATCGTACATTCCATGGCACATGCCCTGGGTGCAGTCTATGACACACCTCACGGTGTTGCCAACGCCATTCTTCTTCCTACCGTTATGGCATATAACGCAGATGCTACCGGCACGAAATATAAAGATATCGCAATCGCTATGGGCGTAGAAGGCGTAGAAGATATGACACAGGAAGAATACAGAAAAGCTGCAGTTGACGCAGTAGCACAGCTTTCCAAAGACGTGAAGATCCCTCAGGATTTAAAAGACATCGTCAAAGAAGAAGATCTGGACTTCCTTGTAGAATCCGCTTATAACGACGCATGTGCTCCTGGTAATCCAAAGGATGCCACCAAAGAAGACATCAAGGCTTTATACCTGTCTCTTATGTAATACTCCATTACAATGATATAATACACCTCAAAAGGGCAGAGAGATCCATCTGTGATTTCTCTGCCCTTTCTTTTTCTTTTTTTCCTTCTTTTTCTTCTTCTGTAAACGTAAGAATCAAAAATAAGAAACGGATGAAAAAAAATATCTTCAGATTGACATTGATTTTTACTACGAATTATTATATGATACATGTAATCAGCCGATAGATTATACATTATTATTCACTCCAGACGAGGAAAGGGGAATACTTATGAAATCAACATACATTGTAGAATTTGACGGAAATCAGATTGAAAGCAAGGAAGTCATCGCAAAGGCAAAAAAAGTTTGGGTAGATGCCGGAAATAAAGATAGAAAAGTAAAAGATTTAAAGACTATGGATCTGTATCTGAAGCCGGAAGAAAACCGGGTATATTACGTTTTTAACGAAGAGGAATCCGGAAGCTTTTCCCTGTACGAATAACAAAGAATTCTGCGGGCAGGCGGTGACGGGAAACCACTGTCCGCTTTGTCAGGCAGGCTTAGCTTTCATAGACACTCACCGGATAATTTGGAGGATTTTTCATGGATTACACAGTAGGAGAAATGGCAAAAAAACTGGGGATGACGACATCCACACTGCGCTATTATGATAAGGAAGGCCTGCTTCCTTTCGTCGAGCGTTCTTCCGGTGGAATCCGCATCTTCCATGAGTCTGACTTTGAATGGCTCCAGGTGATCGCCTGCATGAAAAAAGCAGGAATGTCCATCAAGGATATCCGGCAATATATCGAGATGGCATTACAGGGAGACGATACGATCGATCTTCGCCTTGCCATGTTTTACCAGCAGCGGGAAGTACTGCAAAAGCAGATGGAAGAATTACAGCATACGATGGACATGGTCGATTATAAATGCTGGTATTACGAAACGGCTAAAGCTGCCGGAACGACAGATATTCCCCAGAAGATGCCCGCTTCTGAGATACCGGAACGTTTTCGGGCGATCCGTCAGGAACTGAGGAATCCACCCACGACCTGACAGAGGATATTTCCCATAGTTTGTGCGAATCTGTACCTATATTTGCTTTCCAAGTATCCTATAATAAATAGTAATAAGAACGGTAACCATGGAAATGCAAGTGGAGGTATGGATATATGAAAAAGAAAATAGGCATTTACCACTATCAATATTACCGGGGTGCCTGCAAGATATGCTACCGGCATTTTATCCAGGAGATGGTCGAATCTTACGAAAAATGTCATGAAACAGCAGAGGCAATCTACGGAAAAGAGAACTGTGAATTTCTCCACTACACAGACTTCGGGCAATACGACTCGGATAATACCGACCGGCCGAATTTTCACCGGATCATGGAAGCGATCGAGAAGAAAGAATTGGACGTTGTCATGTGCTGTACCCTGAATAATATCACAGTGAATGAAGCATTACTGATCCAATTTTACAAATATGTCCGTTCCCAGGGAATGGAGTTTCTAACAGCAGAACATGGCCTGGATGCGATGAAATATATAGATATTTATATCGAAAAGAATCATTTATAAATTAAAAACTTAAAAACTACAGCAAAGGCGCAGCAGCGGAAAAGATCGTTTCTGATCTCTTCCGGGTCTGCGCCTTTTTCATGCGGGCTAAGCACACTTTGTTTTATCTAATAAGAAATTTCGCTTTTATCATATAAGCTGCAGCCGTTCCTATGATGTCTTTGACTATGATTCTATAGTACCGGTAGCGACGATATTAATTCCTGTCCCACAGACATCTTTAATGAGTACATCGTACACATTCACCGGGATATGTGCTTCGCATTCCCTGACTGCCTTCATACAATCCATGATTTTTTCTTTTGGGAGAGGTTTCTCCGAACGAACCGGTACCAGTGGATTTTTCTTGCTGTCTGTCTTTATTGTTGTTGTCAGGATTCTTACCGGATGTGCAAATTCATTGGCTGCATACTCTTGTCCACGCTTACAGGTGTACCCCTCGATTGAAAGGATATTGTCCCCCTCACCTTCTACTGTGATATGACATCCCATCGGACACACCGTACAAATGATTTCTTTTTTCATGATGCTAATCCTCCTTTACAACCTCTACTATTACATTTTCTCCTGTGATATCTCCCGTATTAAAATCAATGTGTTCCATCTCTCCAGGATTTACACGAGGTCTTTTTTTCGTTGCCAGAATCTGGTCACCGGATTTTGCTACCAGTTTTACATTAAAATCCGGATGGAGTACACGGAAGTAAAGACTTACCTTTTCCTTTTCATCCGAAAGGCTGATGGACTGAGGGCAGAGATATCTGACGTTATTCCCTGTGACATTTTCGATAACTTTCTTTTGTCCCGGCAGGGTTCCCATCGCGTACTGGGCAGCAAATTTCCCTGCTTTCATACTTTCTGTACTTACATTATCCACTAAGTCGTTGACATGGACTACGTTGCCGCTGGCAAATACTTTTTCTGCGGATGTCTGCATATACTGATTTACTTTTGGACCGTTTGTAATTGGAGAAATGTCGATGGATGCCTTTCTGGTCAATTCGTTTTCCGGAATCAGGCCTACCGAAAGAAGAAGGGTATCGCATTCTATATACTGTTCTGTCTCTTTGATCGGTTTCTTGTTTTCATCGACCTGTGCAAAGTAGATGCCCTCTACCCGCTGATATCCGTCAATCTTTGTAATGGTATGCGACAGATACAGAGGAATTCCAAAATCGTCCAGACACTGTACCTTATTTCTTGTCAGTCCTGCAAGGTAATCCATCAATTCAATGACGGCAAGTACCTGCGCACCTTCCAAGGTCATTCTTCTTGCCATGATCATTCCAATATCACCCGAACCGAGAATCACGACTTTCTTTCCAACCATTTCATTCTGGCGATTGATCAGACGCTGTGCGGAACCTGCCGTATATACACCTGCCGGTCTCGTTCCCGGGATCATGATATTCGCCCTTGTTCTTTCACGACAGCCCATCGCAAGGACAACGCTTTTTGCATGGATGCTGGTCATGCCATATTCTTTATTAACACAGACCACAATGGCTTTGTCTTCATTGACTTCCAGAACCATTGAATTTAATAAAAATTCCACTCCCAGCTCTCTGGCTTCGTCTGCAAATCTTCCGGCATATTCCGGCCCGGTCAGTTCTTCTTTAAATAAGGTAAGACCAAATCCCGGATGGATACATTGCTGTAAAATTCCCCCGATACTCTCATCACGTTCAATCACAAGTACCTTTTCGGCCCCTTCTTTTTTTGCTGCAACTGCTGCAGATAATCCTGCTGGTCCGCCTCCTACAATTGCCACATCACATTCCATATTATACATAACATTCCCCTCCTACTTATTCTTTCCTGCTACCATATAAGATCCTGGCAGATTTTTATTGACCTCTTCTGTGCTGATATTTAATTCTCTTGCTAAAATCTCAATCACTTTTGGCCCGCAAAAACCGCCCTGACAACGGCCCATTCCTGCACGGACTCTTCTCTTGACTGCGTCTACTGTCCTTGCTCCTAACGGGCGGCGGATTGCATCGACAATTTCGCCTTCGGTAATGGTTTCGCATCGACATACGATGGTTCCATAAAGAGGATTCTCTTGAATGATCGCTTCTTTTTCTTCTTCTGTCATTTGATGGAAGCATGGAATTCCTTTTCTTGTTGCTTCGTAATCATCACTTAATACCAGGTCGCATCCGATTTCTTTTAATTTTTCTACTACATATTTTCCCATAGAAACACTCAGGGTAAGGCCTGTCGAACGTACACCGGATAAGTTCACATAGCCTTTGACATCATCATAGACATCCACATGGAGCCCCTCCGGGTTACGGTTTGGACGGAGTCCACTGTACTGAGTGATGGTATCACGTATATTTACATTTGGAATCATCTTGCTTACATCTGCATAAATGCTGTCCAGCCCTTCTGTTGTCACAGATACATCGACCTTATCTGGTAAATCTTCGGCGGTTGGCCCTACTAACATATTGCCATGAATGGTAGGGGTCATCAATTTACCCTTGGTAATTTTTGTCGGAATCGGAAGCACGATATTTTGTACTTTACAGCTTGTATTTTTATCAAGGATGTAGAACTGTCCTCTTCTTGCAACGACTTTATAATCTGCCTTCCCAACCATTGCTGCAATATCATCACAATGAAGGGCTGCCGCATTGACAATAAAGCTTGTCTCGATCGTTCCATTGGTCGTAACGACTTCCTTCACGGCTCCATCTTCCATGGTAATGTCAGTGACTTCTGTATTTAAGAGGAAATCTACCCCGTTTTGATTTGCATTTTCCGCTAATGCCTGTACGAAAATAAATGGGTCGATAATACTTTCCCTCGGGATATAGAGTCCTCCTTTTACTTCCGGATTTAATTCCGGTTCTTTGGCAAGGATTTCTTCTCTGGAAAGATATTCTATATCATATACATGGTTTTTAAATGCCTTTTCTTTGATCGACGGGAGTTTTTCAAACTGTTCCTCCGTAAATGCCGGCAAAATTGCACCAATTCTTTCAAAAGGAATATCCAAATCTTTTGTGAGCTGGTCATACATCGGATTTGCAGCTACAACTAACTGGGATTCCAATGTCCCTGGTGCTGCATCATATCCCGTATGAATGATCGCGCTGTTTGATTTGGATGCATCGCCCCCCACATCATCTCTCTTATCAACGACGACTACATTCACTTTGTACTTCGATAATTCTCTTGCAATGGCACAGCCAACTGCACCGGCACCGATTACAACTACATCTGTCTTCATTCTCATTCCCTCCTGATCTGTCATCAAATACACCTTTTCTTTTCTATCGAAACCTTTCTTTTTGGTCAGGTTACCTGCATGTTTACTCTATTTGCATTTTCTTTTTTTATCGGTTTCTATCCACTCTTTCGAACGCTCGACTGCACGATGCCACTGATAAAGAAGTTCTTCCCTCGTCTCCTCATCCATCTGTGGTTCATAGCGTTTATACCGTTTCCAGTTCTTCTCCAGCTCTTCAAAGTCATGAAACTGGCCGATTCCATATGCCGCCAGATATGCCGCGCCTAATGCTGTGGTATCTGTGATCACCGGTACCTCAACCGGGATTCCCAAAATATCTGCCTGGAACTGCATCAGGAAATCATTGACAGATGCCCCGCCATCCACACGCATGACTTTTATCTTGATCCCCGAATCTTTTTCCATGACATCCAGATTATCCTTTACCTGATATGCCATGCTTTCCAGGGTTGCCCGTACAATATGCTCTCTTCCGGTTCCCCCGGTGATACCTACAAAAGTTCCTCTTGCATACTGGTCCCAATGCGGAGCTGCCAGACCTGCAAATGCCGGTACAAAATATACACCGCCTGTATCCGGAACCGATTTGGCAAGTTCTTCTGTCTCCGCGGCATTCTCAATGATTTTTAATTTATCCCGGAGCCACTGCACTGCCGCTCCTGCGATATAAATGCCACCGTCTAAGGCAAAGGTCATTTTCCCCTGATTCAGTCCCCAGCCCACGGTTGTTAACAATCCATTTTCCGAATATACCGGTTTATCTCCCGTATTCATCAACATAAAACAGCCTGTTCCATACGTGGTCTTTACCATTCCTTCTTTAAAGCATGCCTGGCCAAATAAAGCGGCCTGCTGGTCTACTAAAGATCCGGATATTGGCACGATCGCCCCGAAGAAATCCAGCGGATCGGTATGCCCAAATATTTTTGCACTGTCATAAATTTCCGGGAGGATACTTTTGGGAATTCCTAAAATTTCAAGGATTTCCTCATCCCACTGCCCTGTATGTATATTAAGAAGCATGGTCCTCGATGCGGTAGAATAATCGGTTGCACAGGTTCTTCCATGTGTCAGCTTCCAAATCATCCATGTGTCAAGGGTTCCTGCAATAATACGTCCCTGTGCTATCTTTTCTTTTACACCCTTTACATGGTCAATAATCCACTTAATCTTCGTTGCACTGAAATAGGCATCCACGATCAGTCCGGTTTTTTCCCGGATCATATCCCCGTATTTTTCTGCGATCTTATCTGCCTCTTCTGCCGTTCTCCTATCCTGCCATACGATCGCATTATATACGGGCACACCGGATACACTATCCCACAACATCACGGTCTCTCCCTGATTATCCAGACCGATACAAGTAAGCTCTTCTTCCGAAATCCCGGCTTCTTTTGTTGCCATATCAATGGTTTCTAAAACATTTCTCCATATCTCCATCGGGTCATGCTCCACCCAGCCCGGATTCGGATAGTATTGTGCATGCTCCTTATATCCACGAGCCAATTGGTTCCAATTTTCATCAAAAATCATTGCCGTCGTCCCGGTGGTTCCCTGATCCAGACCTAAATAATAACTACTCATCTAACCTTCCTCTCTATTGAATCATTGTTTCCCATTACCCTATCACATCCAAATTTTTTACATCTTCTTTTTTCTCCGGCTCGACCATATTTTTTGTCATCAGATATGCGACGATGACTGCTACCACTCCTGCCAGTAATTTACCTGCGATGACAGGGGTAATCATAGTCGGCTGTACTCCTGCAGTAAATCCAAGGTGATCCCCCAATGCTGCGGTTGCTGGAACAAGCCATGCGGTATTTATGATGACCCCTCTTTTTTTCATGTCTTTCATCATTGTATATACCGGAACGGAATTGGCTAATGTAAAGACCAGCCCTGCGGCACTCACCGCATCCATCCCCATCTTTCTTCCGACAGCATTCAATGGTTTATCCAATACTTTTACCAAAATTGCAAGTACCGGGAATGTTCCCAGTAATACAATCGCAATTCCTGCAATCGCGTCCATACCATCCATAATCGGGGCCATGCCTTTGATGATCACAACTCCTGTAATGTATTCAAATGCGGCACAGGCAAGTCCGATGTAAATAATAATCGTAATCAACTGTCCAAATATGGTACATCCCTTGATCATTTTTTCCGGGATGAACTTTAATCCCAATGCAAGCAGTACAGCGATTACCAAAATTGGCAATGTATTTCGGACGATCAGCGTAACGGAAAATCCTGCGACGAATCCACCTGCTACACATCCGATCGGTATCGTAATCAGGCCGATCAGAAGTCCTTTTGAAAAATAAGGTCTGTCCTCTTTTTCGATTAAGCCAAGTCCTACCGGAATGGAAAATACCAGCGTGCATCCCAACATCGATGCCACGATATTTCCTGCAAATAATCCTGCCTCTTTTTGGTTTGCCAGCTCCATCGCCAGTGAATACCCGCCCATATCATTTGCCAATATCGATCCAAACAAAGCCGGATCCGCTCCAATTGCCCTGCATGCCGGTATGATGACCGGCCCCAGTAAATTAGAAATGACTGGTGCCAGGCAGACAATTCCAACCATTCCCAATGCGAGCGACCCCATCGCCTGGAAACCTTCATCAAACTTTTCTCCAAGTCCCAAATGATTTCCTGTGATTTTATCCGCTGCTCCTATAAGTAATCCCACAGCCATAATCCATAAAATAATCTGATCAAATGTCACATTGTACCCTCCTTCTCCCTATGCAAGACTTACTTGTAAAACAATAGCTTCCAAAAACGGTCCGTCTTTTGATATACCAACAATACCACAACTGTTTTTTTCTTGCAACCGCTCAATTCCCTCGTTTTTTGTGCATAATTAATAAATAATTAATCAAAAAAATGTGGGGTAAGCCGCAAAACGCAACTTATCCCACACTTCTTAATATCCCGCTACGATGACCTCAATTTCTTTCTCCCGCAGCTCCTTGATATATTTTTTTTCCGTATTTTCATCGGTGACGAAAATGTCGATATCGCTCAAAGAACAGACTTTATTCAGGGCCTTCCAGCCAAACTTGCTGTAATCCGCCAGTGCGATGACCTGCTTGGCATGGGTGATATAATGCCTTCGCAGATTGGTTTCTTCTATATGAAAATCCATAATTCCCTGCGAAAAATCTACACAGCCGATACCTAAAAACAGTTTATCGACCCAAAACTGGTCCATCATGTCTTCCGCCCAGTATCCGGAGGTCGTCCCCTCACCTTTTCTCACAATTCCTCCTGCCAGAATCACCTTTACTGTTTCCGAATCCATCAATTCAAAGGCAATTTTAAGGGAGTTCGTAAGCACCGTTATCTTCTTTCCCTTTAAAAAACGTGCAAATTCCAAGGTAGTCGTTCCGATATCAATGATAATCGTATCGCCTTCTTCTACCAGCTCGGCAGCCCGCTTTCCAATCAGCAGTTTTTCCTCAAAATTACTAATTTCACGATGTGAAAAATCCGGTTCAATGCCTCCTGCATTATTGAGTACCGCACCGCCATGTGTCCTTCTTACGAATCCTTCTTCTTCCAGCTGTACCAAATCCCTTCGGATCGTCTCCATTGAGACCTCAAAATACTCTGAAAGTTCATTGGCCTTTACGATCCGATTCTCTGATATCAGCTTGATGATCTCATCTTTTCTCTGTAATTTCATGTTTTTCCCTGTCTCTCTTCTCCTGTAAACACCCTGTATTCACGTTAAAAAAATATCGAGATGTGGCTTCCACTTCTCTCCTCCACAAAACATCCCTCTGTTTTATATCTATAATTCACAAAATCATCTAAAAATCAATATTTTTTTCAGTTCTACTGACCAGTCACTTCTTGAATTCCGCATATTTCTTCTCATTCATCATGATATTCTTACTATTCGCAAGAACCTCATACAGCTTGCCATCATACACCGTCTGCACCTTTCGATAGTTATATTTCACGCCATCGTCCAGATCGCAAAGTTTTTATGGCTGTCTTGTTCATACTCTCCCTCTCAATGGATATTTTCTGCCTTTTAGTATATCATACAGACCGTTTTTAGGAAAGAAAGGGGATGCGGTATTTTGAAAGAATGGGCTGCTATATTAAAAAAGGCAAATTCCTTGCTTTTACAGGAATTTGCCTTTTCTTTCGTCTGTGTTACTTTTTTAAAGGATGATTTTTGCCGGACATTTCTCCGCACATTTTCCGCATCCGGTACATTTACTGTAATCAATTTTTGCAATATTATTTTCTACAGAAATTGCATCAAATTCGCAGACACGGGTACACATCTTACATCCAATACAGCCAGCGGAACATACTTCTTTTACCGCTTTACCGAATTCTTTCGAATTACACTGTACTTTATATGGGGCAGCATATGGAACCAGCTCAATCAGGGATTTCGGACAGGTTTCCACACATTTGCCGCAGGCAACACATTTTTCTTTATTGACTTTTGCGATACCGTCAATCACATGGATCGCATCGAAATCGCAGACTTTTACGCAGCTTCCAAATCCGGTACAGCCAAAGCTGCAGGCTTTTGGGCCGCCTCCCGGCACGCTGATTGCTGAGATACAGTCTTCGTTTCCGGAATATTTATATTTTGTTTTTGCTTTTTCACAGGTTCCGGCACATTTCACAAAAGCGACATGTTTTTCTTCTACGCCGGCTTCCACTCCCATGATGGCAGCAATCTGATCTGCTACAGGCTGACCACCTACCGGGCAGCCACCTACCGGTGCTTCCCCTGCCGCAATTGCTTTTGCCAGTGCATCACAGCCGGCATAGCCGCAGCCACCACAGTTATTTCCAGGCAGACATTCCCGGACGGCAACTTCTTTTTCATCCACCGGAACTTTGAATTTTTCAGAAGCAATACCGAGGAGAATAGAAATCACAAGCCCAGTACCGCCGACAACGACTGCCGCAAGGATTATTCCACTTATACTCATTTTCTTTCCCTCCTACTTAAATGATTCCTGAAAAACCGAAGAATGCGATTGACATCAGTCCGGCTGTAATCATTACGATCGGCATTCCCTGCCAGGATTCTGAAATGTCATTGTATTCCATTTTTTCACGGATTCCGGCCAGGATAATGATCGCAATGGTAAATCCAACAGAAATACCAAAACCATAAACAACAGACTCTAAAATATTATAGCCATACTGTACAGAATTCAGGGCAACTCCCAGCACGGCACAGTTGGTTGTGATCAGGGGAAGGTAAACTCCCAGTGATTCATACAAGGCCGGCATGGATTTCTTCAGGAACATTTCCACGAACTGTACCAGGGCTGCAATGACAAGGATAAAGACGATGGTCTGCAAATATTCCAATCCCAGTGTCACTAAGATAAATTTGTAAATTACTGCAGTAACAAATGCAGCAATTGTGATAACGAAAATAACGGCTGCACCCATTCCAGCGGCGGTTTCAATCTTTTTGGATACCCCGAGGAAAGGACATAAACCTAAAAACTGACTCAGCACGACGTTACTTACAATAGCGGAGCTGATCACTATTAATATCAATTCTTTCATAATCCTTCACCTTCCTATTTGTTATCCGCGCGGCTGTCTTCGGCTTTATCTTCTGCCGGTTTCTTATCATCCACTGTCATGTCAAAGAAGCTTTTGCTTGAAGAACAGGAAGCTTCGCAGGCAGAACAATCTCCACAACCTGCAGGGATCTCTTCGATTTCTCCGTTTTTCACCTTGCGGTTCATGATCTTATTTCTTGCTGCTACCAGGCAGGCAAGTACGAAAAATGCGCCAGGTGCCAGGATGAAGATGGTGATCGGTGTATAAAAAGATTCCGATAAGATCGTCTTTCCAAAGAGAGTTCCCGCACCAAGCAGTTCACGGAAGGCTCCTAAAATGGTCAGGGAGAGGGTAAAACCAAGGCCCATTCCCAGTCCATCAAAGAAAGAAGGGATCGGTTTATTTTTACCAGCATAGGATTCTGCACGTCCCAAGATGATACAGTTTACTACGATCAACGGGATATATACCCCTAAGGCGTTATTTAAAGAAGGAACATATCCTTCCAGAAGGAACTGTACAATGGTAACCAAAGATGCAATGACTACAATGTATCCCGGAATACGCACCCTGTCCGGAATGAAATTACGGAGCAGGGAAATAATCATATTGGAAAACATTAATACGACGGTAGTGGAAAGTCCCATACCGGCACCGTTGATGGCTGAAGTGGTTACCGCAAGAGTCGGACACATACCTAAGATCAGTACCAGTGTCGGGTTTTCTTTGATAATACCATTATAAAGCCTCTCTAAAGCGGAGTTACTTTTCATCTTTAATTACCTCCTTTTGCAATGATCGCATTCGCATAGGCAAGACAGTTATTTACTGCACCGGTCACTGCCTTACTGGTAATTGTCGCACCGGAAATCGCATCAATTTTGGAATCATCCCCGGAACCGGAGCCATCTTTTACCACAGTAAAAGCTTCGACTTTCTTCCCTGCAAACTGTTTTGACCAGTCAGGATCATCTTTTGCTTTCATTCCAAGGCCGGCGGTCTCGCTGATGGACAGTACGGAATATCCTGTGACGGTCAGATCTGCCTGAATACCGACGGTGAGCTGAATATCCCCACCATATCCTTTGGAGGTTGTCACGTTAAAAATATATCCAAGTGTCTCTCCGGAAGCGTCAATCGCCTCGACTGCAGAGGAGATCGTGTCTTCACTGTGGTCTTCGATCGGATTGTCATAGGCAGCGATCACTTTCGCAGCCGCTTCTTCCGAAAAGCCTTCTACGTCTTTGAAGTCACTTGCCTCCGGGAATACTGTTTTGTAAGCTTCCATCTGGGTTTTTTCTTCCTGGGCAGCAATCGGTGCTTTGGTAATTCCATAGATTGCGCCGAGGGCAATTCCTGCAATCACCGTGATCACGACCAGTTTGATTGCGTCTTTTATTAAAGCGTTCATTATTTCTTTCCTCCTTTCCCGAATACGGCAGGAGTTGTGAATTTTTCAATTAACGGTACTAACAGGTTACAGAAGATGATGGCGTAGGAAACCCCTTCTGCCGAAGCACCAAAGAGACGGAACAGTCCTGTGAGAAGTCCCAGGATAATACCAAAGATGATCTGTCCTTTTGGTGTGATCGGGGATGTAACGTAATCCGTTGCCATGAAGAAAGCACCTAACATTAATCCGCCGCCGCATAACTGTTCGGCAAGGTAGGTCAGGTCAAATCCATGTCCGCCGAAAAGAAGAACAAAGACTCCCAGTGCAACGATATAGCATACCGGGATTCTCCAGCTGATGATCTTCTTTGCAATTAAGTAAATACCGCCAAGGATCAGCAACAGAGCAGAGGTCTCACCGATGGTACCTGCAGTATTACCAAGGAACATTGCCTTTAAGTTCACTGCCTCTCCCGCTTTTAATACGGCAAGAGGTGTCGCACTTGTTGTCGCATCAAAGCTTGTGCCGAATCCTTTACAGGAAAAATCGGTCATGATTCCCGCAAAGGAAATCAGCAGAAAACAACGTGCTCCCAGAGCCGGGTTCATGAAGTTCTGGCCCAGACCGCCAAATAACTGTTTTACAACGATGATCGCAAAGACCCCGCCGATGATCGGAATCCAGAAAGGGACTTCCGGAGGCAGGTTCAATGCCAGCAGCAATCCGGTTAAAACGGCACTGCAGTCACTGATTGTCACTTTTTTATGCATAAAATGCTGCCAGAGATATTCTGCAGCAACGCAGGTAATGATACAGATTACAGTATTGATGATCGCCTTGACCCCAAAGTTCCAGAAACCAAAAATCGTCGCTGGAAGCAGTGCGATGATCACATCGAGCATAATGCTGTGTGTAGAAGCCTTATCCCTTACATGAGGATTGGCAGATACGTTATATAATTGTTCGTTCATTTTTTCACCTCTCCTTATGTTTACTTTTTCTTCCTGCGAAGAGCCATGGCTTCACGGCGTCCGGTCTTCATCGATTGGGTTAATCTTCTCTTTGCCGGACAGATATAGGAACAGCATCCGCATTCCACACATTCACATCCGTTTAATTCATCAAATAATTCAAAATTCCCGTGGTCGGCGATCTCAGAGAGCTTTGTCGGCATCAGGCCGGCAGGGCATACCGAAATACAGCGGCCGCAGCGGATACAATTGCTCGGTTCACAGGCCGCTACCTCATCCTTTGTAAAACATAAGAGTGCGGAGAACGTCTTTGCACATGGAACATTCAGGGTAGACAATGCCATTCCCATCATCGGTCCGCCGGAAATAACCTTCTCCGGCTGTGCTTTGAATCCACCGGCTGCCTCTATGAGTTCTGCGGCATCCGTACCATTTTTTACTTTAAAATTTCCAGGATGGCTTACCGCATCCCCTGTGACTGTGACCACTCTCTCATAAAGAGGTTTGCCAAGGGTGATTGCTTCATGGATCGCGATGGCTGTTGCCACGTTATCCACAATACAGCCGGCATCTGCCGGGAGCATACTGGAATTGATCTGACGGCCTGTCACGGCAAAGATCAAAGAACGCTCTGCACCCTGTGGGTATTTGGTCTTCAGGGCTGCCACTTCAATCCGGTCCTCGTTTTTACAAAGTTCCGTCAGTTTGGCGATGGCATCTGGTTTGTTGTCTTCAATTCCAATCACACCTTTTGCCTTCGGGAATAAAGACAAAATAATATTAAGACCGGAGATAAGTTGTTCCGGAATCTCCATAAGGCAGCGATAATCTGCCGTAATATAAGGTTCACATTCCGCCGCATTGATAATGATCGTGTCAATCTTTTCCGGTTCCTTCGGGGAAAGCTTCACATGTGTCGGGAAGCCCGCACCACCAAGACCGACGATCCCCGCTTCTTTTACCGCGTTAATGATCGCCTCTGCCGTGTTTTCTTTTACCGGGGAAAACGGTGCTGTCTCATAGGTTCCATCATTTTCAACGATGATGGAATTCACCTTATTTCCTGAAACAGTCATCCTCGGCTCAATTTTCTTCACCGTGCCAGAAACGGAGCTGTAAATGTTGGCAGAAACAAATCCTCCAGCCTCCGCTATTTTCTGACCGACTAAAACCCTGTCACCCTTTTTCACGCAGGCAACAGCAGGAGCACCAATGTGCTGACTTAAAGGAAAGACCAGTTCACCCTGTGGTAAATATTCAGTAATTGCCTGATCTTTGCTCAGCTCTTTACCATCATAAGGATGAAGGCCACCTTTAAATGTTAGTAGTCCCATTTCTTTACCTTCTTTCTAAAATTTTTTGCAACAATTCAGAGCCATGCAAAGCAGCGATTTTGCGAATAGAGAGCTGAATCGTTACAACTTTTTAAATCAAATAGCAACACATAATATGTAAATTTATAGGTTTTCTTACAACATTATTGCGGAATTTGATATAAAATCAAACTAATAATATAAGAAAAGAAGACGAAAATCAAGATTTGACATTTGAATAACAATCTTGATTTTCGCCATTTTTACTATTTACACCATATAAAACTTGATTTCACTAAAATAATTATGATATTTTTGTTGAAAATAATCATGGTGTACAAAAAATAAAACAATATCAAGCTTTTTTCAACGAAAACATGTTAAATAATAAGCAATTTTATTTGCTGATAATATCTACGGAGCTTTCCTCCTGGCCCCTGCTCTCCCCTATGACTTCCACTACGACTTTATGGGGAAGGCAGACGATCGTTTCGCCTTTTCTCCGGATCGCACTGTGGTTGACACAGATTTTATCCGGACAGTCTGCTTTCTCCATCTCTACTTTCCCATCCTGAATCCGGATAATATTGGTGAAACTGTCCTCATGGATCGTGATCTTCCTGGGTTTTTCGAGGGAATAGACTCCATATACTTCTCCGTCCACCGTGACCTTCACCTGTTTTCCACCCGAACCGTGATGATTCATCCATATAAGGCCAAGGCAGCCGGCCAGTAAAATGACAGCAATTAAAATCAAATCATTTTTGCAAAGTCGTTTAGTTGAAACCGATCCATTTTTGTGCAATCTTATATCCCCCCATCGCTAGCTTGTGAGTCAGCTTTCCATGGGACTGTGATAACTTTCCAACAACAGAGCTCTTTAATTTCTCATAACCTTCCGGTGTTTTATCCTTCAGATATTTCCATAATTCATCCCGCATTTCCTCGGACTGTGCCGTGTCCATACGCATGAGGAGGACGGAAGTTACCATCTGGATCGTCTCAAGGTAATGAAGCATATACTCTTTTAGCTGCGGGCAGGTGATTTGGTCTTCGTGGGAAGCGTAGAGATCAATCATGATCTTATTTACCCGTATCTGCTGATCGATCCGGGAAATCATTACTTTTTCATTCACGGACTGGTCATCCCGACCGATAAAATAGCGATAAAAATCTACGTCAAGATAATACATCTTCTTTACGTAAAGAAGAGGCCAGTATACAAAAATATTATCAACATAAAAAGTGTGTTTCGGCAATTCAAAGTGACATTCCCGTAACAGTTCGGTACGGTAGATGACCGAATGCATGAGGATGTTCTGGCTGGCATGGAAATGTCCGATTTCCTCCCAGCCGAAATACCGGTCCTGTGGAAGGATCGAGTGATACTGGATCACTTTTTTCCGCTTCGCCCCCACTTTTTCATAGACATAATTGGAAATCAGCATGTCAAGAGGCTCTTCTTCCTCTACTGCTGTTTTTAAAAATTCTAAGATTCTATGGTAGGATTCCTCATCTACCCAGTCATCACTGTCTACCACTTTATAAAAATAACCGGAAGCATGGCGAATGCCCGCATTGACCGCCTCTCCATGTCCTCCATTTTCCTGATGGATGGCACGGACGATCTCCGGGTATCTGGCCTGATACTCATCGGCAATAGCCGGGGTTTCGTCTGAAGAACCATCATCTACAATTAATATTTCCACATCCCGGCCTCCCGGCAGGAGACTTTCAATGCATTTTCTCATATAATCCATTGAATTGTAACTTGGGATTGCAATGGTAAGGATTTTCATAAATGACCTCCCACTATTTTTCAAAGCCACGATAAATGATATCATCCCGACCAGGTCCGTTTGATATCATGGTAATCGGATATCCAATCTGTTTTTCTATAAATTCAATATAATTGCGGCAGTTCTCCGGTAAGTCTTCATATTTTTTGATCCCGCGGATATCACATTTCCATCCCGGAAGCTTCTCAAGACACGGTTTTGCCTTTTCCAGCTGATTGGTTACAGGGAATTCTGTCGTCACTTTTCCGTCAATCTCATATCCGGTACATACCGGGATCTCATCGAGATATCCCAGAACATCCACAACGGTAAATGCCACGTCGGTCGTGCCCTGCAGACGGCAGCCATATTTCGATGCCACGCAGTCAAACCATCCCATTCTCCGCGGTCTGCCTGTTGTCGCACCAAACTCTCCTCCGTCTCCTCCGCGGGTACGAAGTTCCTGTGCCTCATCCCCGAAAATCTCGCTGACAAAAGCACCTGCCCCTACAGCACTGCTGTAAGCTTTACATACCGTAATGACTTTTTTAATTTCGTACGGAGGAATTCCGGCACCGATTGCGCCGTAGGCAGCTAACGTGGAAGAGGATGTGACCATCGGATAGATTCCGTGATCCGGATCTTTCAAAGTTCCGAGCTGGCCTTCCAGCAAAATGTTCTTTCCTTCTTTCAGTGCCTGATCCAAATATAAGGAGACATTACAAACATATGGTGCAACCATCTCTTTATATTCCATTAAGGTATGGTACAGCTCATCCGCATCGATCTCCGGTTTATGGTAAAGATGGGTCAGAAGTATATTCTTTTGTACCAGCACCCTCTCGATCTTCTCTTTCAATGCCTCCTCATCTTCAAACAGCTCACTGACCTGGAATCCGATCTTGGCATATTTATCGGAATAAAAAGGTGCGATTCCTGACTTGGTGGAACCAAAAGACTTCCCGCCGAGCCGTTCTTCTTCGCATTGGTCAAAGAGAATGTGGTATGGCATCACGATCTGTGCCCTGTCCGATACTAAAATCTTTGGTTCCGGCACTCCCTTGGAAGTGATTTCTTTTAATTCATTAAATAAAACCGGTATATTCAGAGCGACACCGTTTCCAATGATACTCGTTGTATGGTCATAAAAAATACCAGACGGAAGTGTGTGCAGTGCAAACTTCCCATAGTTATTTATAATTGTATGGCCGGCATTGGCACCACCCTGAAAACGAATGATTATATCAGAATCCTGCGCGAGCATGTCGGTAATCTTACCTTTTCCCTCATCTCCCCAGTTTGCGCCTACAATTGCTTTTACCATGAGCTTATTCCTCCCAGCTATAAAACTTACTATATTATATCATATATAAACTGTCATTCTCATGACAGAGAATATTGGTTTTGGTCAATATTCAAACATTCTAATTATAACTTACTTTTTTTTAGAAGTAAAGATGAATTACAACAACTTACAGTTTCTGGCAATTCGAACCAGCAAATTTCCTTTCGGGAATTCCCTCAGTTCTTTTTCCGTAATTCCTTTGAGTTTTAATTCCAGTATAAAATATACGATGGCTGCAAACAGGATTGAAACCATGAGACAAAGGAATACCCGTATCCTCAAATGGATGAAATTCCCGGCAATGACAGACAGGATCGTATAAAATCCCTGGTAAAATACATAGCATAATATTCCCATGATGACCGAAGAGATCAGTGGAAGCAGGAAAGTCCTCCTCATCTCCTGCCGGTATCCCAGGTATTTCCGGACTGCCAGGTTATTCAGCAGACACATGACAAAGGCATAGATCATCGTGGCAAATACCAGTGCATACAGATCGAGATTAGTCAAAAGAAGCATCGGTGTCAGTACTGCCACATGGATCACCAGGGAAACTGCCGCATTCCGAAGGGGAATATTTACTTTTCCAATTCCCTGCAATACCCCGTTGCTGACCGTGGACAGGGAATAAAAGACGATACTGAGGCATCCTGCCCGAAGGAGTCTCACTGCCAGGTCGATCGTGGCCCTCTGTGGAAAAAGGACTTCCATGATCGGATATGCCATGACTCCCATTCCAATGGCTGCAGGAATGCTGATCAGCATGGTGAAATGGATTGCCTTCTTTACATGGGCATTGCATTTTTTATAATTTTTCAAAGTGTATGTGGAAGAAATTGCCGGAATCATTGCCGTAGACATGGCATTGGCAAGGGCAATCGGCACATTGATCAATACCGTATATTTCCCGGAGAAGACACCGTAAAGCTCTGCTGCCAGTTCCGATTTCACTTTTTTGAAATCCATGATATCCATGAACAGTGTCTGGTCCACGACCGTACTGATGTTGTAAACCAGTGTGCTTAAAATCACCGGTGTGACCATGGAAAAGATAATCCGGAAAATATCTTTATAGGAACTGTCCGTTCCGGAATCATCCCGGCTCAGCCTTCTGTTTAAAACCTTTTTATTGCAAAGGTAAATAAATAATACAAAAAGCAGTCCGGAAATGACACCTGCCCCGATTCCGGCGGCACTTCCCATCGCGCCAAATACCGGGATCTTACCGGAATCATTTCCGGCAAACAGATGGATGAATAGAAGGGCGGCCCCGATACTGACCACCGCGTTAATGATCTGTTCAATAATCTGGGACAGCGAGGTAGGGATCATCGTCCCATGTGCCTGGAAGTACCCACGGAATACCCCGAGGAATCCGGAGAAAAAAATCGTCGGTGCCAGAATCCGCAATACCGGAATGGCCTTTGTCTGATTGGACGGGATCAGTAAAGATGCCCCGAAAAACGTAAACAGGGAAACCACTCCTCCGACAATGAGGACATACAATAATGCACAGCGGAATACTTTATGTGCATTTCGGTACTGGTGCAGTGCCAGCTTGGAGGATACTACCTTCGAAACTGCCATCGGTATGCTGTAGGATGAAATCAGGAGCAACATCGTGTAGATATTCACGGCAAGGCCGTAGTAACCATTTCCTTCATCGCCGAGAATACTGGTCAGCGGGCTGCGGTATAACACCCCTATAATCCTTGTTATGATACCCGCAACCATCAAGATCGATGCCTGGGCGAGTATATTTTCCTCTTTCGTCGTATTCTTATCCAAAAAATAACCGCCTTTCCAATACAGTCAAGACTCTCTTGCGAGTCTTGCACGCTGGATTCGAGTCTGCGTCAGTAGACAAATACTTCTTCGAATCCGTGCGCATCTTCGCGGAGCATTGAACTCAGTCGGAGCTTGAACCCCGACTGAGTTTTGATACACTAGTTTTTATACATTAATTTCCGCTTTCATTCCAAGAAGTTCGCTGTTGGCATCCAGAACCGGTCTGACATAGTCCTGAATAAATTCTTCGGTCTGCTGCGGGGCTCTTCCCACGAAATTCTCCGGTTTCATAATCGACTGGAGCTGTTCCATTGTCATGCCGAAGGCTGGGTCATTTGCGATTCTCTCCAGAAGATCGTTCTCTTTTCCTTCTTCCTTTACGATACGGCCGGCAGCCATGGAATGCTGACGGATTCTTTCATGGAGTTCCTGACGGTCCCCGCCTGCCTTGACTGCGTCCATCATAATATTCTCCGTTGCCATGAACGGAAGTTCTTTCATGAGATGTGCCTCGATGACTTTTGGATAAACGACCAGTCCATCGACCACATTTAAATACAGGTCAAGGATACCATCGATCGCGAGGAATCCTTCCGGAATGGAAAGACGTTTGTTGGCAGAGTCGTCCAGTGTTCTCTCGAACCACTGTGTCGAGGCTACCAGTGCCGGATTCATGGCATCGGACATCACATAATTTGCGAGGGAAGCGATCCGCTCACTTCTCATCGGGTTTCTCTTATAAGCCATGGCAGAGGATCCGATCTGATGTTTTTCAAATGGTTCTTCCACCTCTTTTAAATGCTGTAACAAGCGGATATCGTTGGAAAATTTATGGGCAGACTGGGCGATGCCGGAAAGGACATTCAGGACCCTGCTGTCAATTTTGCGGGAATAGGTCTGGCCGGAAACCGGATAGCAGGCATCAAATCCCATTTTTTCTGCAATCTTCTGGTCAATCTTCCGTATGGTCTCGTGATCTCCGTTAAAAAGTTCCAAAAAGCTTGCCTGGGTTCCTGTGGTTCCCTTGGATCCCAGAAGCTTCATCTTACCGATGACATAGTCGAGGTCTTCCAGGTCAAGCAGCAGGTCATGCAGCCACAGGGTTGCTCTTTTTCCTACCGTGGTCGGCTGTGCCGGCTGGAAATGTGTGAAAGCCAGGGTCGGCTGGTCTTTATATTTCAGGGCAAACGCAGATAATTCACTGATGACATTGATCACTTTACTGCGCACTAATTTTAAGGCTTCTGTCATAAGGATAATATCTGTGTTATCCCCTACATAACAGGATGTTGCTCCCAGGTGGATAATTCCTTTTGCATTAGGACACTGGGTCCCGTAGGCGTAAACGTGTGCCATCACATCGTGGCGGACTTCTTTTTCTCTCGCCTTTGCCACATCAAAATTAATCTCTTCTGCATGGGCTTTCAATTCATCGATCTGTTCCTGCGTCACGCTGGAAAGTCCCAGTTCATATTCGGTTTCTGCCAGTGCGATCCATAATTTTCTCCAGGTCTTAAACTTTTTATCCGGGGAAAAGATGTACTGCATTTCTTTACTGGCATATCTTTCTGAAAGCGGGCTCTGATATTTATCAAACATGTTTGTTTTCCTCCTATTCTTCTTTCCGTATCGTTTCTTCTGCTGTTATCCCTGCTCTCCGCGGATATCGTGGGTCGGCGGTGCGATCGGATAATTGCCGCTGAAGCAGGCATCGCAGTACGGAAGACCACCATCCAGTTCTCCCAGACGTTCCATGCTCAGATAAGCCATGGAATCTGCCTCGATCATTATGCGGATCTCCTCGATCGTTTTTCCGTAGGCGATCAGCTGATCTTCGGATGGAATATCCGTTCCAAAATAGCACGGGTGGAGAAACGGCGGAGAACTGATCCTTACATGCACTTCGGTCGCCCCGGCGTCTTTTAGCATCCGGACGATCCGATGACAGGTAGTTCCACGGACGATCGAATCATCGATCATGACAATTCGTTTCCCCTTGACCGCATCTTTTAGCACGTTCAGCTTGACCTGCACGCTGCTTTCCCGCATGCTCTGTTTCGGCTTGATAAAGGTTCTTCCCACATAGGAATTCTTGATAAATGCCGTTCCGTAAGGGATTCCGGACTGGATCGCATATCCCTGTGCCGCCGGATTTCCCGATTCCGGCACACCGACAACCATGTCTGCCTCCACCGGTGAATCCTGTGCCAGGAATTTACCGGCCTTGATCCGGCTCTCATAGACACCGATTCCATCGATGACCGCATCCGGTCTGGCAAAATAGATATATTCAAAAATACAGCGTGCCTGTTTGGATGGGTCTTTGAAACAAAGCTCTTTGTTTGAAACAATCCCGGACGGAGTGAGGGTGACAATCTCCCCCGGTTCCACATCCCGGACGAACTCCGCATCGATCGTGTCCAGAGCGCAGGTCTCCGATGTCAGGAAGTAGGTATTGTCCCTCTTTCCAATGCAAAGAGGACGAAATCCAAAAGGATCCCTCGCACCAATCAGTTTTCTCGGGCTCATTACAATGAGGGAATAGGCTCCTTTCAGCTTACGCATGGCGGCGAGAACCGCTTCTTCTGCCGTTTCCGAAGAAATTCTTTCTTTCGCAATGTGGTAGGCAATGACTTCCGAATCAATCGTTGTCTGGAAAATCGCCCCCGTTTTTTCCAGCTCTTCCCGAAGCTCCAAAGCATTGACCAGGTTTCCATTATGGGCAAGGGCCAGTGTCCCTTTAT
Organism: Bacteroidaceae bacterium; assembly: GCA_963626755.1. Lineage (GTDB taxonomy): Bacteria > Bacillota > Clostridia > Lachnospirales > Lachnospiraceae > Anaerobutyricum. Next base: position 28,792 of record CAVFXN010000033.1, read on the forward strand.
AATAGTTTAAAACCAAAGGCTGTGCATTCTCTCTTGTACTGGAGCCGGCAGTGGAATATCTGACATGTCCCACACCAAGATTTCCCTTTAATCTTTCCAGGTTCTCACTTCCAAATACCTCATTCACTAATCCCATTCCTTTGTGAACCTTGATATTTTTTTTCGGTCCATTGGTATCAGAAACTGCAATACCACAACTTTCCTGTCCTCTGTGCTGCAGGGCAAAGAGTCCATAATACACTGTTGAGGCAATATCATTTCCGTCACAATCATACGCTCCGAATACTCCACATTCTTCATGAATTCCGGAATCCGTACACTCTAAGGAAAACGTTCCTTCCATATCAAATGCCATGTTCATCCTCCATATTTCTATATTATCTAAAACGATTGTATACTAGCATAAAACCAACACCAGCACAAGCAATTTCTCATATTTCAGATTCATTCACAAATTTTTAATGTTTTTTTCTTTTTATTGTTCTGTATTTTGGTGAAAAAGTTCCGATGTCAGAGGAATGATCCCTCTTCGTATTTTCACTGTCAAAATTCTTCCCACGGCCGCATCAATCTGCTCTTCGGACAGTGTCCCGTCCTTCACCGCATCAAGGAGGCCCTCATAAGCCAGCTCAAAATTATCCGGCATGAGAATGATATCATTTCCGGCTTCAACTGCCATGATCGCTGCCTGGTCGGAATCGTAGAATTTCGTAATGACCTTCATGTTCATGGCGTCCGTTATGATCACATTTTTAAACTGTAATTCTTCTCTTAAAATATCATTCACGATCAGTTTGGTTAAAGAAGCCGGCGTTTCTTTTCCGGTCACCTGACTGACTGCCACGTGGGATACCATCACCAGGTCAGCACCTGCCTTAATCCCGGACTGGAATGGAAGAAATTCTACTTCCCTGAGATGGTCAATCGTCGTATTCAGATTGACATAACCTTTGTGGGTGTCCTCCCCGGTATCGCCCTGACCCGGAAAGTGTTTCAGGGTCGCGCTGACTCCCTGGGACTGCAGGCCTTTCACTTCCTGGGAAACCATGCCGGAGACCGTGTCCGCGTCTGTGCCAAAGCTGCGGTTTCCGATCTCGGTATTCTCCTTGTTTGTGGTGATATCTGCCACCGGGGCGAAATCCAGGTTAAATCCCAGTTCATGGATTTCTTTTCCAATGGTTGTGCCTACTTCACGGGCTTTGCTGGTGTCCCCTGTTTTTCCGATCTCAGACATGGACGGAAACTTCGTCGTACCCATTCCCTTCGTATTTGCGATTCTTGCGACACTGCCTCCCTCTTCATCGACTGCGGTAAAGAGAGGGATGTCCGCATTATCCTGAAGGTCGTTGATCATTTTCTTTATCTGTTTCCGGCTTTTTAAATTGTAAGAAAAGAAGATTACCCCGCCTGGATGATATTCTTTTAATTTCTGTTTCATCTTTTTGGTAACCGTCGTCTCCCCATTAAAATCCAGGGAATCGGTACACACGATGAACATCTGCCCTATCTTTTCTTTTAAGGTCATTTTGGCAAGGGCATCGGAGACCATGCCTTCCATAGTAATATCATCAATATCTTCCGGTTTCATATCCTCAAGACGGGTGCTTTCTTCTGCCGTTTTCTCCTTGATCTCGTCTTTTTTGCTGCATCCGGCCAGGAGGATCCCCAGGAGCAATATTCCCAGAAGCACTCCGACTTTTTTACACTGTTTCATATGCCCTCCTTTCTGCCGCCATCGTTTTCCTATTCTACAAATGCCTGTGTTTTCGGCTCAAAGGTTCTTTTCGCTTCTTTCTTTTTTGAGGCATTCGCCTTCACTGCTTCCTTACAAAATTCTTTTTGTGCTTCGATGGAAGCTTTGCCTCGTCGGTCTACCTTCTGATAGGTTCCATCTTCCAGGAGGCAGTGAGCTTTTAATGTGTCTGCCAATTGCAGGTCTAAAATATGTTTTGCTTTGGCTTTCAGTTCTTTTTCTTCTACCGGGAAGACAATTTCCACACGGCGGTCCAGGTTTCTCGGCATCCAGTCTGCACTTCCCATATAGATCTCTTCGTGTCCGTCATTGTAGAAATAAAAGATTCTGGCGTGTTCGAGGAAGGTTCCCACGATGGAGCGAACTCGTATATTCTCACTCACTCCCGCTTTTCCCGCCACAAGGCAGCAGATTCCCCGGACAATCAGGTCAATCTGAACCCCGGCGCAGGACGCCTCGTACAGTGCAAGAATGATATGGCGGTCACAGAGAGAATTACATTTTGCGACAATCTTTGCCGGTTTGCCCGCCCTGGCATTCTGAGTTTCCCGGGAGATCATTTCCAAGAAACGTTTCTTCATCCAGATTGGTGCCACGATCAGGCGGTTCCAGCTTGCCGGTTCCGAATATCCGCTCAACATATTGAATACGGCTGTCGCATCTTCCCCTATTACATTCCGGCAGGTGAACATGCCGGTATCCGTATAGAGTTTTGCGGTTGAGTCATTGTAATTTCCGGTTCCGAGATGGACATATCTCCGGATTCCATCACTCTCTTTCCTGACAACCAGCGCGATCTTACAGTGGGTCTTTAAACCGACCAGTCCATAAATCACGTGACAGCCGGCTTTTTCCAGTTTCTTTGCCCAGTTAATATTATTTTCCTCATCAAATCTCGCTTTCAGCTCCACGAGAACCGTAACCTGTTTTCCATTTTCCGCTGCCTGGGCGAGGGCGGCAATGATCGGGGAGTGCCCACTCACACGGTACAGGGTCTGCTTAATGGCCAGAACATTTTTATCTTCTGCCGCCTGCTGAATAAAGGCAACGACAGGATCAAAGCTTTCATAAGGATGATGGAGCAGAACATCCCCCTGCTGAATCTGCTGGAAAATGTCTTTCTCGGCGCGCAGTTTCGGATGAACCTGTGGTGTATATGGTTCTTCCTTGAGATGGTCAAACCCTTTTAAGTCGTAACATTTCATAAGAAACGTCAGATCCAAAGGCCCGTTGACTTCGTACATATCACTGCTGTGAACCTTGAATTGTTTTTTCAGGTATTTGAGCAGATGTCTGTCCATCCGGTCCTCATATTCGAATTTAATAACCTCTCCCCACTGGCGCATCTTGATGGATTTTTCTATTTCTTTCAGCAAATCTTCCGCATCATCTTCATCAATCGACAAATCTGCATTTCTCATAATCCGGTATGGTGCTGAACAGATGATTTCGTGATTCAGAAAAAGGACTTCCAGAAAATGTTCAATGACATTTTCTAACAGAATAATTCTTGTTTTCTTTTTTTCATTTTTTGGCAGAAGGATTATCCGCGGTAAGACAGATGGAACCTGTACCGTCGCGATATCATAGTCTTTCTCTTTTTTATCTTTGCCCTTGATCAGGGCCGCGATATTCAAAGTTTTATTCTGGATTAACGGGAATGGCCTGGAAGAATCGATTGCCATCGGTGTGAGCACCGGATAAACATTTTGATGAAAATATTCTTCTAAAAACTCCTCCTCTTTTTCCGAAAGATCGGAAAAGGAAACAATCTCCAGTCCTTCTTCGTTCAGTTTTGGCAAAAGGGAGCGATTGTATGTCGTATACTGCTTTTCCGCAAAAGCATGTGTTTTCTCGTTCAGTACCTCCAGCTGCCTTTGCGGCGTCATCCCGGCCATATCTTTCTTTTCATACCCGGCATTGACCATGTCTTTCAGAGAGGCAATACGCACCATAAAAAACTCATCTAAGTTCGAGGCGGTAATACTTAAAAATTTCATCCTTTCGAACAGAGGATTTTTCCGATCCCTCGCCTCTCCTAGAATTCTCTGGTTGAATTCCAGCCAGCTCACCTCTCTGTTCGTAAAATTTTCTGGATGGTCAAATACACTTTTTCCCATGATGTGTTCCTCCTTAAAATACCTTTTTTTGTTTCAGGATTGGTGTAATTCCGGTAAATTCAGCAAAGTAGGCAGCCTTTTTCTGGAAGCGGCTGATTTCGAGGGTGAGATCCTGGTTTGTTTCCAGTGTGATCACCAACGTTTTTCCTTTCCGTGCCATGGAACGTTTTTCAAACTTTTGTTTATGCCCCCGGTCCAGTGCATTGGCCAATCTCAAAATAGAAGAGAGTTTGGCGATTTTTAAATATTCCATTTTCCAAAAGATCGTATCCAAGTTGTCCGTATCCGGCAGCTCCTGCGTGTTATAGAGAACAATATTGGCAACTTCCTCCCTTTCCCTGTGGGATAATCCCATAATTTCCGTAGACATGATCAGCTGATATCCGTTTTTTCCGGGATCATTTAAGTTGACATATTTTCCAATATCGTGCAAAATCGCGGATATCTCAAGAATCAGCCGGTCTCTTTTTCCAAGGCCATGGAATTTTTTGGTTTTGTCAAAGATTTCCAGGGCCAATTCCGTGATGTAGTGTGCGTGCACCTTGTTGTGGGCATATCTCTTGCCAATATATTTCGCAGAAGCGATAATATCCTGATAGAAGTCATGTTTTACGGAAATGAGATTCTTCGTCTGCGCATAATCTACCACGCTTCCATCACATAAGTTGGTTCCGCAGATATAGATCGTGTCTGCCTTGGACCGCTCCAGAAAGATTTTGTAAATACATACTGACGGGAGTACCATCCGCGCATCTTCGATTGAAAGACCGTATTCCAGGGCCAGATCCTGGTAGGAAGCCTTTTTTATTTTTTTGAAAATATATTGAATCTGTTCATAATTCATCGTATCGGAAAGATGTAATTCCGGGACAAGACGATTGATATTTTTGATTTCATCTCCGATTGCAATGACATTTTTAATGTCCTTCTCTTTCAGATATCCCTCTTTAAACATATCAAATTCATACTGGATATATTCTTCCAGAGCAGAAATGTAATTCATGACATTATGTTCTGCCGACTCCAGAAATTCCCGCACCTTTACAGTACCGAGATCCAGATTCTGCGTCATATACAGTGATTGTTTGTCAAAGACAGAAACCTGCACGCTTCCGGAACCTATATCCAAAATCGCAGTGTTTTTTGCAATAATTTTATCGAAATTAAGGTCCAGAATCTGAATTCCTTTATACATGAGGAAACGCAGCTCGGAATTACTGAGCATTTCCACTTCTATGCCTGTCCGAATCTTGATCTGATTTAATACAGAAACCTGGTTTTTTGCATTGCGGATGGCACTGGTCGCATAACAGTGGCACGTGCTGACTGCATATTCCTTCAGCCGATCCTGGAATTCCATCAGGGTTTCACAAATTTCCTCTATTTGTGAAAAGGTAATTTTTCTGGTAAAATATGCTTCCTTTCCAAGTTCATACTCATAACGGATCTCATCCAGCGTCCGGATCTTTTCTCCGGATGCGATCTCATATACCTTCATCAAGATATTTTTCGATCCAATGACAATGGCTGCGTAATGATTGATTCGCATTTTTTCCTCCTACTTCTTGCTTCCTTTTTCCTTGTCTTCAAGATAAAAGAAAGAATTCACTGTATTCTTTGTGTCAATCAGGTTATTATATTGCAAAATCTGATATTCTTTGACCAGATCGCTGTACGGAGAATCCTGAACCGATTCGTAATAATTTCCTTCTTTATCATAGCATCCCATCGCAGTAAATACCGGGAGCTTTGTTCGGAGTTTTAACAGGAATTTCTGATAAGAGCTTAAGGAAAGACCTGCCTCTTTCATGACATAGGCACTCAGATAATTGGCACTCATCTTATCAATCGTCGTCTTGTCGATATCATAATTTGCCCAGATGACAAATGGAGTCCTGTATTTATTCATTAATTCTTCATTGGTGAGTTCACTGGATGTTTTCCCGAAAAGGCCGTCATAAAAACTGCTCTGGATGGCTGGCTGGTGATCCCCGAACAAGACGATGATCGTCGGCTCATCTACGTTAGAGAAATACTCCACCAGCTGTTGAAATGCACTGTCTGTCTTTTTTACAAGAGAAAGGTACTGTTCCGCCTGTTCGTTTTTATGATTGTCTGTAATCAGGACATCATTCGTAAAGTTGCTGTACTGTTTGTTAAAGCCCCCATGGTTTTGCATCGTGACATTGAACAGATAAAATGGCTCGTCTTTGTTTTCCCGGTTTTCATATAATTTTTCTATCTTTTTAAAATCAGACTTGTCCGAGATATATTTACGGTACATCTTCGGATTTTTGAAGTCTGTTTCCGAATAGAAATGTTCGAATCCCATTTTTTCATAAATCTGCACCCGGTTCCACCCGGAAGCCAAATAAGGATGCAAAGCCAGATTTCCCTGATATCCCTGTCCTTTTAAGAGATAGGTCATATTTGGCAGGGTATCTTTGATTACCTGGGTATAGGCGATGATTCCATTTTGTAAAAAGGCCATACTGTTTCCTGTTAAAAACTCAAATTCGGAATTGCAGGTTCCGGAGCCGAAAATGGACATATACAGGGAGCCTTTGATGGTATTTTTCTTCAGGCTGTGGATAAATGGCATGTAATCCTGATTCGTTGAAAAAGAATGGATAACACTTAAGTCAGAGAACGCTTCATCCATAATCCCGATAATATTCGGTTTGGTGCCGTCCGCTGTTTCCAGGCGGCCTTTTTTCTTCTTCCCGCTGTCTTCATTTGCAAATTTTTCTTCATATTTTTCTGCAATATCCTGGGCTGCTTCCACAGAATAATCTGCCGGCTTTTCCTGGACAAGCGAATTCATGTTGAGGACAAATCCAAAAAAGAACCCGTTTTTGGCATAGCCTTTTTTCTGATCCCAGACATTATTTTTGATGCCGAAACTTTTCAATGTCTTTTGTTCGATGACAAAATGTCCAAGTGCCGCACTGAACAGGCCAATAACCAGCAAAAGAACCAGGCTTTTTTTCCAGCCCATCCTTTTCGGGGACGGGCAGCGCCATAAGACTGCCAGATAGAGTAAAAGAAACAGGACATTCCACACAAAGACCGGCTGAATGTTGTAGGTATAGTTTTCCGCCACATTGGCAGCGGTCTGTGCCGACATGATATCCGAAGGGACAATCGGGGATCCTTTAAAATTCAGCACATAATAATTGGCGATCCCAACCACAGTCCAAAACACAGTTCCTACCGTAACGGAAACTTTCCGAAAATAAAATAAAAGGTATAAAAGGCCGAAAAACATGTAGTACAGTAAAATATTCAGCCAGAATTCTGCCGGACGCATCTTGAATATCGGATTATCGGTCAGCCGTTCCACAAACCAGAAGGTATACAAAGGCGCGGCAAAAAACAGTACCTGCCCCAGGATTTTTTTTATGATTTCCGGTCCCGGAATGGAAAACCATAAAAGGAGGATAAGCAGAAAGACTACCGCACAGATCCCTGCCCACTGCTGGTAGATCGTCACGGGATAGTATAACTTGGATACCAGGTATTTCCCCTGGTTCTCCCCGTCTACCATAATCTTACCCTTGAGTCCTTTTTCCTTCGTGGTCCACTGGAAGAGCAGCGGTTCCTTTCCGGATTCCGTCCCTTTGGAAGTGAGCTGTATGATATATTTTTTCTTTTTTGTCAGCTGCAGGTCAGTTTTAAATTCGGTATAGTCATTATTGACAATCTCACTAATCTTTTTTTCCAGTGTGATAAGTTTTTTCCCGCTTGCCTCATCTATGATATTTAAAACGACTTTTCCGCTTGCCAGCCCTGAATAATCATTGCCAAAATAAATTTTTACTGTTTTTAAATGGGTATGTTTTGCTATAAATTTCTGGGTAACCTTCGTTCCCTCCGTCAACTGACATGCCTGGTCAATCCGGTATTTATTGACCTGATTTGTGGCATTCTTCTGGTATTCCATGAAATGACTGCACAAATATTGGGCAAAGAAAAGGAGAATTAATGTAATTACTACTTTGACAGCCACTTTCGCTTTATATCGTTTCGTATCCTTGTTTTTCACCAGAGTACTCATATATCCTGCTCTCCTCTTACTCTTTTATCAATAGTTTCCAAGTATTTTGAAGTCGGCTGCCTCCGTCCGCACTCCCTGCAATGCATTTCTGACAGAAAGGTCGTGAAGGTTTCCATTGATATCAATGTAGAACCGGTATTCCCACTGTCTGTTCGGAAGAGGAACGGACTCAATATGGCTTAAGTTCAGGTCGTTGTATAAAAAATGCGATAAAATATTATAGAGGGTTCCACTTTCATGAAGAAGGGAAAAGGAAATGCTGATTTTTCCTGCATTCTGTGTGTACTGTCTTTTCTTCGAAAGAATCACAAAGCGGGTCACATTATTTTTGTCAAAGTTAATCCCTTCCTCAAGAATGTCCAGCCCGTAAATCTCCGCTGCCCGGCGGCTGGCAATGGCAGCCTGGGAGAGCACTTTTTCCCTGGCCACTTTTTCTGCGGCAATGGCGGTATTTTCCACACTGACATTCTTCACGCCGAGCTGGTCTAAGTAGGGGGAACACTGCATTAACCCTTGTGGATGGGATAATACGACCTCAATATCCTTAATCTGGCTTCCCGGACATCCCAGAAGGCAATGTTCTACCTTGACAAACTCTTCCCCTACAATGCAGACATCATTTTCCAGCAAAATATCGTAAACTCCGGTCACGTCTCCCGCGGAAGAATTCTCGATTGGGAGCACGCCGTAATCTGCATCGCCATTATTTAATGCGAGAGCCACGTCTTTGAAATTCACGACTCCGTAATGATCCGTCTCTTTTCCAAAGAATTTCTCACAGGCCATTTCTGAAAAGGAACCCGGCACGCCGGAATAAACCACTCTTGTATCCGGAAACATCACAAGCTCCGGTACCTCTGTAAAATAATTTTCGATATAGCGGTCTCTCTGATGCACCAGATGATACTGATATTTCCGGCTGATCGACATCATCTGAATAAAAATCTCTTCCAGTCCCTTGACCACAAAAGGATTGGAGCGGTTTTTTGTGATGTCCGCCATCTTTTCATCTTCTCTGTTTTTATCATAAATCGAAGCTCCCACCTCTTTTTTCGCGAGGGCAAGCTCCGCAGCAAATCCCATTCTTTTCTCAAATAATTCTGCTATCTTATAATCGATATTCCCAATATCGTTTCTGACTTCGTCAATCGTTCTTATTTTCTTATCCATTACATTTCTGCTTCCTTTATTTTTCCTGTTCTTTTTCTTTTAATTCCTCCAGAATCTCTGCATATCTTTTTTTCATGAGAGGATGCACGCCCTGGGGATAGAGCTGGCACAATGGTTCTAACACAAAGCACCGCTTTGTCATTTCCGGGTGGGGAATGGTCAATTCTTCTTCTTCGGTGACCAGGTCATCGTATAAGAGGATGTCAAGATCTAACGTTCTTGGCCCCCAGTGTATTTTCCGTTCCCTTCCTGCGCTGTTTTCTATCTTCCAGAGCACATGGAGCAGCTCCATCGGTGTATACAGGGTTTCGACCTGCCAGACCGTATTTAAAAATCTTCCCTGTTCCAGATATCCGTAAGGTTCGGTTTCCAGGATTGTCGCCGAACGGAAATTCTTTATCTTCTCTAATTCACAGATCGCATTCTGGGCTTCATGGATATACTGTTCCCGGTCCCCAAGATTCGAACCCACGCCAATATATACCTTATGCCATTTTCTCTCGATCCTGACCGAAGCGTAATCCAGGTGCATCAGCACAGGAGCCCATGGTTTTTTTACTTCGATCCCGACTTCCCGTATCCGTGGGAATGTGAGTAAAATCTTTTCTGCCACCCGCTCTGCCACCCGTTCCAAAAGCTTGTCATTTTGCCTGGTCATTTCTTTTTCCACGCAGCGACAGACATCCCCGTAACTGACCGAGGCATTCAGGTCATCCGTCTGCCCGGCCTCCCTCGTGTCCAGCCGATACACTACGCTGACCAGAAATTTCTGCCCGAGGATATTCTCTTCCTTATATACCCCGTGATGGCAAAAGACTTCCAGGTTTTCTATCGTTATCTCATCCATTTATTCTGCCTCCAAAATCGCATCGGCCATCTTTAATGCCCGATAATTTGTCCTGACATCGTGTACCCGGAAAATAGAGGCACCCTTCATTCTCCCGAGGACGGTCGTTGCAGCGGTTCCTTCTTCTCTCTCCGAGACGTCAAGCTGCAAAGCCAGTCCGATCATGGATTTCCTCGAGGTGCCTAGAAGTACCGGCAGATTCCACCGGGATAACAATTCCAGATGTTTCACGATGGAAAGATTCTGTTCATAGGTTTTCCCGAATCCAACTCCCGGGTCTAAGATGATCCGGTCTTTTTTTATTCCCGCTCTTTTGGCAATCGAGAGCGTCCTTTCGATATCTGCACAGACATCTTCCAGAAAATTGTCATAATCATGGTCATCCCGATTGTGCATGAGACAGCAGGCCACATCTTTTTCTGCGATCAGATCGGCCAGTCTCTTATCCCACTGAAGACCCCAGATATCGTTGATCAGATCCGCGCCAGCTTCGATGCCTTCTCTTGCCACCTCATATTTATAAGTATCCAAAGAGATGGGAATATCAAAATTCCTTTTGATCTCTTCTATGATCGGTACGACCCTCTGGATTTCTTCTGCTTCCGTAATCTTTTTGTGACCCGGCCGGGTGGATTCCCCGCCGATATCCAAAATGGCTGCTCCGTCCTGAATCATTTTTTCTGCCTGCTTTAGTGCGGAATTCACTGATTGATATTTTCCTCCATCGGAAAAGGAATCCGGAGTGATATTTAAGATTCCCATAATATAACTCTTATGTTCCAGATCGAATTCATATTTTCCAATTCTCACAATCTCTCCTCCATTTCTTCCATAAAGGACAGGGAGCCGCAGGCAACGAGAATGTCTTCTTTGGACGCATCGGCCATGGCCTGTCTGACCGCCTGCCTGACATCCGGGCAAACCACTGCCTCCACACCCCGTTTGCATATTGCTTCTTTTAGAATTTTCGCACAAAGCCCTCTTTCATTATTTGGCCGGAATACATAAACTCTCTTTGCCAATGGCAAAAGCACATCCAGCATTTTCTCATATTCTTTATCCTTTAATACTCCCATTATATAAATGATTCTCTGATTTGTAAAATGTTTTTCTAAAAAAGCCGCCAATTTGCAGGCACCGTCCGGATTATGTGCCCCATCCCTGTAAAATAATGGCTCCTCTTTCAATATTTCCAGTCTTCCCGGCCATCTGGTATGGGCAATCCCCCTTTTTTCTATCGCAAGGATTTCCTCCCTCTTCTTTCCCCCGGTCTTTTCCAAAAGGCTTTCCCTGGTTTCCCCTGGTTTTTTCAAAAGCAGTTTTGCCGCTTCCAATGCAGTGACGGCATTCGAAATCTGATGCCTTCCCGGCAGTCCCGTCTCAAAGGTTTCCCCTTGCCAGAAAAAAGAACTTCCACGGCAGGTTTCCTCAAGCACACGATAGTCTTCCTCGCAAACTTTATGACAGGCTGTCTTTTTTACGAGTGCTTCCCGCTCAATCACCCGGCAGACCTCTTCCGGATTTTCCGCAAGGATCACCGGACATCCTTTTTTGATAATCCCGGCTTTTTGTTTTGCGATTTCCTCCAAAGTATCTCCCAGAAATGCCCTGTGGTCAAAACTGATGGAAGAAATAATGGCAAGAAGTGGCTGCTCCACGACATTTGTCGCATCCAGGCTGCCGCCCATTCCGGTTTCGATCAATGCAAAGTCTGCCTTTTCCTCTTTAAAATATAAAAAGGCCAGGGCAGTTTCCACTTCAAAAAGAGTCGGTCTCTCCCTGCCTTTTTTTTCTACCCGCTCCAAAGCCTCGCCAACTTTTTCATATAGCATCTGAAGCTTTTCCCTGGAAATGTTCTTTCCATTCATCTGGAACCGTTCTTCATAGCACCGGATCGTCGGGGACAGATACCGTCCCACCTTATAACCTGCCTCTATTAATATAGAAGAAAGATAAGCAAGAATGGATCCCTTTCCATTCGTTCCCGCAATATGTACGACAGGTAATTCCCTTTCCGGGTGATCTAATTCCAAAAGCAGGCTCCGGATGGCAGCAAGTCCCGGAACGCTGCCCCGTTTCTTTAACTGATCGATTCGTTCGGTATAATCCATAAATTTTCTGCTGCTACTCAAAATGTGTTGAGATATACTCAAAACACATCGAGAATTGAAGTCCTTACGGATACTTCTTACTGCTTC
>CAVFXN010000034.1:0-53875 GCA_963626755.1 Bacteroidaceae bacterium
TCATCTGAGCCTTTTTTCTTAAGCCCAGTTTTTCATATATCATTTGACACTATCATTTTGAATATTTATCTCTTCATATACTCTGTACTGGCAGTCACAAAACCGGACATCCTTTTCCGAATTTTTGCAAATTATTTTAATTTCACAGTTTCCATACGTGTTCTCGCCGGAACATGGAGTTTATATCATCGAAAAAAGGGTACAAAAAAACAGTCTGCCCTGACGGAAAATACTTCCATCAAAACAAACTGTTCTTTATTCACGCTAATTATATTTTCTGAGCATACTTACTTTTTGCGAAAACTTTGGATAACTCCGGAATGAAAACAAAGGAAAAAAATATATTTTCACTCCATTTGCACTCCACCGAAACATCTGGACAACCCACAAAGCCTTTATTTATGGGCTTTTTCGCAATTTTGTCCGCTACTCAAACTCTATCGTTCCCGGTGGTTTACTCGTCAGGTCATAGAATACCCGATTCACACCTTTGACTTCATTGATGATTCGGTTCATGACTTTATTTAAGACTTCATAAGGAATTTCTGCGGCTTCTGCTGTCATGAAGTCGATGGTCTTGACCGCTCTGAGGGCAACGGCATAATCGTAGGTTCTTTCGTCTCCCATGACACCTACGGAACGCATGTTGGTGAGGGCGGCAAAATACTGGTTGATGTCCTGATCTAAGCCGGCATTGGCGATCTCTTCTCGATAAATCGCATCTGCGTCCTGGACGATGGCTACTTTTTCCGCAGTTACTTCACCGATAATGCGGATACCCAATCCCGGTCCCGGGAATGGCTGACGGAAGACAAGGTATTCCGGGATGCCAAGTTCCAGTCCTGCTTTGCGGACTTCGTCTTTAAAAAGGTCGCGGAGGGGTTCGATGATTTCTTTGAAATCGACATAGTCTGGAAGCCCGCCTACGTTGTGGTGGGATTTGATCACTGCGGATTCCCCGCCAAGGCCGCTTTCCACGACGTCAGGGTAAATCGTTCCCTGTACGAGATAGTCTACCGCACCGATTTTTTTGGCTTCTTCTTCAAAAACGCGGATAAATTCCTCCCCAATGATTTTACGTTTCTTTTCAGGTTCGGTTACTCCGGCCAGCTTTTTGTAGTAACGCTCCTGTGCATTGACGCGGATAAAATTCAGGTCGTATGGTCCGTTCGGACCGAATACTGCTTCTACCTCGTCGCCTTCATTTTTGCGGAGAAGTCCATGATCTACGAAGACGCAGGTGAGCTGTTTGCCAACAGCTTTCGAGAGAAGGACTGCCGCTACGGAAGAATCAACGCCGCCGGAAAGAGCGCAGAGCACTTTTCCGTCTCCGACTTTTTCCCTGATTGCTTTGATGGAAGTTTCTACGAAGGAATCCATTTTCCAGTCACCGGCACAGCCGCAGATGTGATAGACATAATTGTGCAGGATTTCTTTTCCGCGGAGGGTATGTAGTACTTCCGGATGGAACTGGATCGCATACAGATTCTTTTCCGGGTTTTCTGAGGCTGCCACCGGGCAGTCTTTGGTGTGGGCACAAATATGGAATCCGGGAGCTGTTTCGGAAATATAGTCAAAATGGCTCATCCAGCAGATGGTCTTTTCTTCAATCCCCTGAAATAATTTTGACTCGGTATCCAGAGTCACTTCTGTTTTTCCGTATTCACGTACCGGTGCTTTTTCTACTTTACCGCCCAGAACGTGCATCATGAGCTGCGCACCATAGCATAACCCAAGAACAGGAATTCCCAGTTCAAAAAGTTCTTTTGTGCAGGATGGGGAATTGACTTCGTAGCAGCTGTTTGGCCCGCCGGTCAGAATGATTCCTTTTGGTTTCATTGCCTTAATTTTTTCGATATCGGTTTTATATGAATAGATTTCGCAGTAGACGTTACATTCACGGACACGCCTTGCAACCAGCTGATTGTACTGTCCGCCGAAATCTATTACTATGACTGTTTCTCTTTTCAAAGAACTTTCCTCCTGTTTCCTATCGTTTTTCTATTATTGTACAACATTTTTTTCTGCCTTTCCAGCCTTTGTCCCAAAAAGTTATGTTTGCTTTCCAGGAAAAAGTCTTTGACGTTCAGAGTGTCAGAAGACACTCGACTTTGTCTTGTTCCAAAAAGTTATATTTGGGCTAGATTAATACATATTTTTTATATTTTTGTACATCCTTTAAGAGACAGCTCATTGTGAGCTTCGTCCCCTCTTCCAAATATTCCGTCTTGTTTACGGTGGCATTTTCATTAAAATAAGAAACGAGGGTGCCTTCGGTATAAGGGATCAGCATTTCGCAGTGGATGTAATCCTGATAAATATAAGAAGAAATCATTTCGGTCAGCTCTTCCAGACCGATCTTTTTACCTGCGGCCATGTAAATACAGTTTTTCCCGACCTGTGGCAGGACGGGTGGTACATTATCCCGACCTTTTTCCCGTGCCTTGTCACATTGGTTAAAGACGTGGATGACGGGAATGGCTTCCGCGCCCAGCTCCTGTAAGGTCTGCCGGGTTACTTCCATGTGTTCCAGATAATGTTCGTCGGAATAATCTATGATTTCCAGGAGAAGATCGGCATATTTCACTTCTTCTAAGGTAGAATGAAATGCGTCTACCAGGTTGTGCGGCAGTTTATTAATAAATCCTACGGTATCTGATAGTAGAAATTCTTTTTTATCTGGCAAATGAATTTTACGGACGGTGGTGTCCAGTGTGGCAAAAAGCATATCTTTTACCAGAACTTTTCTTTCTTCTTTTTTATCCTGGTTCTCCTCATATTGATCAATAAAAGCATTCATGAGGGTGGATTTGCCGGCATTGGTATATCCTACCAGGGCAACCTGGGGAATTCCCCGGCTAAGACGCCGCTTTCTTTGCGTATTGCGGCTTTTTTCTATTTCTTTTAATTCTTTTTTTAATTCACTGATTCGATGACGGATTTTTCTTTTATCCAGTTCCCGCTTCGTTTCTCCGGCTCCTTTGTTGGAAAGCCCCCCGGTGCCGCCTCCCTGTCTGCTTAATAGGATACCCATTCCGGTTAGCCGCGGGAGCTCGTACTCCAGTCTGGCCGTTTCTACCTGGATCTGTGCTTCCCTTGTTCTTGCCCTTGAAGAAAAAATCTGGAGAATTAAATGCGTCCGGTCCAAAATCGGCCGTTCAAGGATGTCTGTCAGGTTCCGAAGCTGCATAGGGGAAAGACTGTTGTCAAAAATCACAACTTCCGCCCCGGACATATGTGCCACTGCCTTGATTTCCTCCACCCGGCCAGTTCCCACATATACCCCGGTGTTGATCTGATTTACCTTTTGCGTCTCGATCCCGACCACTTCCATATCGCAGGCTTCTGCCAGGCTGGAAAGTTCTTTTAATGCTGCTGTGAATTCCGGATCATTGTTGATATTCACACCGACAAGCAATGCCTTTGTTTTTTCTTCCAACACAATACCTCTTCTTTCTTTATTCATATGCATCCACGCGGAGCGTTTCACTCAGTCAGAGCTTGTACCTCCGGCTGAGTCAGGCCTCTTTTTCCCGGGAGGGCAGATATTTTTTTAAATACTGTCCCGTGTACGATTCCGGTACGGCTGCCACTTCTTCCGGTGTTCCCGAGGTCACAACGCATCCTCCGCCTTCTCCGCCTTCCGGTCCCATGTCAATGATATAATCTGCCGTTTTGATCACTTCCAGATTATGCTCGATGACCACGACCGTATTGCCTCCCTGGGTCAGACGCTGTAAAATATCGACGAGCTTGTGGACGTCGGCAAAGTGAAGTCCGGTGGTTGGCTCATCCAGAACATAAATGGTCTTTCCCGTGCTCTGGCGGCTTAGCTCGGTAGCCAGCTTGACCCTCTGTGCTTCCCCGCCGGAAAGGGTCGTGGATGGCTGTCCCAGTTTGATATACGAAAGTCCCACATCCCGGAGTGTTTCGATTTTCCTCCGAATTGACGGGACGCTTTCAAAAAATTCGCAGGCTTCTTCCACATTCATATCCAGCACTTCAAAAATGTTTTTCCCTTTGTATTTTACTTCCAGCGTCTCCCGGTTATACCGCTTTCCATGGCACACTTCACATGGAACATACACATCTGGCAAAAACTGCATCTCTATTTTTAAAATACCGTCTCCGGCACAGGCTTCACAGCGTCCGCCTTTTTTATTGAAACTAAAACGCCCCTTATCATACCCGCGTGCTTTGGCATCTTTTGTCATGGAAAAAAGTTCCCGGATATGATCAAAGACCCCGGTATAGGTTGCCGGATTGGAACGGGGTGTCCTCCCAATCGGTGACTGGTCAATATTGATTATTTTATCCAGCTGCTCCGTTCCGAGGATTTCTTCATGCTGCCCCGGTTTGATCCGTGCCCGGTTTAAGACACATGCCAGCTTTTTATAGAGGATCTCGTTGACAAGGGAGCTCTTGCCGGATCCGGAAACACCTGTCACACAGGTAAATATCCCTGTCGGGATACGCACATCAATGTTTTTTAAATTATTTTCCCGGGCACCTTTCACCGTGAGGTACCCCTGTGGCTGCCTTCGAACCTCCGGTACGGGGATTTTCCGTTTTCCGCTCAGATAGGCCCCCGTGACAGAATCTGGGTTGTTCATCAAATCCTGGGCGGTCCCGATGCATACCAGCTGTCCGCCATGATCTCCGGCTCCCGGCCCGATATCGACAATGCAGTCCGCCTCCCTCATGGTGTCCTCATCATGTTCTACGACAAGGAGGGAATTTCCAAGATCCCGCAGTCGTTTCAAAGCGGCAATGAGCTTGTCATTGTCTCTTTGGTGCAGCCCGATACTCGGCTCGTCCAGGATATAGGCAACGCCCACCAGGCCGGAGCCAATCTGTGTGGCCAGACGGATTCTCTGCGCCTCCCCGCCGGAAAGGGTTGCAGTCGGCTGGGAAAGGCTCAAATATTCCAGTCCCACGTCATGGAGAAAACCGATTCTTCCCCGAATCTCCCGCAAAACCTGCCTGCCGATCAGCTGTTGTCTCTCGGTGAGCTTCAGTTCTTTAAAATAGGTGATCAAACGCTTGATGGACAGGTTCGTCAGGTCCGAAATATTGTACTCTCCTACAGTAACGGCCAGGGATTCCGGCTTTAATCTCTGTCCATGGCAGACGTCGCAGGGAATCACGGTCATAAAATTCTCATATTCCGCTTTTTGCCGTTCGGAATGATTCTCCCGGTAACGCCGCTGTACATTACGGATCAATCCCTCAAACGCGACATCATAAATCCCTTCTCCCCGCCGACCTTTATAGTAAACCTTCACTTCCCGTCCCCCAGTTCCGTGGAGAATCAGGTTCTGGATTTCTTCCCCGAGTTCACAAAATGGGGTATTCAGGTCAAAATGGTACTCCCTTGCCAGTGCGTCTAAGATTGCCCTGGTATAGCTTTTCGGATCCGTGCAGGACTGCCAGCCCAGGACGGTGATGGCTCCATCCGCAATACTTCTCTTTTTATCCGGTATCATCAGATCCACATCAAATTCCATCTGGAAGCCCAGGCCATGACAGACAGGACATGCGCCAAACGGATTATTAAAAGAAAAGCTTCTCGGCTCGATCTCATCGATACTGATGCCGCAGTCCGGGCAGGAAAAGCTCTGGCTGAAATTCATCGTCTCTTTCCCATCCACATCGACTTCCAGCAGTCCGCCGGTCAGTCTCAGGACGGTCTCGATGGAATCAGTAAGACGATTTTGCACTTTTTCCCGGATCATCAGACGGTCCACGACAATTTCGATCGTATGTTTTTTATTTTTTTCCAGCTTAATCTCTTCGGAAAGATCATAAAGATTCCCATCGATACGGACACGGACGTACCCGCTTTTTTTCGCATCCTTTAAAATCTTTTCATGCTGGCCTTTCCTTCCTCTGACAATCGGTGCGAGCAACTGTATTTTTGTTCTCTCTGGCAGCTTCATCAGGACATCTACCATCTGGTCCACCGTCTGTTTTGTGATCACCTTCCCGCATTTGGGACAATGCGGGATCCCGACACGGGCATACAGCAGACGGAGATAATCATAAATTTCTGTTACGGTTCCTACGGTAGAGCGGGGATTTCGGTTGGTCGATTTCTGATCGATGGAAATCGCTGGTGAGAGTCCCTGGATATCATCGACGTCCGGCTTCTCCATCTGCCCTAAAAACTGCCGGGCGTAAGAAGACAGCGATTCCATATATCTTCTCTGCCCTTCCGCGTAAATCGTGTCAAAGGCCAGAGAAGACTTCCCGGAACCGGAAAGTCCTGTCAAAACAACAAACTCATTACGAGGGATATCAATATTAATATTTTTCAGATTGTGCTCACGTGCACCATGAATACGGATGTATTCTTTTTTTTCTGCCATAGATCCTCCTGATTTACCGTATCTTCTCTCGAAACTTCTTTTTATTGGTCATAATCTCTGAGAGTGATTTTATATTTTTTCCATTCATCTCTTAATTCGGCAGCCTCTTCAAAATTCAGTTCGGCAGCCGCACGGTTCATTCTCTTTTCCAGTTCTTCGATCGCCTGCTTTAATTCTTTGCGATTCATCGATTCCATGTCCTTTGCAAGGCCGGTTCCTTTTTTCCGTGTGGTATCTTCATTAATAATAGAAATCACATCCCGGACTTCTTTCTTGATCGTTGTCGGGGTAATCCCATGCGCTTTGTTATATGCCATCTGTATTTTACGGCGTCTTTCCGTCTCGGTAATGGCTGCGTTCATCGACCGTGTCACCGTATCTCCATACATGATCACTCTTCCTTGTGCATTACGGGCGGCACGGCCGATCGTCTGTACCAAAGAGGTTTCGGAACGGAGAAACCCTTCTTTATCGGCATCCAGTATAGCAATCAATGTGACTTCCGGGATATCCAGCCCTTCCCGCAGAAGGTTAATTCCTACCAGGACATCAAAAATATCCATACGCAAATCCCGGACAATCTCAATCCGTTCTAAGGTATCGATATCCGAATGGAGATATTTCACACGGATATCCAGTTCTTTCATATAGGATGTCAAATCCTCAGCCATCCGTTTGGTCAGGGTCGTCACCAGTATTTTATGCTTTTTTTCCGTTTCTTTATAAATCTCGCTGATCAGGTCATCAATCTGTCCGTCCACCGTACGCACCTCGATGACCGGATCGAGAAGTCCTGTCGGTCGGATGATCTGCTCTGCACGGAGCAGTTCGTGTTCTGCCTCGTACACGTTCGGGGTTGCCGAGACAAAAAGCATCTGATCGATCCGCTGTTCGAATTCCGAAAAATTCAGTGGACGATTATCCAGTGCCGAAGGCAGACGGAAACCATAATCCACCAGGGTCTGTTTTCTGGAGCGGTCCCCGGCATACATTCCCCTGATCTGAGGGATCGTAATATGGGACTCATCAACGATCATCAAAAAGTCATCGCCAAAGAAATCCATAAGTGTATAGGGTGCCTTTCCTGGCTCCAAACCGGTCAGATGCCTGGAATAATTCTCGATCCCGGAACAGATCCCGGTCTCTTTTAGCATCTCCATATCAAAATTCGTCCGCTCGGCGATCCGCTGGGCTTCCAGCAGCTGGTCATGTTCCTGAAACCACGCCACCCGCTCTTCTAACTCTTTCTTAATTCCCTTCACCGCGCGTTCGATCTGTTCCTGGGGAACAACATAATGGGAGGCCGGAAAGACCGCTGCGAAATTCAGACTCGCCTTTTTCTCACCGGTCAGCACATCCACCTGCACAATCTGGTCAATTTCATCACCGAAAAACTCCACACGGATCGCATCTTCAAAGGTGGATACCGGAAGGATCTCCACCACATCCCCCCGCACCCGGAAACTTCCTCTTTTAAAATCTAATTCATTTCTGACATACTGGATATCAATCAGACGGTGCACCAGGTCGTCCCTGTCCATCTCCATTCCAGGCCGTAATGAAATCATCATCTTCTCATAATCTTTTTTACTTCCAATTCCATAAATACAGGAAACGGAAGAAACCACGATCACATCTTTTCTCTCAATGAGTGCCGCTGTCGCACTATGACGTAATTTATCGATCTCATCATTGACAGAAGAATCCTTCTCGATATAAGTGTCTGTGGAGGGTACATAGGCTTCCGGCTGGTAATAGTCATAATAGGAAACAAAATATTCTACAGCATTCTCCGGGAAAAATGCTTTTAATTCACTGTAAAGCTGCGCTGCCAGTGTTTTATTATGTGCCAAGACAAGTGTCGGCTTGTTCAGTCTGGCGATGACATTCGCCATGGTGTAAGTCTTTCCGGAACCGGTAACACCTAACAGCGTTTCAAACTGATTTCCCTCCTGAAAGCCTCTGGTCAGTTCTTCGATCGCCTGTGGCTGGTCTCCGGTAGGTTTGTATGGGGCATGTAACTGAAATGCATTCATTGCAACTCCCTCCAATCGAACTGATTTTCCTGTAACTAGACCCTATTATAGCAAATTACTTTTATAAAGTATATAGATTTTCGGAAGTTTATCATTCTGTTAGCACTCTTTTCAAATGAGTGCTAATTTTCTCTTGACATTCGTTCTTTATGGTATTACTATAGGAATATCGACAAAATAATGTTTTTGTCCATTTTTTGATGAACTCGTGATGACGCCTGACAGAGGACATCTGGAAGGTATCTCCCCATATATTATTTAGTATGATTTATTTTGAAAAGGAGATTTTATTATGGCAAAACAGGGAAATTTATCAATCAACAGTGAAAACATTTTTCCTATTATAAAGAAATGGCTGTACTCTGACCACGATATCTTTATCCGTGAGCTGGTAAGTAACGGCTGCGATGCGGTTACCAAGTTAAAAAAACTATCCGTGATGGGAGAATTTGATGAGCCGGACGATACGAAATATGCGGTGGAAGTCCGTGTGGACCCAACCGATAAGACGATTACCTTTATTGATAACGGAATTGGTATGACCGAGGAAGAAGTCGATGAATATATCAACCAGATTGCTTTTTCCGGTGCGGAAGCCTTCCTTGCCCAATATAAAGATAAGGCCAGCGACGAGCAGATCATCGGCCATTTTGGCCTCGGTTTCTACTCTGCCTTTATGGTTGCAGACAAGGTGACCATCGATTCCCTTTCCTATAAAGAAGGGGCGAAGCCGGTACACTGGGAATGTGACGGCGGTACAGAATTTGATATGGATGAGGGGGACAAGGAAGATCGTGGTACCCGCATCACACTTTATTTAAATGAGGAGAGCTATGAATTCTGCAATGCTTACCGCTGTCGTGAAGTACTGGAAAAATACTGCTCCTTTATGCCGGTAGAGATCTATTTCTATGATGAGGAAGCGGAAGCCAAGAAAGCGGAAGAAGCAGAGAAAAAAGCAGAGGAAGAAGCGAAGGCATCTGCAAAAGAGGAAGTAGTCGATGTGGACACGGCAGATACCGAAGCGAAGGATTCTGACGAAGAAGGTGAGGAAGTCACTCTGGAAGACGATGTGGAGGAAGACGAAGAAGAAGACGCACCAAAGCCAGTGAACCAGATCCATCCGCTGTGGACGAAACATCCAAACGAATGCAGCGATGAGGAGTACAAAGAATTTTACCGGAATGTATTCCACGATTACAAAGAGCCTTTATTCTGGATCCATCTGAATATGGATTATCCATTTAACTTAAAAGGAATCCTGTACTTCCCGAAAATCAATACAAAATATGAGACGATCGAGGGAACGATCAAGCTGTATAACAACCAGGTCTTTATCGCAGATAATATCAAGGAAGTAATTCCGGAATACCTGCTTTTGCTCAAGGGCTGTATCGACTGTCCGGACCTTCCGTTGAACGTTTCCAGAAGTGCCCTGCAAAATGATGGTTTCGTCAAGAAGATCTCGAATTACATCACCAAGAAAGTAGCAGAGAAGCTCTCCGGCATGTGTAAGACCGACCGGGAAAATTATGAGAAATACTGGGATGATATCAGTCCGTTCATCAAATTCGGATGCATCCGTGACCAGAAATTTAATGACAAGATGAAAGATTATATTATCTTTAAAAATATGCAGAATAACTACATCACTCTGCCGGACTACCTGGAAGCAGGCAAAGAAAAATACGAGAATAAAGTATTCTACATTACGGATGAGATCGCACAGTCCCAGTATATCAACCTGTTTAAAGAACAGGACATGGATGCCATCTATCTGACACATCAGATTGACACCAGCTTCATCACCCATCTGGAACAGAGAAATTCCGAGGTAAAATTCCTGCGAATCGATGCCGACCTGACCGAAAACTTCAAAGAAGAGCTGGATGAAGAAGAGGAAAAGAAACTGACCGAAGAGCTTTCTGAGAAGTTTAAGAAAGCGACCGGCGTGGAGAATCTGTCCGTGAAAGCGGAAAAACTGAAAAATGAAGAGATTCCTTCTATGATTACTGTCTCTGAACAGACCAGACGTATGGCAGAGATGATGGAAATGTACGGTATGAGCAGCAGTTCCACTGGTCTCGGCACCGAAGGGGAGACTCTCGTTTTAAATACAAACAACCAGCTTGTACAGTACGTTTTGAACAATGACGCCAGCGAAAACACTGATTTGATCTGCCAGCAGCTTTACGACCTGGCCCGTCTTTCCAACCATCCGTTAAAACCGGAAGAAATGACCAGCTTCGTATCCCGTTCCAATAAAATTTTAGGAATTCTGGCAAAATAAATTATCTCACTTTCATTTCTATAAACCAGGGCATCGGTTTTTCCGATGCCCTGGTTATATAATTGTTATATTCTGTTTATTTCTTATGCATGATATCTAACATTTTTCTTGGTGTCACAACAAAAGATTTTATAGGAAAATGTTTAATGTTTCCTGTTATCAGATAGGCATCATCATGTTTACGTCGTCCTTCCATAACTACTTCATAGAATACAATGTCTTTTAAATCAGGAATTACTTCTTCTACAGGAACCGCATCTACAAATATACCTCTGTCTATGATTCCATCAATAAACACATTCACTGCTTTTTGGTCAAATTTGAACTTAGGACGTGCCAATACTTCTTTATACTCTGCTATGATTTCATCACATAGCAACGGAATCAAATCTCCCAAAAGAGCCTCATATGCAATTTGCCCTGGAATAGACTGAAACTTTAACATGGCGGAGACTAATACATTTGTATCTTATTACTGCATAATAATGCATCACACCGCCTCCTATTTTTTCTTTCTTACTTCTTCAATTTCTGCATTTATCTCTTCCAAAGTCATTTCTGAAGTTCCATTTTCTATCGCCGCATTACTTAATTCTTGCAGAGCTCTTGTAGCTCTTTCCGCCTTGAAATCACTCTTTGGTAAAATCATGTTAAAAGGAATACCATTAACCATTACTGATCGTTTCAAAAACATCCGCACTGCTGTAGATAAATCAATTCCCAATGCGTCATACACAGCAGTTGCCTGATTCTTCAGATCATCATCAACTCTGACCTGTACTAATGTAGTTGCCATATCAAGCACCTCCTTTGATTTTGTTTGTAATTCAATTATAATATATTGCATCACATTGTCAATCATTTTAAGAAAAAACATTTACATTACATCATCACAGATAGAAAAGTTGTTTGATAACAGAATTTTGCTGGCATAAGCAATCAAAATTCTGAAATATTATTTTTATTGTATTTTTTCTTATAATTCTCTGTACGAAAACTTGTTTTTTTTGTATAATATTTCTATCATAGAATTGTAAAAGTGAAGTGGCATTATGCTGGCTTCCACTGATAGAAATGGCAATGGATTGCGAAATTACAGGAAGGAGAATCTGCCCGCGATGTGTTCTTGTACAGGGCAGTGAAGAATCATGTTAGGTGTTGACAGACAAAGAATTATACTGGATCAATTATACCAGAAAGGTTCCGTGAAGGTTTCTGACCTCAGCAACGAACTGGGGGTTCACGAGGAGACGATTCGAAGAGATTTAAAGGCACTTGCTGCCAAATGGGATATTAATATTGTATATGGGGGTGCGATCCTACAAAACAGTATTGCCTCTTCTTCTGTGCAGGAGATTAATATGCTGACCAAGCGCAGCAGCCATTTTGAGGAAAAACAGATCGTGGCGAAAAAGGCTGCCTCACTGATTCAGCCGGGGGAAACGATCGGGATTAATTCCGGGAGTACGGTAGAATATATTCTGGATTATCTGGAGGACAAAAGGCCCTTAAATATCGTGACGTTAAATATCCACATTGCCGCAAAAGCCCTTCTCCTTGAGGGAGTGGATGTGTTTATCCCCGGGGGAAAACTGCGCACGAAATCCGGCTCGGTCACCGGGACAGAGGCGGCGAACTATATCCGCTCTTTTTCCCTGGATCAATGTTTTTGCGGTGTTTCCGCAGTGAACCTCTCCAAAGGGATCTGCCATCCGAATATCGATGAGGTGGAGGGGAACCGGGCGATGATCGAAGCATCCCGAAAGAAATATATTGTCACGGATTCCAGTAAGATGAATCAATCTGCACCATTTAAAATGTTTGATTTAAGGGATGTCGATGGTTTTATCGTAGATAATGATTTCCCTCTGGAATACCGGGAATATATGGATCTTCACGGTATTAAAATCATTTAACTCAGTCGGGGCATAAGCTCCGACTGAGTTAAACGCTCCGCGAGGATGCACACGGATTGGGATACATACCGGGGTTTGGATATGTACTATTGGGTTTTACTGTAGGATTTCTGTAAAATATACCAGCTTTTCTTCTGGATAATGATGTTGTTTCAGTGCCTCATATGCGTAAGGATCACAGACAACTAATTTCTTAAACGAGGTTTCCTGGATGGTTTTTAACGCATTTTCATAGATGGCTTCTTCCATTCCTTCCGGTTCTCCCACCGTATGGTATTCTGCGCAAAGAGGCGGTGTCCAGATCCCCACGATATTCTTCCGTCTGTCACCTTCTACTTCCGGCAGGAATTCCGGGCAGCTTGTAATCGGTGTTTCTTCTGTATTCACAAGAAGTTCGTTGAATCTTCCGGCCATTCCCAGATATCTTGTGAAATAACTTCCTCCGTAAACATAAGCGTTTTTCACTTCCATTTTGTCTGCCAGGTCAAGGATCGAAATGAATTTGATTTCTGTCTCAAGTCCCAGATAGGAGAGCAGTCCTGTGAACAGATACTGGCTCTGGCCACAAAGGGTAATCATCTTGCGGATTCCTTTTTGCTCCCATCCCCGGATGAGCTTTTCTACGATTGCAATCCCTTCATCGATCAGGCCTGCTGCCAGGAGATCAAACCCTGTGTAATATGGGCCGCATTCCAGGAAATTGATTTCTTTCTTTTTGAAAAATGCTGCCACGCTGTCCCTGGTCTTTTTCGTATAAACAAGGGTTGCCTCGTCCAGCAAAAGACCCGTATGGCTGTTTTCACAATGAGGAAGAAGTTCTTTCCACGCTTCCTCGTCCTCTTTCGTCCATGAAAGGTAGCTTCCGGTTTTTTCTACTTTCTCTTTTAACTCTTTAATTTCTGCCGTCTTCTGGCCTTTTTGATAAAAAAGCTCTCTTCCAAGCATCACGCTTAACAGATAATCTTCCGGTTTTTCCCCGAAATTCTGCCACCGCTCTCCCTGTCCGGAAAGAATCGGGGCAAATACGGCATCGGCACCGTACTCACTGGCTCCCAATTCGCCAAGATAGACTGACCGGATGATCTGAGCTGTTCTGGACGGATAATTCCGCATTTCTCTTGTTGCAAGATATTCTGGCGTGTATGTCACGCCCTGATCCATATGGATCACCTGATGATTCAGCTTATCCATGATATCTGGATTTTCTAATGATAATTTTCTCATAAACCAAGCACTCCTTTATTCACGATTCCCTTCGGGTCAATAGCATCTTTTAAGGCTTTCATCACATACATACCTGCTTTTCCATGTTCTTCTTCCAGATACTGTGCTTTTGCCGTACCGACACCGTGGTGATGTGACACATTTCCACCGTATTTCAAGCTGGTACGGATCGCTGTATCGAGACATTCCAGATATTTTTCTTCTCCGGCTTTGTCATCTTTTCCGGTCTTGGCATGATAGATGACATAAACGCTCGCACCATTATGGTACACATGGGAGAAGTGGCAGTCGACTACGGTACACATTGGCTCCAATGCCTTGCGCATCTCTCTCCATACATCTTCAATGCAATCCCACGGTGCAGCGACTTCGATGGCATCCGCTGTTCCGCCTTTGATCGCATCAAAGTCAAGCATCTTCTTGGTGGAAAATCTGGTTGCCAGCCAGTCTCTTGCTGCCTTTTCGCCTTTGTAGCGTCCGTTATTCCCCAGACAGAGTTCTTTTGTCATCTTCGCCTGAAGCTCTTCCATTTCTTTATTTCCTTCAAATACAAGGATTAAAAGAACAAATCCTTTTTCAAAGCCATAGGATGCGATTTTCGGCACTGCCTCCACCTCATCATAAAGACGTACTACTGCAGGACGCAGTCCTTTATGGATAAAATTACGGATGGCAGTCAGTCCGTCGTGAGTGGACGGGAAGGTATACGCCTGGAAGATTCTCGTTTCCGCGATCGGATAGATTTTCATTTCCACGCTGGTAATAATTCCATACACTCCTTCGCTTCCTAAAAAGATCTGGTTTAATTCCGGTCCCGTCGAACGTTTCGGTGCTAAATGGGAGTGGAAAATTTCTCCATTTGGAAGAACAACATTTAATGCGGTCACCATGTCATCCATTTTTCCGTATTTTGTGGAAAAGGTTCCGATCGCACGGGTTGCGGTCATTCCGCCAAGGCAGGCACTCTGGAAAGACTGTGGATACTGTCCAGCTGTGTAACCATGTTCATTTAAAAGGTTTTCAAATTCTGCTCCGGTTAAGCCGGCACCACCGCGGGCTGTTCCGTTTATCGGGCTGATGGAAAAGTCCTGGAGTCTTTTGACATCGATGATGATCTCTCCATGATATGGGATACTTCCTCCGACAATCCCGCTTCCACCGCCATAAGGGATGATGCCGATTTCATATTCATTGGCAAGTTTCACGATGGAGGAGATTTCTTCCTCTCTTGCCGGGGAAAGCACTGCCCTGGTTAAGTGAGGGTAATCTCCCTGCAAAAGCCATTTATATTCTCTTGGATAACAGCCGTGGGAATAAATCAGGCATTCTTCCGGCTGGGTATATATTTTGGTTTCCGGACACTGTTTCCCTACCTCTTCTAAAAATTCTTTCCACTTTTCATTCATTGATTATTCCATCCTTTCTACATCTCGCGCTGCCAGGATATCGACCCCTGTATCTAAAATATTTTCCGCGATGATATCGTGAAGTTTGATCGGTGTCTCTATTTCCAGCTGATAAAGATATTCCAGACAATCTTTTACTTTTTCTTTTGGTACCGAATCACTGCTGATCACCGGCAGCATTCGGTTTGTTATCTTTCCACCCTCATTTTTTATTTTTACTGTGGTTGTAATCATCCTTTTTGGATGAAGATGTTCATCCAGACCATATTTTTCTCCTCGCGGACAGCTGTTTCCAGTAACGGTCCAATTTCCATCCGGCTGCTGTTCCACAACCAGATCACAGCTTCTTGGACACACAATACACGTATACTTTGCTTGTTCTTTCATGCCTTTTATGCCTCCTTCGCTTCCATTACCACTTTTTTGGCCTGCCCGTGGAATTCCTTTTTCCAGTCTGCCGTCAGGGAAATCATCTCCGGAGGATTTGCTACAACCAGTTTCTTTTTGGCGATTACTTCACCGTCACAGACAAGCTGGATGACCGGATGTTCTAAAGGCTTTTTCACTCTCATATAAAATGTGACTTTCCCGTCTTCCGCATGCAGGATCTGCGGCAGGGTAAAGGAAATATTTTCTCCGGCTTCCACCATAATTCCTTCCTGGGCTTCTTCCAGATTTTCTTTCTTTTCCTGTAAGTACCTGGCGGCACCTTCGGCTGCAATTTCACCGGTTTTGGAAACGTAATCTACCAGGTCAAAGACTGCGGAAACATTTCCTGATGCAAAGATTCCCGGTATACTGGTCATCATATGCTGATCTACGACAGGACCTTTTGTTACCGGATGAAGGCGGATTCCTGCCTTCCTGCTCAATTCATTTTCCGGGATCAATCCTACCGAAAGTACCAGAAGGTCGCATTCAATGTAGCGTTCGGTTCCCGGGATCGGTTTCCTGTTTTCGTCTACTTTTGCTACGGTGACCCCTTCTAATTTCTTCTTTCCGTGTACCTTAACCACTGTCGTGGATAAATGCAGAGGAATTCCATAATCTTCCAGACACTGCACACGATTTCTCCGAAGTCCGCCAAGATTCGGCATGACCTCATAGACCCCTTCGACTTCCATATGTTCCAGAGTCATTCGTCTTGCCATAATCAGTCCGATATCTCCGGAACCGAGAATGACTGCCTTGCTTCCAGGTTTATATCCCTGGATATTGATATATTTCTGTACGGCTCCGGCAGTCAGAACCCCGGAAGGTCTGGTTCCAAGAATCCCAACCTGTGGCCTGGTTCTCTCCCGGCATCCCATCGCAAGGATCACTGCCCCGGCCTGCCAGCAGATCACGCCATCTCTGCTGTTGATCGCATAAATTTCTTTTTCCTGTGTAATTTCCAAAACCATGGTATCTGTATAAATTTCCACCCCGGCTTCTTTTGCCAGATGGATATACCGCTGGGAATACTCACAGCCGGATAACTGTTTTCCAAATCGGATCAGTCCAAAACCATCATGGATGCACTGATTTAAAATTCCTCCGGCCTCCCGGTCCCTCTCAATCAGAACTACATGCTTAAAGCCCTCTTCTTTTGCTTTGACTGCTGCGGCAAGTCCTGCCGGTCCTCCACCGATCACTGCAATATCTACAAGATTTTTATGCATGTTCTTTCACCTGCCTTTTTTCTTTTGTTCTTGTCTCTTCTTTTAATATAGTAGACCCTTTTCCTTTTAAGGTGACTTCTGTTTCCGGTATATCCAGCTCCCTGGCCAGAATTTCCAGTACCTTCGCCTGGCAGAAACCTCCCTGGCATCTTCCCATGCCTGCACGGGTTCTCCGTTTGATCGCATCGATATTCCTTGCCGGAACTTTTCCGTGGATGGCATCCACGATTTCCCCTTCGGTAACTGTCTCACAGCGACAGATGATTCTGCCGTACAGAGGGTTCTTGCGGATCAATTCCTCTCTTTCTTCCATCGTGCAAAAACGGAACGGTTTCTTTTCTTCCCTGATCGGATTATAATCCGGTTTTTCTTCCACATCCGGACAAATCTGACGGAATATGGTTTCTACTCTTTCTGCGATTGCCGGGGAACTGGCCAGTCCCGGTGACTGGATTCCTGCCGCATGGATCACATTGGAAAGTTCATCCGACGCCTGAATAATAAAATCTTCGTGGTAGCTTGCTGCCCGGTTTCCTCCAAAATAGGTAATCAGGCTGGATCGTTCTATATTTTTAACGAGAAACATTCCTTTTTCGATGACGAAATCCAGGTCGTCCTGATCGACACCCAGGTCATCTTTTTCCGGAACTTCTTTGGCAGATGGGCCAAACAAAAGCGTTCCTTCCGGTGTTTCCTGCGGGCCGCCGCCTTTTGTGTAAGCTCCCGGTGCCTGCCCGGAAAAGGTATGGATTTTCCCCTTGTTTTCTTTATCATAAATGACCAGAGTTCCGCGTCTTGGATGAATGGTAAAAAATTCATCATCAAGCATACGGGCGATTTCATCGGCATAAAGACCTGCAGCGTTAATGAGATACTTGCAGCGGATCTTTCCCTGACTGGTCAAGAGGAGCGAAACGTTGTCCTCCGTACATTCTGCCCCGTAAACCTGACAGTCCATGCGAAGCCTTGCCCCATTATCTATGGCATTCTCCATTAAAGCCAGAGCCACTTCATACGGCTCTACATATCCTGCAGATGGAGTCCATAAAGCCCATTTCGCATCCCCACTGATGTTTGGCTCAATTTTTCTGGCCTCATCTCCAGTGATCAGCTCAATGCCAGGTACTCCATTTTTCTGTCCGTTATCTAAATAATATTTTAATGTTTCATGTTCTTTTTCATCAAATGCCAGCACAAAAGAGCCGGTCCGGTGAAAGGCAAAATGTAATTCCTGTGCCCATTGTGTGTACATGGCATTTCCCTTGACATTTAATTCTGCCTTCAGTGAACCATGCTTGGAATCGTATCCGGAATGAATCATCCCATTGTTCGATTTCGTAGTTCCACAGGAAATATCTTCTTCTTTTTCCAGCACAAGGATATCCAGCTGATACCGAGAAAGCTGACGGGCAATGGCACATCCGGTGATGCCGCCTCCAATAATGACTACGTCTGCCTGATCGACCTCTTTCATTTCACGATATGGTGTCAGGTCAACCGGTTCTTTGATCTGCTGCCCTTTGCTTCTTAAATGATTGACCAGTTTTTTCACTCCGGGAATTTTTGCTGCCATATGGCCAACATCGACAACCTGCTGCCAGGTTTCCATTTCACCGGACAAAATCATGACATCTTTTTTCCATTCTATCTTCACTTTGGAATGATCCAGGTGAAGTGTTTCCATTCCCTGACGAAAAGATTCTCTTATCTCGTCCATTCTGCCACTCCTTCTTTCCTTATCTTCTTTTGTCTTCCTTTATCTTTGCTTCTCTGTTTTTTTCTTTGGTACTTTTCCGGCTATCCTTTATTGCCGTTTTCTCTTTTGTGCTTCTTATTTACCTTCCATCCATCCGGAACAACGTTTTACCGCATCTTTATAGTTTGCATATGCTTTTTCTCTTTCTTCTTCCGGCATCTTGCTTGTGAATTCTGCATCGTATACCATAGCGGAATCCAGTTCCTCTTCGGACCAGAATTTGGTATAAAGTCCTGCCATCTGTGCAGCTCCCAGGCTGGTTGCCTCTACGGAAGACGGGCGGGCGATATTGCAATCCAGATAATCTGCAAACATCTGTGCAAGAAGATTATTTTTTGATGCCCCGCCGTCAATACGGATATCCTTTACTTTCGATCCGGTATACGCGCAGATCGCATCAATAATATCCCTGATGGAAAAAGCAATCGACTGCAATACCGCACGGCAGATATGTTCGTTGGTGACTCCTCTTGTCAGCCCGATGATCATTCCTCTGGCAAAAGGATCCCAGTAAGGTGCTCCCAATCCTGCGAGGGCCGGTACAAAATATACACCGTTGGTGTCTTTTACCGCTCTGGCCAGTTCCTCAATTTCTCCAGAGGATTTGATAAATTTCAGCCCATCTCTTACCCACTGGACAGCGGATCCGGTTACTGCTGCATATCCTTCGACTGCATAGCAGGTCTTCCCGTCTTTTCTCCATGCCACTACGGTGTCTGCCCCATCCAGTACTACACAGTTTTCTCCAATGTTGAGGTCAAGGAAGGAACCGGTTCCATTGGTCAGCTTCGCCATTCCATTCTCACGGCATCCCTGGGCAAATAATGCGGCATGCTGGTCAGCGATGCAGGCAGTAATCGGGATGGATCCCCCAAACAGGCTTTCTTCTGTTTCTCCGTAATCTCCGGAATCCTCTACCAGCTCTGGATAAATCTCCACCGGAATACCCAGATAATCAAGAAATTCTTCATACCATTCGCATTTCCACAGGTCAAGGCTTCCCGTTACGGATGCATTCGAGTAACTGATGGTATGGCGTTTGCCTCCGGTCAGTTTCCACACGAGCCAGGTATCAATCGTCCCAAACAATGCTGTCTTGTCTTTCAACTTCTGGCTGACTTCTTCATTATTTTTCATCAGCCACTCAACCATAAGGGAGGAATATACCGGAGCTACCGTCCATCCGATGGTTTCTTTACATTTCTTTCCCCACTCACTGTTATTGATTTCGGCACATCGCTCTGCCGTCCGGTTGTCCTGCCATACGATTGCTTTACACAGCGGAATTCCTGTTTCTTTATCCCAGATTACCGTAGTTGCTCTCTGATTTGTAATACCAATACAGGAAATATCGGAGGCAGCTGCCCCTGTCTCCTCCATTACATTTTTACACATGCGGATGGTTTTCTCATAAATCTCCATCGCATCGTGTTCTACCTTGTCTTCTGATGGCGTATATTGTGTGAATTCTTCATAACTTTGTGCGACAATCTGGAACTTCTTATCAAAAAGCAATGCCCTTGTTCCAGTGGTCCCCTCGTCAATTACCATTACATATTTACTCATCCGCCTTCTCCTTTCACCTTTAAAGACAATATTTGGTTTTTATTGGGTTTATGTGGTTTTTTGTTGTTTTCAATATAGCATAAAAACCACATAAAGTCAACAAAAAAAGCTCTGACCTTTTACAGTCAGAGCCTTTTTTGCCATTGCCATACTTTTACTTTATTCCGTTTTATCAAACTGCCTTATAAAACCTCCGTATTGCTTCCGGGTTTTGTACGCTGTTTCTTCTATATATATGTTCTACATATCGTTCTGCTTTTAGTAATTGTAAGAGTAATTGTCATTTCCATCCGAACCATTTCCGAAGAAATATTCATATGGGTTCGTGGAACCGTTTCCAGAATTACCATTGGAATTGCCGGAGTTTCCGGAATTGCCATTGGAATTTCCAGAGTTTCCAGAATTGCCATTGGAATTGCCGGAGTTTCCGGAACTTCCATTGGAGTTACTGTTGGAATCGTTACTGCTTTCTGTGGAATCATCGGTGATATCTTTGAAATCACTCTTTTTGCCCAGTTTTACCGTCACGGTTTTACTTTCGTATTCCCCGCTCTGGTTGACACGCTGAAATGTGATCTTTACTTTTGTTCCGGCTGTTTTTAAAGAAAGCTTTTCTTTTAATCCTTCCATCGTGGATACAGTATTTCCCTCGAATTTGACGATGACATCTCCGGCGGAGATTCCTGCCTTTTCTGCCGGCGAACCCGATACGACCTGGGATACGTAAATTCCGGTTGGGATGCCAAGTGCCTGAGAATAATTCGAATCGATATCTTTTCCGATTACCCCGAGGAAAGAGGCATTGTTTTTATTCACGCTTTCTGCGTTCATCAAATCTTCCAGCACCGTTTTGGCTGTGGAGATCGGGATCGCATATCCCATTCCTTCTACGGAAGTGTCTTCCAGCTTCGCATTATTAATTCCGATAACCTGTCCAGACATGTTGATCAAAACACCACCGCTGTTTCCAGGATTGATGGCTGCATCCGTCTGAAGCAAGGTCATGGTTCCATCGGTAAAAGATACCTCCCTGTTTTTCGCACTGACGACTCCGGTTGTCACTGACTGGCCATATCCCAGGGCATTACCGATTGCCACTACGGTTTCTCCTACTTTTAATTTATCGGAGTCTCCCAGTGTTGCTACCTTGATCGTGGAAGCGGTTTTCTCTTTGATATCCGAAAGCTTTACAGAAATGACTGCCAGGTCGGCATCGGAGTCCGTCCCAACGATGGTGGCACTGGCTGTTGTATCATCGGAAAAACCGACGGTAAGAGAAGTCGCACCGGAAACCACATGATTATTTGTGGCAATCATCAGATACTTTTTGGTCTTTGCAATGATAAATCCAGATCCGGCTCCCTGAGATTCCTGGGAGGAACCATAACCATAGTAGCTGGAGGACTGGATCGTGCTGGTAATGGAAACGACCGAAGGCATAACCGTTGATACCACATCGGATACATCCTGAGCAGAATAGGTCTGGCTTCCGGAAGAGGCCGTGTCATTTTTCGAACTGGTTGTGGCAGTTGTCGTCTCAATACGGTCCGCCTTCGAAGGATACAATTTGTCTTTTGCAATCGATATCCCGACAAAACATGCTCCGGCGATCACACCGAATATCACTGCCGATGCGACCAGCTTTGCCAGTCCGGTTTTCTTTCTCCTTTTTCTCTTTTTGTTTTTCTTGTCCGGATTACTTTGATTATATTCGCTGTACTGGAATCTCTGACTGCCATAGGGCTGTGAACCATAGGACTGTGAACCCTGAGGATCTCCCTGGGCATAGATTGGGGTCTCCTCTGCTTCCCGGCCCTGATTGTAATCTGGTTCCTGATCCTGATTTACACTTTCATAGACTATTTCTTCCTGATGATTCCATTCCTGATGGTTTTCTTCATTATCATTATTTTTAAAATCATTATTTTCAAATTCATTCATAATGTAATCCCCTTTCTTTTTTGATATCCCTATCTTAACAACGATGTGTGATAAAATTGTGTTGATTTCATGGGGAAAACGTGTATTTCTCACAAACTCCGCATGTTTTCACAGTTTTTTCGCAAAAGCGGTGAAAGAAATCTCCTTGTAGAATGATACATTCTATTGTATAATAGATTAGAAAATTATCCCAGAAAAACAGACTGCGTGATGCCGCAACATTACGGCAATGGAGGTTATCATGATTAAAGAAAATCAAAAATATTTCAACCGGCTTCATGTTGTGCTGGATGCTTTGGTAATTTATGGTTCATTCTGCCTTAGCTACTATATCCGTTTTGAGTGCTTTTTTTTCAAATCATTCTTTCCCCAGACCGGTTACTGGCGAAAGTTCTGGCAATATCAGGGCTCTCTCCTTATTCTGATTCCCATATATCTTATTTTATATGCAAAGTTTAATTTATACAAGCCCAAGAGATACCAGAATTCCTTTTCTGAATATGCCGATATTGTCAAGGCGAACACGATGGCAATGGTTTTATTCTTTATTTATATTATTTTCATGAAGGTATCTCATGTTCCCAGAAGTTTATTAATCCTATTTTACCTTTTTTCTGTTGTTTTCTCTATCGCAGAGCGGGCAGCCATCCGTGCGGTTCTGGAAAATACCCGAAAAAAGGGATATAACTTAAAGCATGTCATCGTAATCGGCTTCAGCACCGCAGCAGAGGCCTACATCGACCGTATCAAAGCCAACCCCCAATGGGGATATATCATCCATGGTATCTTTGACGATAACCTGAAAAAGGATTTTTCTTACCGGAATATCTTCTGTATTGGAAAAATACGGGATATTGAGAAGTTTCTTCAGAATTCTTCTATGGATGAAGTGGCGATCGCCCTTAGTTTGAAGGAATATTATAAATTGGGAGATATTGTAAATATGTGTGAGAAATCTGGGGTGCACACCAAGTTTGTCCCAGATTATTATAAGTATATCTCCTCGAATCCTGTCTCGGAAGACTTAAATGGGCTTCCTGTAATCAATATTCGTAATGTTCCTCTCACCAATACTATCAATAAGTTTATTAAGCGTCTGATGGATATCGTTGGGTCCATCGTCTGCATTATTTTATTTTCACCAATTATGGTTGTCGTGGCGATTCTTGTGAAAAAAAGCTCTCCTGGACCGATTATTTTCTGTCAGGAAAGAGTCGGCCTTCACAATAAGCCTTTTAAAATGTATAAATTCCGATCCATGGGCGTACAGCCCCCTTCCAAGGAGCAGAAGGCCTGGACGACCCACAACGACCCACGGGTAACACCGGTAGGAAAGATCATCCGCAAGACCAGTCTCGATGAACTTCCTCAGCTTTTTAACGTGATCAAGGGGGATATGAGTTTAATCGGACCGCGTCCGGAACGTCCTCTTTTTGTGGAAAAGTTTAAGGAGGAGATCCCGAGATATATGATCAAACACCAGGTACGTCCCGGTATGACCGGTTGGGCGCAGGTATGTGGTTTTCGGGGTGACACTTCCATCGAAGGCCGGATTGAACACGATATCTTCTATATTGAAAACTGGACGCTTTCTTTTGATATCAAAATTTTATTCCTGACTGTTTTTAAGGGATTTGTCAACAAAAACGCTTACTAGAAATGGAGGCATTTTCATTATGAAATATGGTTCAAGTTACGACGGCTCTGACAAAAACACTTTACACCACAGCACAGACCGATCCCGGTCCGGAGGCGAGAACTCTTCGAAGAGACTCGTCACCTACGGAATTCTCCGGGATTCCAGCCAGCAAAAAAGGACTTCTGGCACTTCCTCTGCAGCGTCCTCCCATCATTCCACACGCCCGAAAGGGAATCCGAAAGGAAATTCACAAAGGAATTCGCAAGGGAATTCGCAAACAACGCGGACTGCTTCCGGAACCAGAAAAAGAAACCGGAGTTCGGTTAGCTACCGTTCCTCCCAGCCGGCCAGTTACCGGCAGGTTTCCAGGGCAGAAGACCGCCCAAGAAAGAAAAAACAGCCTGCCAGACACAAAAAAGGCCATGGCTGCCTGACACCTTTTCTTTTGCTTGTCGCGATCGTGATCGTGGGATTTCTGGCCATCCGCCTTTCCCTAAATAGTGCCTTTGCAAAAATAGAAAAATATGCATTAAATACAGACGATATTACAGTGAATGAAATGGATGCCAATATAAAAGATTACCAAAATATCGCACTTTTTGGTGTGGATAATCAGGACAACAAGATCAGTGACAAAGGTTCCCGTACGGATTGTATTATTATTGCCAGTATCCATAAATCGACCAAAAAAGTGAAGCTCATGTCGATTTACCGGGATACTTATGTCAGCATCGACGGGGAATACGACAAAATCAATGCAGCGTACTCCTATGGCGGACCGGAAATGGCACTGAGGACGATCAACCGGAATCTCGACTTAAATATCACCGATTTCGCTACGATCAATTTTAAAGCTTTGGCCGATGCCGTAGATGTGTTAGGTGGAATCTCCTTAACCATCACCTCGGAAAAAGAATTAGACAACCTCAATGATTATATTGGAAATATGAATAAGATTAACGGCGGAAACTCTCCAAAGTTTTCCAGCACCGGAACCTACACTTTTGACGGAAACCAGGCCGTGGCTTATTCCCGCATCCGATATATGGCAGGCGGTGACCACGCAAGGGCAAACCATCAGCGTCTTGTTTTAGAAGGAATTATGAAGGCAGCCAAAAAGAAACCATGGAAGCTTGGCAAACTGATTTCGACCGTACTCCCTCAATGTAAGACCAGCCTCTCTAATAACCAGATGACGAAGATGACCCTGTCACTTCTCCGATACCAGATCGCAGATTCCCAGGCTTATCCTTTTGATTCCCAGGATGAAAAATACAATGGGATTTATTACGGATTTCCTCTGACTGCGGTTTCCAATGTCAAAAAAGCCCACAAATATCTTTTCGGGACAAAAGATTATGTTCCGACAGACGAACTACAGAAAATCAGTGGAAAGATTCAAGTAATCACCGACTATCTGGGACTTTAACCCGGAACCCGTACTCTGACTAACCGAAAAAATGCCATACGCCGGAATGTAATATCTCTTCATTCTAGCGCATGGCATTTTTCATTTCATCCATCATCCTGCTCTTCTTATCGGTACGTGTCTCTTCTTTTCCATCTGGTGCTCACCAGAATCATAAGAATACCAAGGGATACTGCTGCAAAACCGATCCATAAATAACCTCAAAAATGGACGGTAAGTAAAACCTTCTTTGCTGCCACTCTCCTGATACACTTTATAAACATAATTCCCCTGTTTTTGCAGGATTCTTCTCATATTCCCCTGGTTCCTACTCCTCAAAATAATGGAATTTCGGTGTTGCCTGAATCTGACAGGAAGCCTTCATTTTTCTGCGGTTTTTGTGGAGAAGAACGTTCAGCAGAAGTGTTTCCCCTTCTTCTGCCATTTCCTGGATATCTTCCGGCATCAGCTCCTCATAATCTTCTGTGATCATATCTGCATATTTCAATTCCAGATAGACATCACACATATTTCCCAGGGATTCATGAAATGCAAGTTCGGATGGTTCCAGATCCTCTTCCCCTTCGGCCTGGGCATATCCGTAAGACATGACAATCGGAACTCCCAGCTCTTTGGCCATCTTCCGGATTCCCTCCATGAGAGGTTTCATATCTTCGGAATCATCTGCCGACAGGATGTTTTCGATGTTATCAATGAAGATTACTGGTTTATGCGCCCCTTCTCTTACGATTGAGCGAATGAGTTCCTCGAGGATCGCTCCTGCAGAAATCTCTTCTTCGAGGCTCTCCACATACTCCGATACCGCATCCTGATCGAGAACGAACAGATGCTCACTGATCCTTCCACGGTACCAGTTTAACTCGTCCTTTAACGAATTGACATCTGCACCCTCTTCCCCTGTCATGATCGCCATAGCGGATACCGCTTTTTCTTCGTCCTTTTTGCTCATTTCGTAACTCAGACGGGAAATGGTCTCTACCATCAGATCGTATCGTGATAATTCTGTGGAAATATACAGTACATCGACACCACTTTCTGCCGCACGGTCCGCTATCTGCTGCATGAATCCATTTTTGAGATACTGCGGTACGGAATCCACGAAATAACTTCCCTTATGAAGACCGTAACGGAGCATGGCATCCAGTCTCTTAAATCCGGTACTCAGCTTTCGGTTTTCCTGGGTATCTACAATATATTCTTTGAATTGATCGACATAGCTTGCCGAATTTTTCAGTACAAATGGGTGGCGTACGCTCACCTGGAATTCTTTCGTCTCTACTGGCCCGCTGTCTGGGAGTAAGATGGTTTCTTCTTTCTTTTCCGGTACCGTCTTTTCTTTCCGCTTCACGATATTTTTCCGTTTTCTGGAATATCCTGCCCGGCTGTGCTTTTCCTCTTTTGGAGGCTCGATCTCCTCCTCCACTAGATGTTCTGCTTTCTGCTCCATATGAGAATCCGGTACACTTTGTTCCACCTCTACATCCGGCGCACTCTGCTCTGCATCGGAACCTGACATATGCTGTCCTGCATCGGCTTCCGGTGCACTCTGTTCCGCGTCGGAACCTGGCATATGCTGTCCTGCATCGGTATCCGGTGCACTCTGTTCCACGTCGGAACCTGACATATGCTGTCCTGCATCGGTATCCGGTGCACTCTGTTCCGCATCGGAACCTGACATATGCTGTCCTGCATCGGCTTCCGGTACACTTTGTTCTGCATCCGAAGCTTCTTCCACAACAAAATCCTCGTCCATGGCAAGCTCCAGTTCTTTTTCCAGGTCATCCTCATCAATCAGCTCCAGGTCATCCAGACTTTCCAGGCTTTCTTCCTGATCTAAAGCAGACTTGATGCCTTTTTTGATCTTACCATTTTCCTGTTCTGCAAGCCAGGCATCTAATTCGGCCTCTGAACCGGCAAGTTCCAAAAGAAGCATTCGTTTCGCCCGTTCATAGACATCTCCTTCCAGGCCAAGGGAAGCAAGATTTTCGATCGCCTCGTCAATCTCTGCCTGGGTATGTTCCCCTAAAACCAGCTCGCCCGGATCGACATACTCGATTTCTTCTTCCACATCTTTGGTGTGGCCCGTCTCTTCTGACACTGCTTCTTCTGGCACATCGGCTTCTTTTCGCATGCTGGCCTCTTCTGGCATGCCGGCTTCTTCTGATTTGTCGGCTTCCAGCGGTATATCTGCGGGCATGCCGGTCTCTTTTACCCTATCGGCTGGGATATCAGCTGTTTCTGGCATATCGGCTGTTTCTGGCATATCCGCTGAGGTATCCGTCTCTTCTGGCTGCGTTTCATCGAAAAGATCCAGCTCGTCAAAATTCATATCGTCTTCCGTCAGTTCTTCCATTTCCGGCTCTGCCTGCGCTTCTTTAATTCTCTTCGCATTTTCCTGGGCTTCTCTTGCGAGGTCTACCGCAGACTTTCCTTCGGCTTCCTCCCTTTTTTCCGGTCTGGATGCCTCCTGGGCAGCTTTTGCCAGATCTACGGCAGACATCGGCTCTTGCGGTGTCGTTGGGATGACTTTCGTTTCTTCGGAACGAGGGGTCTCCTCCGGTTCTTTCGCAGGCTCCGGCTCTGTATTTCCGGAAACCACTTCTCCTTCTTTGACCGCTTCCGGCTCTGTATTTCTGGAAATCACTTCCCCGATCAGGCTTTCGAGATCTTCCTGATGGATCGTTCCGTCACCCGATTCCATCAATTTTTGCAGATTGGTAAAGATCGCCTCATTGATTGCCCCAAGATCCGCATCCGGATCTTCTTTCCGGATCATCTCTTCATTTTCCCTTACCACTTCCTGTCCGATCTGACGGAGCATCGCCTCGGTAAACATAGGCATTTGAGCGTTTCTTGAACCCGGATGATCTTCCGCTGCCGCTGAGTCGGCATCCTCTCCCGAAACGGCTGCCTGGGATGCGTCGGGAACAGACAGCCCGGCCTGATCCAGAATTTCCGGTGGCAGTTCCTCCGGAATATCTTCCGGTGCCACACCGGCCTCCAGCTGTTTTTTCCGGTACATCTGCTTCTCGATCTCCAGCTTTTCTTCCGGACTTAAATCTTCATAATCCTCAAAAGAAACCAGCTCATCACTGTTTTTTTCCATGTAATTTAAGATTTCCTGTTGATGCAGGGCAAACTCCATCGGGTCTTTTCCACGCTTTCTCGCCTCTTCCATCAGGCGTTCAGCTCTCTTTTCCGCCTCCAGCTTCATCTGGTCTTCCTCTTTGGCACGGGCGATCGCTTCCGCTGCCAGCTGGGAAGCCGACTTCGTTTCCGGCATCTTCATCTCTTTCGGTTCGTATTCTTCCTTCTGATGTGCCCGGTCGTCCTGATCGATTGCCGCCTGTGCCAGCTCCCAGGCAGAAACCGGCCTTCTTTTTTCCTCTTCTTCCTGGAGGGCCTTCTTTTCCGCCGCTTCTTCTTCCAGCATTTCCGTTGCTGTCTTTTCCCTTCCGTATTTTATCTGGGAACGCTCAAACGGATATTCGACTTTCGGGTCATTCAGACCCATCATCTGCATAAAATTATTGTAAATTAATTCATTGAGATCTGCCGTCTCCTGCGGATTAAAATCCTCCTGCTCTTCTTCCTGCTCTGCCATCCCATTCATTTGTTCTGAAAAATCAGGCAAATCATTTGCTTTGATCTCCTCTTCTTCTTTCGAGACATCCGCTGCTTCCTGTCCTCTTAATACACCCTGGCGCAGTCTCTCTTCAATCATACTCACGGCAGAGGCTGCCCTTTCCAGGTCGTCCATCTCCTCAAAAGTCTTTGGCGGAAACAGATCCGGTGCGAGAGTCTGTGCCATTTTCTGGACACTCTCTGTCATTTCCTGCTGCTCTTCCGGTTCTTCCGGGCGGCCAGCGATCTGGAATGCCAAATCTACAATATCGTCCATATCAAAGGGCTTCTCATCACTTTCTTTGGCTGCTGTATGCTGGGCTCTCACCACGTCCAATAATGCCTTCATCATCTCTTCCATGTCAAAGTTTACCTCCGTTATTTTCTGTCTGCCCGATTTATTTTGCAATAACTGTATTTTACCACCTTTATATCATTATTACAAACAAGTATTCCATTCTTACCATTAACTTGTCGCTTTTTGTCAATACCCACTTGGGCAAAAATCAAAGTTCCTCTTGATCAAAGACACGCTTGGGCAAAAATCAACGTCTCACTTGATCAAAGATCTAAGACACACTTGGGCAAAAATCAAAGAATCCCATGGAACGATTGCTTTTTTTTACACATTCTGTCATAATAAGATTCGAAGACACCAAGTGATTACCGTATTCGCGTTATAATGCATAAGAAACTATGGAAAGGAGATTATTTTGAAAACTTATATTGACCTTCATACCCACTCTACTGCTTCGGACGGCAGCTTTTCTCCAGAAGAGATCATTCAGGCTGCTGTGAAGCTTACTTCGAAAGAGAACAATCCGGTTTTTCTCTCGTTAACGGACCATGATACCGTGTCTGGCATTGAGAGCTTTGAAAAAGCCGCTTCGAAATATAAAGATCGCCTGACTGCCATTCCCGGAATCGAAATTTCCACCGATTATCACGGAGTGGAAATCCACATACTCGGTTACAATATTGACCGAAAGAATCCATTACTTCTGGATAAATTAAAACGATACCGGGACAGCCGGGACAGCCGTAATGAAAAGATCATCCAGAAATTACAGGGAATCGGTATCCAGATTTCTATGGAAGATATCCAGCCGGAAAAACCGGGTGAGACGATTGCCCGGCCGCATATTGCCAAGCAGTTGATGAAGAAAAAATATGTGGCTTCTGTACAGGAAGCGTTTGATAAATATCTTGGTAACGGCAAAAGCTGCTATGTCGAAAGGATCATGCCTACGCCTCAGGAAGCCATCACATTGATCCAGCACTGCGGAGGGACTCCGGTCCTGGCCCATCTCATGCTGTATACCAAGCTTTCTTCCCTTCAGAAAAATTCTATGGTTCGTGAATTAAAGGAAGCCGGACTGATCGGAATCGAAACCTATCATAGCAGCCATTCTCCGATCGATGAAGAATATATTAAAAGTCTCGCCAAGGAATGGGGACTGATCGAAACCGGCGGATCCGATTTTCACGGACGGATCAAGCCGGACGTCTCTCTGTTTACCGGAAAAGGATCGATGGACATTCCAGAAACGATTCTTCCGGAGTTCCTGAATCAGGTTATGGTTCCTCTGGAGAAGGAAAAACCGAAGGCCGCTCAATAATCGTTCCGCCTCCCACTACATGATCTTCCCGATATAAAACCACAGCCTGCCCCTTTGTAATCGCACGCTGTGGTTCGAGGAAGTGGATGGCAACCGTACCATCTTCCCTTTTTCTGGCAATTGCTTCTTTTTCTATCTGATGATAGCGTATTCGGGCCTTGACCACCTCATCCGCTCCCACTTCTTCGATCCAGTTAAAGTCCCCGGCAACCAGGTCTTTCTGAAATAAATCCTCACTATCTCCCAAAATGACCTTATTTTCTTCCGGACAGATTTCTATAACATAATAAGGCTTTGGACCCGAAATTCCCAAACCTTTTCTCTGTCCAATGGTATAGCCGCAGTATCCTTTATGTTGCCCTAAGACTTTCCCGCTGCGATGGACAAAATCTCCCGGCTCGCTTTTTTTCCCGGTTGTCTTCTCGATAAATGACATATAATCCCCATCCGGGATGAAACAGATATCCTGGCTGTCATGTTTTTGTGCATTAAAAAATCCCTGTTCCTGCGCGATCTGCCGGATTTCGGTTTTGCTGTAATCCCCGAGAGGGAAACAGGTATGTGCCAGCTGTTCCTGCGTCAGGGAATACAGGACGTAGCTCTGGTCTTTGGAAGCATCCACTCCCTTTAATAAATGATATCCGGATTCATCCTGTGTGATCCTTGCATAATGTCCTGTGACGATCACATCACAGTGTAGGGCCTGCGCCCTGTGATAAAGATGTGCAAACTTCAAATGCCGGTTGCACTCGATACAGGGATTCGGCGTCATTCCTTTTTGATAGGAGGAAATAAACTGATCAATGACTTTTTCTTTAAAATCCGCCTTAAAATTAAATACATAATAAGGAATCCCCAATTTCACGCACACGCTTCTGGCGTCCTCTATATCGCTTAAGGAACAGCAGGTTTTTTCTCTTGCGATTCCAATCTCTTCATTATCATAAAGCTTCATGGTCACTCCGATGCAGTCATATCCCGCTTTTTTCATCAGGTATGCCGCTACGGAAGAATCCACCCCTCCGCTCATTGCAATTAATGCTTTCTTTGACATAATCTTTCTCTGTCCTCCTGTTTTCAAGTATCTTTCTCATGACAAAGTATCTTTCTTATAAAAAAATATCTGTCTTGTGAAAATCTTATGAAAAGAAATCTGTCCTTTTCGTGTGACGATTTCCAGTAACTTTTTTCATTTGATACGATTCGTACTCCCTTTTTGTCATTCTCTGCCCGATCTGTTCCCGACGGTTGACAAACCTGTGAATTCCTCTTATAATGCAG
Source organism: Bacteroidaceae bacterium (assembly GCA_963626755.1). Lineage (GTDB taxonomy): Bacteria > Bacillota > Clostridia > Lachnospirales > Lachnospiraceae > Anaerobutyricum. The sequence continues at coordinate 31,757 of CAVFXN010000034.1, forward strand.
ATGCAATTGCGAATCAGCAAAAAAAGGAGTGCCGATTATGAAACAACCATTTCAAATTTCCGACTCCATCAGCCTGGGAATTATCCTTGCCCTTTCTGGTGGATTAATGGACGCATATTCTTATATTGGAAGAGGGGAAGTGTTTGCCAATGCACAGACAGGGAATATCCTCCTTCTCGGAATCCACCTTTCCCAGGGAGATTTACCCACAGTTCTCTGTTACCTCTGCCCTGTCCTGGCATTTACTTTCGGGATCATCCTCGCAGCGATCCTTCGATATTATAAATGGTCCTTATTCCTTCACTGGCGTCAGATCTCTGTCATTATCGAAGCGGTCATTTTGGCCGGGGTCAGCTTTTTACCCCAAAGCCACAATCTTCTTGCGAATTCCCTGACCTCCCTGGCCTGCGGGATCCAGGTCGAAAGCTTTCGGAAGATCTACGGAAACGGAATCGCAACCACGATGTGCATCGGTAACCTGCGCAGTGGGACCGAGCATATCTATACCTTTTTCCGGACAAAGGAAAATGGTTCCCTGAGGAAAGGGCTTCTCTATTATGGGATCATTCTCTGCTTTGTCTGCGGGGCTATTCTCGGAAACCATTTTATCTTACTTTTTGGAGAAAGGGCCATTCTTGGTTCCTGTGCTCTCCTGATCCTGTCTTTCATCATCATGTTCATCCATCAGGACGAAGGATAATCCCCCTCGTTCCTGATGGATTCTTTTATTGTATCTTTACATTTTTCTTTTCCAGTCTCTGATTGACATCATCTTTTATTAGGACATAGAGGACTGCGGTAATCGGAATGGCAAAAATCATACCTACTACGCCAAAAAGGTTCCCTCCGATCAGGGCAGCAGAGAGCGTCCAGAGCGGAGCCAGGCCGACCGATCCGCCCACAACCCGCGGGTAAATAAACTGATTTTCAATAAACTGTACGACCTGATAGACCACAATGCTCAAAAGTGCCTGCCATGGATCCACCATGATGATGAGCAATGCCCCGATACCACAAGAGGCAAAGGCACCGATATATGGAATAAAAGAAAGCACTGCCGTCAACACAGCAATCAGGTTCGCGTAGGGCAGACGGAAGATGGTAAAGGCAATAAACATCAGGCCTCCGAGGATGATCGCCTCGATACACTGACCGGAAAAAAATCGGGAATAGGTGTCGTTGACCATCCTTGAGACGTAACAGATTTTATCTGCATGCCTTTTTTTCAGGTGGGCATATAAAAACTTCTTACACTGTCTGACCAGGGATTTTTTACTGAGCAGAACATAGATGGCGATGATAAATCCCATCAAGGCATTGATCACCAGGCTGAAGGCTGATGATGCCACTTCCATCGCCGTATTCAATACATTCCCTGCACTTCCTGTAATCTTTTCTACCACGGTCTTTAAATCCCAGGAAGAAATCTGTCTGGAAATCCATTTGGTGTCGATTCCATTTTTACGCAGCCAGGCAAGCCACTGTGGAACATTTTCCATAAAGACATCATAAATGCTTTTTACGGAAGCTGCCAGTCCCGGAACGAACATCGTGTAGATGATCCATACGACCAAAGCGATACAGAAAAGGGTTGCGAAAAGACTGCACCCTGCCACCGGCAGTAGCTTCAGGCGGGGATGTCTTTCTTTGAAAGTGGTAAATACTTTTTCAAAAAGCTTCATCGGTACATTTAATACAAATGCCAGAATCAGGCCGACAACGATCGGAAGGATGATCTCGGCCCCCTTCTTTGCGACCTCAAGTACGGCAGAAAAATTCATCAATGCTGCAAATAATATGATGCCGAAAGTAATCAGCAGCATCCATCGTTTGGTTTCTTTGTCCATCAAATTATACGCCTCCATTATTTCCCGGACGGAAACTCTTCTGTCTCCTGCTTTTTCACATTTCTTTTGGTCTTTTACTATACCATACTTTCGAAAGAATTTCTGCATTATTTGCAGATTTTTATGCAAAAAGAGATACCAGAACGAGGTATAAAGTCCTCTTTCTTGGTATCTCTCTTATTTATTCCTCTGTTTCCGTAAATTTTTCTTTCCCCGCACCACATAAAGGACATTCAAATTCATCGGAAAGATCATCCCAGGTGGTATCTCGTTTAATCCCTCCCTCCGGGTATCCTTCCTCCTCATCATATTCCCATCCGCACAGATCACATACGTACTTCATTCGAACTTTCCTCTCCCTTCTGTATATCTTTTTGATATATAGAATATCTTTTGGGTGTATTATACCCTATACACTATTCTAGGTCAACTGCATCGGGTGACCAACGAAGAGAAGTCCGGCAGGGGACAAATTCCTCCATTTTACAGGAAAGGATCAAAAGCTTTCAGGAGATTACTCGGCCTCATAAGCCGCCCAGATCGCTTTTTCAAACGCTTCTTCTCCGACCCGGTCGATTGTAAAATGTAATCTCTCCCCCGCTTTTGCGTTGTCCTCGAAAAATTGAATGGCCGCATCGCATACCCTTAACAATTTGTCATGATCTTCGATAAACGGAATGATCGTTTTTCCCTTGCGGATATGATTCCCGAAGGTTCCGCCAAAAGATACAATATATCCTTCCCGGGTATCGTAGGCATCCGTCGGACAGGCCTTGGCACAGCGTCCACAGAAAATACATTTTTCTTTATCTATGAGAATCTTCCCATCTTCCAGGGAAAGGGCCGAACTCCGGCAGGCTTTTACACAGGCACCACATTGGATACAGGCATCTTCTTTCCAGGTCGTCTGCATGCCTCCCTTAATTCCCAGATCGTTTTCCTCTGTTTTCAGGCAATTATTTTGGCATCCGGTGATCCCAAATTTAAATTTATGCGGAAGATCCCGTCCAAAATATCTCTCGTCAATTTCCACTGCCAGGGCATAGGTATCGATACATCCGCTCGGACAGATCGCTTTTCCCTGACAGGCTGTCACAGTACGAACACGGGGACCAGATGCTCCCGGGAACACATTTCCCTTTGCCAGTTCTTCTTTGACCTCATCAATCTTCTCTAATGGAATAAATGGGATCTCCACTCCCTGTCTGGAAGTGAGATGGATATAGCCTTTTCCATATTTTTCTGCCACCTCTGCCACTTTTGCTAGCTGCTGTGCTGTCAGGTGTCCACCGACGCTGCGAAGCCTTAAAGAAAATTTATCTTTTTGCTTTTGGAGCATAAAGCCACCCTTTTTCAGGGCTTTGTAATCTACACTCATAATTTCCTCCTGCTAATTTCTGACTTTTTCTATATCTTCTATCAAAGCCATTTGTGAAATACCCATAATCAAGTTACATGCTTATCCATTATATAACTTCTATACCGTCTGTGTAAAGTAACGAATTTCATCCGCAGGGTTCTTCCAATTTTTTTGTGACGGTTCCCACGATCAGATATGGCTTCCGATTCCGTACACATCCTCTGAATATTCGGTAAGGTGACGGATATTTTGTACCGTTTCTTCCACACTGCCGTCTTCTCCTACCTCCCAGTGAGGGATATACTTGCTGTATTTTGACAGGGAATCTTTCAGCATCTCCTTATTTTTCAGGTCTTTGTTCCAGACGAGCAGCACGACAATCCCTGCCCGGTTTAAATGCCTTACGATCAGGCCTGCCGGTTCGTAATCTTTCGGGGCATAGAGGTAGGTATGTCTTCCGCTCAGTGTCAGCTCCCGCTCTACCTGCTCTACAAAATTTTTGGTAATGTTCTCATCATCCAGGTCGAAAGAAACGGTGACTGCCCGCTGTCCTTTCACGACTGCCCGCAGCTGTTCCTCCTTCTTCCTCGCTTCCTGTCCTTCTTCTTTGATGCTTGTAATCACACCACAGGCAGAAGTCATGTTGGTGATCCGGTCGATTAAAATCAGCTCGCCCAGTGTTTTATGTCTATTAAATTCGTCGGCAACCACCCGGTCTACAAAGGTGATCTCGCATTCCGCAATCTCATTTTTCCCCAGGGTTTTTGCCTGTGTTTTCTCCCCGGTGTTGACATCAATGGAGAAATCAATTTTCGACACAATGGCCGGTACCAGCCGGCTTCCCACCTTCACAAAATAGTTTTTCCCGCTTTCCAGTTTTTCATCATCCATCCACAAAAGAGTGGCATCCACTGAAGAAGTCACTTTTTCTCCGGCATCTTTTGACAAAACACAACCCCGGGATACATCGACCTCCCGGTCGAGCTGGATGGTTACCGGCTGCCCTTTCTGGACAGATTCTGCTTCCCGGTCTCCCAGGTAGATCTTTTTAATGTGGGCCTTTTCCATGCTAGGCAATGCGGTGATCTCATCGCCGACAGCGATCGTCCCACTTTCCACCTGCCCCTGGAATCCACGGAAGGTATGGTTCGGACGGCAGACTCTTTGTACGGGCATGTAAAATCCGGTTTCCTGATTTTCATCGATGTCTACCTGTTCGAGAATCGACAGAATCGGTTTTCCCTCATACCACGGCATAGTTTCAGAGACTTTCGTCACATTGTCTCCTTCCGTTGCCGATACCGGTACTATATAGATGTTTTCCAGCCCCAATTCTTTTTGCAGTGCCAAAATCTCCTTTTCGATTTCCCGGAACCGTTCCTCGCTGTAATCGACCAGATCCATCTTGTTTACCGCAAAAATAAAGTACGGGATTCCCATCAAGGCACAGATTCTGGCATGGCGTCTTGTCTGGACGAGCACTCCCTGGGTCGCGTCTAAAAGAATGACTGCCAGGTCGGCAAAAGAGGCTCCGACCGCCATGTTTCTGGTATATTCCTCATGTCCCGGCGTGTCCGCCACGATAAAACTTCTGTGATCCGTAGTAAAATAACGGTAAGCTACGTCTATCGTAATTCCCTGCTCCCTTTCTGCCATCAAACCGTCCAGCAAGAGGGAATAATCAATTTTTCCTCCGCGGCTCCCCACCTTGGAGTCAAGCTCCAGTGCTTTTTTCTGATCGGCATAAAGGAGTTTGGAGTCATAAAGGATATGTCCGATCAATGTGGATTTTCCATCATCCACACTTCCGCAGGTTATAAATTTTAATAATCCTTTCATTTTAGAAATACCCCTCTTTCTTTCTTTTTTCCATGCTGGCCGCTCCGCCGTCATGGTCGATTACACGGCTGGTTCTCTCGGAATCCACCGCACTTAACGTCTCCTCAATAATCTCATCCAAGGTATGTGCTTCGGACTCGATCCCGCCCGTCAATGGATAACATCCCAGCGTGCGGAAACGCACACTCTTATGCTGGACTTCTTCTCCCGGTAACAGGCGCATTCTGTCGTCATCTACCATGATGATATTTCCGTCCCGGTATACGACCGGACGCTCCGCTGCAAAATAAAGAGGAACGATATCAATCTTTTCGCGTTGGATATACTGCCAGATATCTTTTTCTGTCCAGTTGGAAATTGGGAAAACGCGAATACTCTCACCCTTTTTAATCTGGGTATTGTACAGTTTCCATACTTCCGGACGCTGATTTTTCGGATCCCATGCCTGTTCCTTGTTCCGGAACGAAAAAATCCTCTCTTTCGCCCGTGATTTTTCCTCGTCTCGACGCCCGCCGCCAAAGGCTGCCGTAAATCCATATTTGGAAAGAGCCTGTTTTAGAGCCTGCGTCTTCATAATATCTGTGTAGGCAGAACCATGGTCAAAGGGATTGATCCCCTGCTCTACGCCTTCCTGGTTCGTATAGACGATCATGTCAATTCCTGTTTCTTTTGCGACCTTGTCCCGAAATGCGATCATTTCCCTGAATTTCCAGGTGGTGTCGATATGCATGAACGGGAACGGCGGTTTTTCCGGATAAAATGCCTTCATCGCCAGATGCAGCATGACGGAACTATCCTTTCCGATTGAATAGAGCATGACTGGTTTTTCACACTCTGCTGCCACTTCTCTCATAATATAGATTGCTTCCGCTTCCAGTTCGTCAAGATGTGATAAGGTTCCCATCTCATTTCCTCCTTAAAATTTTTTCTCTTTCTTAAATAGTTGTTGGAATTCTTCCTTAATATTTGTTAGAATCCTTCCTTTGGATCTCGATGGTCTTCCGGACCCCTTCGGGTGATGTGATTTTCCACCGGAACATTTCGTCCGATTGCTCCACCAAAAGGGTGGAACCCATTCCGCCGATATCGGCTCCCAGAAAATACTGGATGGCTCCGGTGCGACACTCTTTCAGACAGGCGGTACAGCCCCAGCAGTCCCGGGCATCCCGGATCTGTACTTTACCGTCCGGCCCTTTTGTTAAAAGGTCGCCCGGACAGACCGCAAGGCATCTCCCACATCCTGCACATTTATTTTGTAAAATCCGTACGCTCATACACCTCACCTCCTGTGACCAGTTCCCTGTAGATTATTTCTGTCTCCCCATCCGGTTTTCTCCGGGAATTGACATATTTCAGCCATTCTTCACTCTCTTTCGGATAATCTGCATTTTCCCCGAAACTGTGCCATCTGGTTTCCTTTCTTGCCTTTAAGTGATCGATCAGCGTCTGACATACGATCAGCCGCTCCCGAAGCTCATAAATTTCTTTTAATTCAAACGAATCCGCGGCGGGAAGACGGTCGATCTGCCCGAGAAGTCCATCGATCTTCTTTCTTCCAATTAAAAGCATTGCTTCATTATATTGATAGTCTGTCGCAATCCCGCCGGCATACTGATCCATGATCTTTTGCATGGCCTCCTCCATCTGGCCTGCCGTGATACAAAATCCTCTTGCTTCTTCTCTTCCTGACAGGAGATGGGCTTCGTACTCTTTTTTCTTTTCCCATGCTGCACGGGAAAGCTGTAAACTCTCTTCTGTTTTTGGCCCGGATTGTTTGATATATCCCAAAATCGATTCCGCCGCGATCTCGCCTTCGGCCAGTGCCCCTGTCACATATTTCTGCGGACACCCTCCGGCCACATCTCCGGCGGCAAACAGCCCTTTGACTGTCGTCTGGCGTCCATCATCGACCCAGTACCCACTGGCGGTATGTCCACCGACGATATAGGGTTCCGTTCCCTCAATCTCCACATTTTCCGCCGCCGGCCCGCAGCCGCTCTCCATCCACCTGACGGTCTGCGCCGGTGCCATATTCAGGTATGCCCGGTAAAGATCCTGCTCCTGCTGGGGAGAAATCCCTTTGGTCTTTAAATAACATGGGCCACGCCCTTCCCGGTTTTCCATGACCGTCCCGTAAAGTCTCTGTGAAGTGGTCAATCCGTACTTTGTCTCATAGATTTCACCGCGGGAATTCATCTGCTTTGCCCCAACTCCCTGGGCGATCGTCCCGACCGGTGCGATCGTATCCTTGCACCGAAGAGCGATGAAGCGCATCTCGAAGGTGGTCATCTCTGCCCCTGCCAGGATACCCATCGCCAATCCTGCCCCGGTATTAAAAGGGCAATACCACATTTTATGCCTGGAAAATCCGGGGTTATTCGGGCGATAAAGTCCCGCTGCCCCTCCGGTGGCACATAACACCGCTTTTGCCCGGATATCATAAAAAACATCCTCCCGTGTGCTAAAGCCCCAGGCTCCTTTGATTTCATTCCCTTCCACGATATAATCTGTGATATTGACGTGTTCTAAGACGGTAACCTGCTCCTGACCACAGGCAGCTTTTGCCAGTAACGGCTTGATATTTTCTCCGTTAATCTTGATATTCCGGTCTCCCCTGGCCACATATTCTCCTTTTTCATCTTTTAAAATGACCAGCCCAAACTCTTCCAGCACCTTTGTCACGTGATTCAGCCGCTTCGCCATAGACAAAAGCAAATCCTCCCGGACAATCCCATGCGCATCTCTTTTCGCATAATCGACATAATCCTGTGGAGTACGGCCTCTGGTGATATAGGCATTCAATGCATTGACTCCGGCAGCCAGGCAGCCGCTTCTTTTCATATTTGCTTTTTCCGCAATCAACACGCGGACACCGGGCTCTTTTCCCAGGGTCCAGGCGGCAAAACATCCCGCCGTTCCTCCGCCGATGATCAGTACATCGGTCTCTATCTTCCTTGTTTCCATTACTTATCCTCTGCATCCCTTTTCGGACTCTATTCTTCCTTTATCAGAATTTCCATGATATCAGCCCCGTCATATATAATACATTTCCTGCTGAAATTTATTGCACTGCAAAGAAAAATCTACCAGATCCTGGAGTGTCCTTTTCTGCAGCAGCCGATCCATCTGTTCATTGACCGGATCGATGAGCAGCTTCTGAATTGCCGTGGAGATTCCTCTCTCATCCTCTTTTCCCGAATTCTCCTCATTCTCCAGAAAATAATTGCCTTCCAGTACCTTTACGACCGAAGCCATATCCACTTCTTTGGGAGATTGGGCAAGCAGATATCCTCCCTGCGGGCCTTTGACACTTCTTACCATCCCTGCACGGCGCAGGCTGGAAAAAATCTGCTCTAAATATTTGACGGAAATTCCATTTCTCTTAGCAATACTATTTAACTGAACACACTGTCCTCCCGCATACATTGCCAGATCAACCAGCGCAGTGATTCCATATCTGCTCTTCCTTGAAAGATTCATTCTTTCCTTCCTCGCCTCCTTCCATATTTCCTAGCTCATGGCTATGATAATATCACTATTAACCTACTTTGTAAATAGGTTAATAGGGTTTTATTTTATTTTATAAAAAAAGAACAAAAAAATTATTTTTTGTTCTGAAAAATCATGATTATTGATAAAGAAGAGACAGATTCCTATGGAAATCCACCTGAAATTGATGCTATACTAATGGCAGCAAATTTAGCTGCTGAAAATTGACCGAAAGGAGATTTATTTCATGATTTCCACAAAAGGACGTTATGCCCTCCGTGTGATGCTGGATCTGGCGGAATATGGAGAGGGAAAATATATCCCATTAAAAGAAATTGCCGACCGGCAGGAGATTTCAGATAAATATCTGGAAATTATTTTAAAATCCCTGGTAAAAAAGAAATTGTTAAAAGGAGTTCGTGGCAAGGGAGGCGGCTATCAGCTGACCCGCTCCCCAAAAGACTATACGGTAGGAGAAATTCTGGAAACGGCAGAGGGCTCCCTCGCTGCTGTGGCCTGTCTTATGGAAGATGCAGAACCCTGCCCGCGGGCTTCCCACTGCCATACGCTTCCTATGTGGAAGGAATTGGATACATTAATCCACGATTTCTTCTACGGAAAGTCCCTCGCCAATCTGCTCTCCCAAAAAACATCCTAAATTGGCCCGGACTATATGCTCTGTCCTATCTGGCTGCCCTTTTGCCTTTCTTGCCTTTCCCATTTTCTCATCACAAAAAAGTAATACGGAACAATCGGGATCAGTGCGGCAATCCACGCGGCCGGATCCGCGAGACAGACACCAGCGAAACTCGTTCTCCCAGCGAGAATCATGACCATGGCGGCTCTCGCTACCAGTTCAAAGATACCCCCCAGCATCGGAACCAGTCCATACCCCATGCCCTGCAGGGTATTTCTGTATAAAAAGATACTTCCGAGGAATGGATAACACCAGCATACGGTATGGAAATACAGTACAGCGACCCGGATAACCTCTGTCTCAGAGGCATGGATGAAAAGCAAGGTCATATATTTCCCGGCAAAAAAGACCAGTGCCATCATGATCACACTCCATATCCAAATCATATATTGCGTACAGCGTACGCCCTGTTTGACACGCTTCCACTTTCCGGCACCGCGGTTTTGCCCGACATAGGTCGCCACCGTCGCGCCAAAAGCTGTCATCACAGTCATAAAAATATTTTGCAGTTTCCCCGCTGCGGAAAAGCCTGCCATGTAGTTTTCTCCATAGATATTCACGGCACCCTGCACGATAATCGTCCCAATCGCCGTAATCGAAAACTGCAATGCCATCGGAACTCCCAGCTTTAACAGGGTTCCGATCCAGGAAAAATTAATCCGGAAATCTTCTTTTTTCAGACGGAGGATCGGAAATCTCTTCATAATATAAATAAAGCAGAGCACTGCAGAGATTCCCTGAGCGATCACGGTTGCATAAGCACAGCCTTCCACACCCATCCCTGCTACAATAATAAAAACGATATCCAAAACGACATTGATGCCGGCAGAAATCATCAGAAAGTGAAGAGGGGACCTGGAATCCCCCAGGGCACGCAAAAAAGCGGAAAGGGCATCATAGGCTACTGTGACGATCAAACCTGCATAGATAATCCCCATGTATGACTTCACCTGCGGCATGATTTCATCCGAGAAGTTCATCATGCGCAAAATCGGCTCATTGGCAAGGGTCAGAACAATGGTCATGACCAGCGCACAGGCCACCGACAAATAGACCGACATCGCCACATACCGGCGCATCTGATTGTATTTTTTCGCACCAAAATACTGGGCCACCATAATGGCAAACCCGCTGGTCAGCCCGTTTAACCATCCAATGACAAAAAACATCAGCGATCCGGTACTCCCGATTGCCGCAAAGGCCTGCACACCGATAAACTGCCCCGCCACAATGGAATCCACCACATTGTAAAACTGCTGGAACAGATTCCCAAGGCACATCGGTATCATAAAGCGGATCAACAGCTTCGCCGGGCTCCCCGATGTCATATCATTGATTGTCGTATTCTTACTTTTCACATCCGATTGATGACTTTTCATTTTTCTCTCTCACCTGAACTCTCTCGTGTTTTCTGTCTTTCCTGTTTCGATCGCTTTTATTTTGTCATGCCATCTGTTACTGAAAACTTATAAAACACATAACCGTTTTTCTGCTTTTCATCCGTGCGGACGATTTCCTCAAACAAAGACATATCAAACGGCTGCGTTTTCGCAATACCTGCAATCAGCTCAGCTACATTCGCCCAGCCGTGCTCGTCGAGCATAATGCCGATTTCTTCGGGCTTATGGCGAAGCACGAGGGCGATCAATTTACTTGTAGATTCCTTGTTCTTCTGCGACATAACGTGCTCCTGTATCTATATCTGTAGTGTAGGTATACGGTTTTGAATAGGTGGCGTTGAAGACCATATCCAGAATCCATTTGCGGAAGGAATCATTGGCCTGAACCGCCTTATATAGCTCAATCCCGCTGCTCATGGTATCAAGAATGGCCTTGGTCGTAGCTCGGTCACTTTCTGCTCTTGCATTCTGGGCATCGGAATGCTGCATCGCGTTCTGGTAAGCCTCATCCTTTTTGACGATATCCGGCAGCTCTGCAACCTGCTTTTTCACCTTATCCTCATCGGTCCACTCAATGTCGCCGAAGACATCGTGAAATGCCTGCAATATATTGGAAAGTGTATCGAGCTCCGGCACATCGATACCAACATCTGTGCCGACAGGAATCGGGTTAATCTCACCATTCTCGTTCTCATACTGGATGCGCATTGTTTCTCTCGCCTCTACACGATAGCTTTCCAGATCAACATCCTCCAGCAGGCCATCCGTATAATTTTCCCCTTGCGGAGACGGAAGCTTTGGTATGAGCAAATTCAGAAAAATAGTGAGCTTTTCCCACTCGACTGAGCCGTAGGGCAGAATTGCCGCCAGAAAATTATAGGTTCGGGTAAAAGCCTTAGCGCAGGATTTGAATTCAATCTGTTCCTCAACGATAAGCCCTTTATATACATCCACGCATTTGTCCAGAATTGGATCCAGCGTTTCTCTCTCCGCTCCGTCCAGATAGAGCTGCACAAAATGATTTACATCTTCTGCATGATAAACCTGTATGGATTCCATGGTATCAATCAGATCGTTCAATTTGTTGACATCAGTTTCGTCGGAGAGAATGGTCGTCTTATAATACCGATCAAAGGCTTCCTTAATAACCGCCGGATCGTTGACAAAATCAAGGATAAACGTATCCTTCTTGTCCGGGTGGCTGCGGTTCAGGCGTGACAAAGTCTGCACCGCCTTGATATCCGATAATCCTTTATCCACATACATGGTGTGCAGCAACGGCTCGTTAAAACCCGTCTGAAACTTATTTGCAACAATCAGAAAGCGATACGGTTCGGATTTGAAGGTCTTTTCGATTTTTGCGCTCGGAAAGCCGTTGATATCTGCCTCCGTGACCTGCTTGCCGTGCCAATCTGTTGTCCCAGAGAATGCAATGATTGCCTTGTAGGGACTGTGGCGTTCTTTCAGCAGGCTGTTGAACGCATCATAATATTCCACGGCGCGTTTGATGGAGCTGGCAATCACCATGGCTCTGGCCTTGCCGCCAACCTTGCCCTTGGCAATGACCTCGTTATGAAAATGCTCCACCATGACAGCAGCTTTTTCATGAATAGCGTAGCTGTTGGATTCCACATAGAAGCGCAGGATTGCCTGAGAACGCTTCTTATCGAAACGTGGGTCGTCCTCCACCGTCTTTGTCAGCTTGTAGTAGCTCTGTACCGGCGTGTAGTATTTCAGCACATCCATGATGAAGCCCTCTTCGATGGCCTGCTTCATGGTATAGATATAATGCGGCTCTGATTTTACGCTTCCGTCCGGCTGCGGCACCTTTTTGCCGAACATTTCAAGCGTTTTGTTCTTCGGTGTAGCAGTGAAGGCAAAATAGCTGGCGTTTTTCACCATTTTCCGGCCTTCAATGATGGTGTTGATCTTATCCTCAAAGTCATCTTCGTCATCGTAGACATTGCCTGAGAGCACCATATTCATCTTCGCCGAAAGGCTTCCGTTCTGGCTGGAATGGGCTTCATCGATGAGAATGGCGAAATTCCGATCCTTATAAACATCGGAAATGTCCTCCAGAATGAACTGGAACTTATGGACAATCGTGATAATGACCTTCTTGCCCTCCTCAAGCAGTTTCTTTAGTTCACCGGAGCTTTTCGCCCAGCCGACAGTAGAGGACACCTGCATGAACTGGCGGATCGTATTTTTGATCTGCTTATCCAAATTGATGCGATCGGTAACAACAATGACAGTATCAAACTCATCAGTACCATCGGCCTTCTTCAGTGTCACCAGCTGATGCGCAAGCCAGGCGATGGAATTGGACTTGCCGGAACCGGCGGAGTGTTGGATCAAATACCGACCGCCTACGCCATCATGCTTTGCGTCCGCCAGAAGCAATTTGACCACCGAAAGCTGATGATAGCGGGGGAATACCTGCTTGTAACTCTTTGCACCGGTATCCTCATCGGTTTCTTCGATGACCTGTGCATAGTTTTCGATGATATTGGAAAGCTCATCCTTAGCAAGAATCTGCTTCCAGAGATAGTCGGTCTTAATGCCGTCCGGGTTGGGCGGATTGCCCGCGCCGTCACGATAGCCCTTGTTGAAGGGCAGAAACCAGCTTTTGTCGCCCTTCAGTTCCGTGCACATCCAAACCTCGCTGTCATCCACGGCAAAATGCACCATGCAGTGCTTGAAGCTGAACAGAAGCTCTGCCGGACTACGATCCGTCCGATACTGCTTGATGGCATCCCGATAGTTCTGCTTGGTCAGCTGGTTTTTCAGCTCCATCGTGATGATAGGCAGACCGTTCAGGAAGATGCACACATCCAGTGCCAGCAGGGGATTGAACCTGGAATATTGCAGCTGCCTTGTCACGCTGAAAATATTCTTCCCATACAGTGCCGCCGCATCCGGGTTATCAGCAGAAGGACGCACATAGAACAGGTCAAGGTGCAGGTGCTTATAACGCATACCCTTGCGCAGCAGGTCAATCACGCCGTCGGACTTCAGCTTCTTGTTCAGCTGCTGAAAGAATTTCGTCTTTTCAAGGTCGCTGTCCAGAATGTGCAGCTCCTTCAGCTTTTCCGCCTGTGTGGACTGCAAAAAGCGAAACAGACGTCCTTCGTCCACAGCATAGTCCTTGTTGTATTCCGCTGTATCGCCCTGCTCGTAACCGGCGTCGTTCACAAGGCTCTGCACGATCAGCGTCTCAAAGCCGTTTTCCTTCGTATTAGTCGGCATCCATGCTCACCTCCTCATCCGTCGTTTCCTCGTCTGCTTCATTTTCCTCGGTATCGTCCTCCGGTGTGTAATCCGGAATGACAACGCCTCGCACATCCATCTGCCCCGTGACCACATCGGAGATCAGACGGGTACGGTATTCCTTGAGCAGCTCAATTTGCTTCTCAAAAACAGGGATAGCCGCATCAATTTTGGATGTTTCAATTTCGATGTGTTCTGCGATACGCTTTTGCTCGTCAAGTGGAATCTGAGGCAACGGAACTTTTGCAAAATTCGCGTAACGCAATGCCTGCCCGTCTCGTACCAAATCTGAAGTGCCTTGAAGTGCTTTGATATACGGCTTAGATTTAAGCAGCCACTTGAAGTATTCATCATATACAAACTCTTTACGAGGGATCAGCATGACATATGCCGAACTAATTTTCCCCTCAACATAACTATATTCCAAGCCGCCCTGAAAGCTTCTCATGCTAATGATGAAGTCGCCGATTCCAACATGTTTCAGAATATCGCTACCTGTAAGAACGACAGTCACACGGCGACCTTCACGCTCTATGAATTCCTTTTGCGATATTACACCATACTTTTGGGAAGCTGTAAGCTGTTCATCATTTGGAAAAGCCTTGTCCTTTCTTTCAGAAAACAACTTTTTTGAATAAACCATTTCCCAATTTTCTGGAATTCTTTTTACCCAGTGTGTACCACTATCTTTCAGTTTTGCGCCGTCAATGCCCTCTAATGTAGCTCTGTCAATAACCGTCTGCCTCCGCTCCTCCAGCAGCTTGATCTGCCGCTGATAGCCGTGGATGAGCTTGTTGATGCAGGACACTTTCCAGTCCAGATAGCGCACGATCTGATCCTGCTCCTCACGGGGCGGGACAGGAAATTTAATTTTTGAAAATTCAGGGTAGCCAAGGGTAAGCCGGACACCGCTGCCCATTCCGTGGAAAACTTTTTGAGCATCCAATGCCTTCAACATGTAATTGGCGTAGTAAGGATTATAAACATCGTGGCAACGCAAAGATAAATACGCTGATGTAATAACTCCAGGTTCACATACCAGCCCAATTCTTTGTGAAACAAAGTCATAATTCAAGTTCAAGCCATTTACCATAATATCGAATGGCTGAACAACTGTGTATTTCGCAATTATCGGCTCATCGTCTTTTGTGATCTCTTGATTCTTTTTTCTCACAATTGAGCCGTATGTAAATTGCAGTAGTGTTTTTTCTGTTAAGTCTGTATTCTTTTGCTTGTTTTCCTCGAAGCAAAAACGCCCGGATTTAATGTTCCATGACGCCGGAAGTGCTGGACAAAACCTATATCCAGTCTCTTTATATTCCTCGTACCTCATCCTCAGCCTCCCATGATCTCATCCAGCAGGCCGTCGGTTTCTGCTTCCACGGTGCGGATGTCAGCTGTGATCTCCTCCAGCGTGCGCAACTGCACGGGCTGGTAGAAATACTTGGTAAAGGAAAGCTCGTACCCAATCTTCTCCGTGCCGGGCTTCGTGTAGGCCAGCGGATTATAGGGCTTTACTTCGTTTTCAATAAAGGCTTCAATGCCGCCCTCGTAGCTGAAGGGCACCTGCTCCTTGTCGGTGGTCGGCTTTACAGGCTTGCCCTTCTTATCTACAATGGGCTGCCCGTTTTCATCGAGCTGCGGCGTATAGACCGGTACCTCCCAGTAGCCGAACTCGGAGTTATCAAATACCTTGCTGTACTGCGTGTCGGCTTCATCAAACGCCATATAGAGGTCGAGAATCTGCTCACGGATCTCTTTTGTGATCTCGCAGTTCTTCTCACCCAGATTCTTTCGCAGCGGCTTTTTGAAAGATGTCGCATCAATCAGCTGAACCTTGCCGCGGCGGCGTTCTTCTTTTTTGTTGGAAAGCACCCACAGATAAGTGCCGATGCCGGTGTTGTAGAACATCTTCTCCGGAACTGCCACGATGCACTCCAGTAAATCCCGCTCGATGATGTACTGGCGCAGATTGGACGGACCCTGACCTGCCTTGCCGGTGAACAATGAGGAGCCGTTGTGTACCTCTACGATACGAGTGCCCAACGTCGTGTCCTGTTTCATCTTACTGATGTTGTTAGCAAGGAACAGCATCTGTGGATCTCCAATATCGGGAATCAGTGAGAAATTTTTGCCCTGATAATTAACAACAAAGCGGCTATCGGTAATGTCCTTCTTCTTGATATCACCCCATGCCTTCAAATCGGTCTTCCACGGTGTGCCAAAAGGCGGATTCGATAGGCAGAAATCGAAGGTCTGACCACTGAATCCGTCGTTGGAGATCGTGGAACCGAAGAAAATATTGTTGGCCTGTTCGCCCTCGCCCTTTACCAGCATATCGCTCTTGGCGATGGCGTAGGTTTCGTCGGCAACCTCCTGACCGTAGAGATGGATGGAGACTTTCTTGCCGTATTCTGCTGCAAGCTCGCGGATTCTCTGGTCTGCAACCGTGAGCATACCGCCTGTGCCGCAGGCTCCGTCATAGATGCGGTAGGTGTTGTCCTGTATTTTGTCCTTTACGGGAACAAAGGCAAGGTCAGCAATCAGCTCAACAATGTCGCGGGGTGTGAAATGACGTCCTGCGTCGGTGATGTTGGTTTCCTCGTTGAATTTACGGATAACTTCCTCAAAAACCGTGCCCATGGTGTGATTGTCCAGCGCAGGAAGTGTAACGCCTGCGGCAGTGGTGACCGGTCTGGAGGAGATGTTGATGGACTGGTCGGTGAATTTGCTGATCAGCAGGCCGAGAATATCATGATCGGAGAGCTTGTCGATCTGGTTGCGGAATTCAAACTTTTTGATGATATCCTGCACATTTTGGGAAAATCCGTCCAGATACAGAATGAAATCTGCACGGAGCTGCTGCTGATTGGTGCGCGACTTCAGGTCGGACAGCGTATAGGGAGAGCTGTTGCAGAAGGCTTCGCCTGCTGTGGAGCATAGTGCCTCATCCTGCTCCGTGATACCGGCTGCATCCAGTTTCTCCTTCATCTCAAGAACTTTCTTCTTGGTCGGCTCTAAAACCGCGTCAAAACGGCGGATCACCATCATCGGCAGGATGATTTTACGGTAATCGCCCACATCATATACATCTACAAGACAATCGTTGGCAATACCAAAGAGAAAGGACACCAACTGTCCAAAATTTGCTTTTTCCATTACTTTACACCGCCTTCTTCTGTGAGTTCCATGATATCGGATATATCGCAATGGAGCGTGCTACAGATCTTCACAAGAACTTCCGTGTTTACATTTTCATTTTTATCAAGCTTCGCAAGTGCGCCGGTGTTGATGCCGGCATCTTTTCTGAGCTGAGTTTTTGTCATACCCCGATCAATCGGAATTGTCCAGAGTTTTTTATACAAAACAGCCATTTACCTTTCCTCCAAAGTGGAATCAAATATCTCAAAATCGAATTTTTTTTATTATAGCACTTTCCCAGATGCTTCACAAGGCAATGTTAGAAAATTGCGAACATAATGTACCGATTTTCTTGACAAGATAAAATCACAATGATATAATTGTGTTAGAAACTAGCGAACAAGCGAATGGAGGAGTAGAGATGAACGGAAATTTTGGGAAATTTATCGAGCAGAGGCGCAAGGCTCTGGGCATGACGCTTCGAGGGCTCGCAGCCGAGCTTGAAATTGCGCCTGCCTTCATGAGTGATATTGAAAAAGGACACCGCTACCCGCCGAAAAGAGACAAACTCTATGACATGGCAAGAATTCTACATCTGAGTGAAGAGGATACCAATACGATGTTTGACCTCGCTGCAGGCGAGCGTGACAACACAGTTTCACCTGATCTGCCGGAATACATCATGGGAAACGAAAAAGCCCGCGCAGCCCTGCGCATGGCACGTGACAACAATTCTTCTGAGGCAACATGGCAAAAGGTCATTGAAATTCTGGAGAAGGAGAAAAAACAAGATTGATTCATTTTCATTACAACTACTCTCCATCGCAATTAGAGGACAAGGCGAACGAACTTCTTCGTCAATTCGATGCCGAACGACTTGAGATTGCAAAACCTATTGATGTCTATGCGGTCGTTGAGCAATGCCTGGATGTACCGTATGACTGGAAATACATCACGCCTGATCAGTCCGTTTTGGGTATGACATTCTTCAAACCAGGTTATCAATGGGTATGGCCTGAGCCGCGATATAAAGCCGGTATGCTTCCGGAGAAAGTATTCTATGAGCAGGGAACTATCTTGATCGACAGTTTTCTGACGGAGCTTCCGGATCATGGTCCTGAGAACTTTACGGTCATGCATGAGGTCTTCCATCAGGTGCTTCATAAGCGGTGCTTTGCCCATGCAAGCGGCGACTACAGGCATGAAACGCATAAAAAAAACCTGAAGTTGCGAACAGGAAGAAAAACTATGTCTGCGCTTGAAATATGCGAATACCAGGCCAACTTCTGCGCTGCCTGCTTCCTGATGCCGCGAGTGCCTGTAACTGCCATGTTTCATCGCTTAACATCACACGGACGAAGCGATTTTGCAGAAGAATCTGTCGTAGCTGAAATGGCTGCTGCCTTCAGTGTTTCCAAAAGTGCCATGCGAATTCGTCTGCAATCACTCGGATTATCACATTAACAATCAGGGAATGTGCTGCATTCCCTTTTCTTAGAAGCAGCTGTTAGGAATTAGCGAACGTATTAACAGTGGAAAGTGAGGTTTACGAATGCCTGAAGTCACATACCGATGCCAAAGGAAATGTCCATTAAAAAAGCACTGCTTTATCCTGAAATCCTCAGGGCCGATCAAGGAACCAATTCCAGTGCTGCAAAAGTGCCCGGCAGAGCATGGTAAAGACATCTTAGTCACAATCGGCGGCGAACGGCCGCCTTAACAGAATTCCATAACATATTGCTTGCAAATAAGCCGCAGTGACGTGCTACATTGCAGAATTTCCCGAAACAGAGTTTCGGATTTCTGTGCACGCCGCTGCGGCATTTTTCTATTTTCAAAAACAGAAACAATCATAATTCACGGCTTTAAAAAGAAATTTTATAAGGAGTATGATATAATGAGCATGAAACGAAAGGCCAACCTCGATGATGGCTGCAATCCCGAACTTGTCCAAGGTGCGAAGTTCGATGGTTTACTTGAAATCCTAATGATTTCCGCACCTTCCAGTATTACAATTCCTACCGGCTTTACACCCTTCACAAGAAGGGAAAAGGCACTTGGTACAGACGACGCGATTTGTTTCTTTGAAAAAGATCCGAAGTTTGCGGATGTTCTGATTGATCCAGCTGCCTATATCGAGGATTTCCGCCGATTCCGGTATTTACTCCCCACGGACTGCTCTCTATACATAGATGCTCCTCTGGCAGCGCAGATTATCAATCTCTACCGCAGCAGAGCAATTGCAAGCTATTATCAGAGAAATGGATGCAATGTTTATCCGATGGCGCGTTGGGGCAACGAATACACCTACACTACGGCTTATTTTCCGGAGCGCATTGCGTTCTTAGGCCTGCCCAAGCACAGCATTATTTGCATAGGTACTTATGGCTGTATCAGTAGCCGAATTGAAAAATACCATTTTAAACACGGCCTTGAAGCAATGCTTGAAACGCTTGCTCCGAAAGTGGTCCCTGTCTACGGTTCTATGCCAGATGACATTTTCGGCGATTACCTGCAATGTACAGAGTTCATCCAATACCCTGATTGGACGACTCGAATGCACGGAGGTGGTCGTTAATGGGAAGCGGAAAAAGCGGGCTTTACATTAGAACCCATGGCAGTCAACAGGCCATTGAATCACTTGATGCCGGAGGAAATGCCCGAATAATTCCGGGTGCAAACGGTGTTGTTACCGGTGGAAATCCGACAACGCTCGGCAAAAACCTGTTACGAGAAATGGGTATAACGACTCCGCAGAAATGGTCTGGCTATCAGGCACACCATATCATTCCCAAACAGCTTGCAGATCATCCAGTCATCAAGAAAATGGGTATGGAGCTTGATGACCCCAGTAATGGAATTTTTCTGCGAATTCCTGGAGAGAATGTCAGCGCACGTTCAAGACATCGGGGTTACCACTCGGTCTATACAAAATTTGTAAAACAGGAGCTTGATAAGATAAATGTAAACTCCAGCGCGCATTCCCTTCAGATACAGGTACATGCTCTACAATTAAAACTTCGGGAACTTCAGCGAAGCGGCCTACCAATGTATGAGTCCAGCGGCGCATCAATCGACCTTTGGACACGCTACTTTAACAAGCTAAAATAAAGGAGGCTTTCTATATGAACAAACAAACAATTACTAATCTAATTTATAATGCTTCCGAGGGTGAAGTAAAACACTACTTGCAATCTTGTACAGACAAAGAGGATCTGTATCTTTATGCTTTTAACTATAACTGGGAAGGTGGCTTTGATATTCCTAACATTATACTGAATAATCCGGCGTGTACCATTAGCACTGCTAAATTGATTTTTTGGAGAGCTGACGGAGCAAACTATCTTCGCAGAAAAGTCTCTGACGACGATCTTCCTGAATGGAGTATTTTTATTTCCAAGCTCTACTCTCGCATCCTTGCTCAAGAATTTAGGCCGGATGCTTTTCAGTTTATCGTCCCTCTTAACAAGATTCAGAAGCTTAAATTAAAGAAAGAAATCGATCTTCGGGACCAGTTTCTCATAGAAGATTCTGCAGGAATTGACTTGGATATTGAAGTATAACGGGCTATGTAAACATTGGACAAAATATGCTGATACCATCTTACTCAGTGCATCGAGCTCATCCTGTTGCAGATACTTTGTTGACACCTCAACATCCCTGCGTTTTCTCTGTTTCCCTCATGTCAGTAAGGAAATCACCTGATTGAGGTCATCCACGACATAGTCCACCGTTTCCGGAACAGGAATATCCTTATTTCTTCTATAATAACAGGTTTTCATCCCATACTGCATCCCGCCTGAAATATCGGAAGTCAACGAATCTCCGATCATTAAGGTTTCCTGCGGCAAAATACTTTCCCTTCTGTTTTCATTCAGCTTTTGGAAGGCATAATCAAAAAAACTTTTGGAAGGCTTCGATGCCCCAACCTGGTCGGAGATAAAAAAATACTGAAAAAAAGATTTCATTTGTGCGAGTTCCAGGCGATGCATCTGCTGTTCATAAGGACCGTTGCTGGCCACACACAAAATATAATCTCCTTCCAGATGCCGCAACAGATTATACGCCCCCGCTTCCGGAATCGCACTCTCATTTAACATACGGCGAAAATAGCTTTCAAAAACCGTTCCGTCAAAGTCGATATCCAGTCTTTGAAAAATCAGGTTCCACCTGATTTTTTTCAGTTCTGAAAATGTCAGGGTCTCCTTCTCGATCTGCCTCCATAATTTATTATTTTCTTCCACAAAACAGGAATACATATATGGTTCATAGGTCTTGAGCCCAAAATGGGCAAATCCTGTCTGCATCGTTTCTTTTACATATTCATCAAAACTAAGAAGCGTATTATCGATATCTATAAACACTGCTTTCATCTTATTTCCTCATATATTCATTAAAAATCGGTATGGTTCTGAATACTTACATCCTACCACATTTCTCCCGGCAGTGCTATCTTTAATATTCAAAAAAAGGATCCTGCTCGCAGGATCCTTAAAAATCAGGTGAATCGATATCATGCCTTCACCGGTCAGCGGAAAAGTTTTCTGAAAATCATTCTCGCCAGCGGTCCTACGACCAGAAGCTGAAGCGGAAATGCAAAGAGAAAATTTTTGCAATAGGTCATAATATAGTTTGCTAAAAAGTCACTGGTAAAACCATAGGCGTGATATACTCCGATCACGCTTGCGAATGTCACCTGTGCCACTACCGTAAAAATCTGGATGGTAAGAATGATGAAGATCGGCCTGTCCCCCGGCTGTACCACCTGGAAAGCGCAATGCTTTGCGAACTTCCCGGACACAAAGTATGCCAGTAAAAAGATGATGACATACTCTATCCACATATTTTGCAATGCATGAAGAAAGGTTTCATTTGTAAAGCTTCCCATTGACAGCACTGTGTTGTATATCGTCATACCATATACCATCATCCACGCTGTAATGGCTGTAAAAAATAAAGATTCTGTTCTTGTTTCGGGCATTAATTGTTTCCTGCTACTCAAAATGTGTTGAAATATGCTAAAAACACATCGAGAATTGAAGTCCTTACGGATACTTCTTACTGCTTCACCGTGTA
>CAVFXN010000035.1:0-19597 GCA_963626755.1 Bacteroidaceae bacterium
GTAAGAGTCATCTGGCAGGATCAGGAAGCCGTGTGAACCACCGGTATAGAAAAGAGAAACGACATAGTTACCGTATCCTATGGGGAAAGTCGAGAGCAGCGTAAATAAAAGTAATCCCTGTCACAAGGGATAGAGGGGTTGTGTTCCCCCAGCGAGGCGAAAGTCTCGTAAAGAAGCCGCGGTCAACTTTAGTTGCCCGTCGGTGTATCACTTTTCTAATCAAACGTTTGGGAACAGCGTAAGGTTTTAGATTTGCTTATTCAACCTGTAACAGATGGTCCTCATGAGACTCCAAAACTTGTAGAAAATGGTGTCCCGTTTATATCAGTTGATGCGATTGTAGATAATAAAATTGACTTTGATAGGAAACGTGGAGATATATCAGAAGAATATGACGAGGAGTGCTGTAAAAAGTATAAGCCTCAGTTGCATGATGTGTATTTAGTAAAATCTGGTTCAACAGTAGGGAAAGTGGCGATTGTCGAAACCACTGAAAGATTCAACATTTGGTCGCCATTAGCGGCAATGAGATGTGGCGAAAAATCGAATCCATATTTTTTGTACGCACTATTGCAAACAGACAGAATGCAAGCACAAATATCAGATAAAGCGTCTAATGGAACACAGCCCAATTTGAGTATGCGTGAGTTGGAAAAATTTGATGTTCAGGTTCCAGAGAATATAGATGAACAGAAAGTGGTAGGAGATTATTTCAATACTCTCGACCACCTCATTACTCTTCACCATCATAAGCAAAAACAGCCCATAAAAGCCGCTTTTTACATACAAATGACACTAATAACAATAAAGGAGATGGAAAGTATGCCAGAGTTAGAGAGCATTATTGAGAAAAAGCTGATTGATCAGCTGGTTTACGGAGATTCCCAGTGGACTTACAGGGAAGATCTGAAGACCGAAGAAGACCTCTGGAAAAACTTTAAATATATCTTGGAGCAGAATAACAAGGATCGCCTGAATGGAGAATCTTTATCTGATGCAGAATTTGATCAGGTCAAGAACCAGCTTCAGTTCTCTTCCTTCTACAAGGCCGGTGAGTGGCTGGTAGGAGAGAACGGCAAGGTCATGGTTCATGTGCAGCGTGATACGGAGCGTCTGCACCTTGTTGTAATGAATCATGAGCATATTGCTGGAGGATCCAGTGTTTATGAAGTGATCAATCAGTATACGGCATTAAAGACGGATGAAGATACATCGGTAGCTGCCACAGCGGTGAACCGTGATCGCAGATTTGATGTAACCTTGATGATCAATGGTCTTCCCATGATTCATATTGAGCTGAAGAATAAGCAGCATTCCTACATGGAAGCTTTTAATCAGATTAAGAAATATATCGGGGAAGGTAAGTTTACCGGTATTTTCTCTGCTGTCCAGATGTTTGTTGTTAGTAATGGTGTGGATACCAAGTATTTTGCTGCGGCCAGTGATACGGAATTGAATGCAAAGTTTATGAGTGGCTGGGTAGATCATGAGAATAATCCAGTGCCGGATTACCTGGACTTTGCTAAGAGTGTGCTTCGCATTCCGGAGGCTCATGAGATGATCGCCAGATATACTGTCCTGGATGAGGATGCCAAGAGGCTGATCCTTCTGAGACCTTATCAGATTCATGCCATTGAAGCGATTCGTGAAGCATCAAAATCCGGTAAGTCGGGCTTTGTATGGCACACCACCGGATCCGGTAAGACCTTGACTTCTTACAAGGCTACCAGAAATCTTTTGATGGATATTCCGGCCATTGATAAGACCATTTTCGTGATTGACCGAAAGGATCTGGACACACAGACTACCATGGCTTTCCAGGCTTATGCCAACAATGACCTGGTAGATGTGGATGAGACAGACAATGTTAATGACCTGAAAAAGAAATTGAAATCGGACGATCGCCAGGTGATTGTTACTACTATTCAGAAGTTGCAGATCCTGATCAGCAAGCGTCTGAAAGAGGGAACACCGGAATACAACAAGATCAAGAATTTAAAGATTGCCTTTGTGGTGGATGAATGCCACAGAGCAGTGACACCAAAGACCAAGCGGGAGTTGGAGCGTTTCTTCGGAAGATCTCTTTGGTATGGATTTACCGGAACACCAAGATTTGCAGAAAATCCTTATCCACAGATGGGAGATTTGCCTCGTACTACGGAGGAACTATATGGAGAGCGTCTTCACAGATATACCATCCAAAATGCCATTCATGACTCGGCAGTTTTGGGCTTCCAGGTGGAGCATAATGGTCCGAAGAGTATTGCGGATGAAACCGATGCAGCTGCTTATGATAATGAGACACATATGTTACGAGTGCTGGATATTATCCTGAATAAGTCCTACTACAAGCTGGGATTCCAGAATGGTAAAGGTATGACCTATGAGGGACTTCTGACTACCAGTTCCATTCAGATGGCTCAGAAATATTATGACTTGCTGACTCGTGTGAAAAATGGAGAGACAGATCTGGTGATCGATGAGAAGATCAAGCAGGTGCTTCCGGATTTCCCAAAGTTTGCAATCACCTATTCTGTTTCTGAGAATGAAGAAGGTTCCCATGTAAATCAGGAGAAGATGCAGGGATCTTTGGATGATTATAACCGCATGTTTGGTACAAAGTTTGATACAGCTCAGATCCAGGGCTATAATGCCAACCTTAATAAGAGACTGGCCAGAAAGGATGGCAAGTACAAGAGCAGAAGCGAACAGCTGGATCTTGTGATTGTTGTAGATCGATTGCTGACCGGCTTTGATGCCCCTTGCCTGTCTGCCATCTTTATTGACAGGCAGCCGATGGGACCGCATGATCTGATTCAGGCATTTTCCAGAACCAACCGTATTTACGATAAGAATAAGATCTATGGTCAGATTGTCACCTTCCAGGCACCGAAACTTTTCAAACAGTCGGTAGATAATGCCGTGAAACTTTACTCAGCAGGCAGCACAGAGACAGCACTTTTAGCAGAGTGGGAAGAGATTGAACCGGCTTTCAGGAAAGCATTATCAGCAGTCAGAGTATGTGCAGAAAAACCAACTGACGTACCGGCAATGTCTGTAAAGGAAAAGAAGATTTTCGTGAAGCTATTCCAGGAGTTTGATAAGCTCTTTGCACAGCTGAAATCCTTTACGAAATATGATGACAGTATGCTGGCAGACTATGGCATTACCATGGAAGAATATGATAATTATGCCGGTGTGTATCTCAATACAAAAGAAGAGTTGAAGGAAGATAAGCCGGATGGTGGCGATGATGGTGATGATCCGGGAATTGATCAGGAATATGAGCTGATGGCTTATAGCAATACTAAGATTGATTATGAATATATTATCAATCTGATCCAGAACATTGTCACACCAAAAGAGGATGCCGAGGAGGTGACTCCGGAGGAGAGACAGAAGCAGATCGATGAAGTGAAGCAGTATGTAGAAGAGCTGCGAAAAGGAAATCCAAAGGTGGCTGAGATCATGACCAGTCTCATCGAAGATATTGAGGAGGATGAGAATAAATACAGGGGCCAGTCCATCTTGCATATCGTGGAAAGTATGAAGCAGGAGTGCATCGACAAGGTGATCACAGATTTCTGTATTACCTGGTATGCATCCAAGGAAGATGTGATGTATGCGGCTCTGCATTATCGCAACGGAGAGATTCCAAAT
The DNA here is from genome assembly GCA_963626755.1 of Bacteroidaceae bacterium. Classification (GTDB taxonomy): domain Bacteria; phylum Bacillota; class Clostridia; order Lachnospirales; family Lachnospiraceae; genus Anaerobutyricum. The sequence goes on from CAVFXN010000035.1 coordinate 3,661, forward strand.
GCCAGCGTGATCAAGGCAACCATTGACTTTACGAGCTACAAGACAGCACAGGAAAAAGCCCTTCCGAAATTCAAATATTATGCGAAATGCATGAAAGAATTGAAGAAGACTCTGGACGAGGAAATCAAGCCATTACTCAGCACTTTCTAAGGATTGAATCCTGCAATACATTTTTCATACATTGTTTGTATCAGCGTAAGTTGTTTCAGGAAAGGATGGTAGCTTATGCAAGAAGATATGAACAATACACAGCTGTTTTGTGAATATTACAAACAGTGGATTGATGTATACAAGAAGGGAGCCATCAGAGATGCGACACTGGCAAAGTACATGATGACGCAGAAATGGGTGGAGAAACTGGCCCCGGATCTGAAGGTGAGTGAGATGACAAGGAGTGCTTATCAGACGCTTCTCAATGATTATGCGAAGGATCATGAGAGACAGACCACACTGGATTTTCACCATCAGTTAAAGGGTGCGATTTTGGATGCAGTAGATGATGGATTGATTGAACGTGATCCCACAAGAAAGGCGATCATCAAGGGGAAACCTCCAAGAGCAAAGAAGATCAAGTATCTGAATCAATTTGAGCTGCATACATTGATTGCACACCTGGATATTAAGGAAGAAGTAAACTGGGACTGGTTTATTCTTCTGGTAGCTAAGACAGGCATGAGATTTTCAGAAGCTCTGGCCATTACTCCGGCAGATTTTGACTTCGCCAGACAGACTCTATCCATCAGCAAGACCTGGGATTATAAAGGAGAAGGTGGCTTCCAGCCCACCAAGAATAAGTCATCGGTGCGAAAGATTCAGATTGACTGGCAGATCGTTGTGAAGTTCTCTGAACTGATCAAAGGGATGCCGGAAGACAAGCCCATCTTTGTTGGAGAAAATAAGATTTATAACTCGACAGTGAATGATGTGCTGATCCGACATTGCAAGGCATGTGGCATTTCTGAGATCTCCATACATGGCCTAAGGCATACTCATGCATCCCTGCTTTTATTTGCAGGTGTTTCTATAGCAAGTGTGGCAAGAAGGCTGGGACATGCCAGCATGACAACAACGCAGAAGACTTATCTGCACATCATACAGGAACTTGAAAACAAAGATGTTGACCTGGTAATGAGGACTTTATCAGGCTTATAAAATCAGATGAATGAGTTGAAACGCTTACGCTGATTTTAAGAAAAGATCAGGGGATCAGGGCATATTTTATCTCTGTAGCAAAGCGGAAGAGCGAACTTATATACCTTAGAGGTATGTGCGTCCTACGGAGTGAAACTTCTCTGCAAGCTATTATATTCCGAGCATTACGGAGATTTTATTTCCGGGCAGAATGAGAGAAATATCAAGGCCAGACATCCGGACAGATGCAGGACTTTGGAAGATCTTCTGAAGGACAAAAAAACTGCTGCAACATATGTTACAGCAGCAATCGTTTATTTAGAGCAAGATTTTTAAATTCAGGTATTTGTTTTATTTCTTAAAGGTTTTTAATTCGAATGATATAAGAAATCGTTTTAGAATTTAAATAACTCAGTGATTTTCTTCCGATATTTTTGTACTGGCTTCCGGAACAGTGACTGTAGGTAGAAGATTTTCCTGCATCATACCAGAGGCGGTCGCCTGATTTAGAAGAAGTACCGGCGTAGATATTGACATGTCCCATGCTGGACCATACAACGACGTCTCCTTTTTTCAGGTTCACTCTGGAAGCACGTTTATTCACGCGGATTACTTTCACTCTTTTACTGTTCCAACGGCTGAAATTCTTATGAATATGGGAACTTCCACGACGGATGTAAAAAGTTTGTCCGGAGCGTAACGCGCCATATCTTTGAAGGCACCAGGATACATATAAAGCACAGTTCGAACGTTTTCTGTATTTGATCGCGGAGCTTAAAGTGGATTTGGTTCCTCCGTTGCTGTATACGAAATCACGTTTTTCTAAAGTATCAGCAACATCAGAGCAGACATCCATCCATCGTTCTGTATTCGAAGATTCTGCTGCCTGTACATTGGCCGGTGCAGCAAAAATGGTTCCAAAAGTTAATAATAATGCAAATAAACTAACAAATAATCCTGATTTTAAAAATTTCAAAGCATATCTCCTTTTATAAAAATTGCGGTTTCTTGAGTTCACATGTAATATATTAATATAATTATTAACAAATGTCAAGTAAAAGTTAATATTTTTGTAACACTTATAGCAAAATGAATATTAAAAATCGTAACAAATAGGGAAAAGATAACACATACAGGGATATTTATGGTATGATTGTAGAAAATCTCTTTAAAAAAACAAACGGAAACCAACAAATATTTCACGAAATATGTCAAAAATATGACGTTCGCTTGGCCGGGGTATAAACTCCGGCTGAGTGAAACGTTCCGCGAGCGTGTCTTGACAATGGGAGGTATGAATATATGAGATATGGGAAATTTTTGCCGGAACATGGGACAATTGGCTTTGTGGCACCATCGTTTGGCTGTAATATCGAACCGTATAAAAGTGCATTTGACAATGCAAAAAAGAAGTGGACGCAGGACGGATACCAGTTGGATCCCGGGCCGAATGTGTATGAGGGCAGCGGGCTTGGAATCAGCAACACTCCGGAACTGTGTGCGAAGGAATTTAATCAATGGTATGTAAAAAAAGAAAATGATATCCTCATTTCCTGTGGCGGGGGAGAGCTGATGTGTGAGATTCTTCCGCTGATCGATTTTGAACAGATACGCAAAGAAGAACCAAAATGGTTTATGGGTTATTCCGATAATACCAACCTGACCTTCTTGCTGACGACTCTTTGCGATACGGCTTCCATTTATGGCCCTTGTGCGGCAGCCTTCGGAATGGAACCGTGGCATCCGTCGTTACGGGATGCGATGGATCTTCTGACAGGAAAAAAGAAAATCATCCATAATTATGAAGCGTGGGAGAAGGAAGGAATCAAAACGGAAGAGAACCCGCTGGAGCCTTACCATGTGACAGAGCCGTTTCGACTGTATGCATGGGATTCGAAGCAGGAGGCAGAGGATGCAGATGGCACAAAAGAAAGGGAAAATGTGATGGAAGGGCGGCTGTTGGGCGGCTGTCTTGACAGCCTGGCAACCCTTTGCGGAACTTCCTTTGACCGGGTAAAGGAGTTTACAAAGACTTATGAGAACGATGGAATCCTCTGGTTTTTAGAAGCATGTGACCTCAACGTTATGGGAATCCGCAGGGCACTCTGGCAGTTAGATCAGGCCGGATGGTTTGAAAATACCAAGGGATTTCTCATTGGAAGACCTTATTGTTATGGTGAGGAATTCCTGGGACTCGACCAGTACCGTGCGGTCATCGATGTTTTACAAAAATACCAGGTTCCGATCATCATGGATTTGGATATCGGGCATCTGCCTCCGATGATGCCGCTGGTCTGCGGCAGTGTGGCAAAGGCCGTGCAAAAGGGAAATCACATTTCCCTTTCGATGGAATATCGATAGAAAAATGTCAACAGAAGATGTGATCAATAGAAACTACAATTATATAGAAGGAAGGTGAAACATTGAAATTTGTATCATGGAACGTAAACGGGCTGCGGGCCTGTGTGAAAAAAGGCTTTGAAAATTTCTTTGAGGAATCCGGGGCAGATATTTTATGTGTCCAGGAAACCAAACTGCAGGAAGGGCAGATTGACTTTGCACCGAGCGGATACGAGAGTTACTGGAATTATGCGGAAAAGAAAGGATATTCCGGGACAGCCGTCTTTACCAGAAAACATCCGATCAACGTGTGGAATGGCATTGGTGTCGATGCACATGACCAGGAAGGCCGTGTCATTACTCTGGAATTCGAAGATTTCTTTTTTGTTACAGTCTACACGCCAAATTCCCAATCGGAATTGAAACGGCTGGATTACCGCATGGCATGGGATGATGATTTCCGGCAGTACATCCAGGAGCTTGACCGGGAAAAACCTGTAGTCGTCACCGGGGATTTTAATGTGGCACATGAAGAAATTGATTTGAAAAATCCGAAGACGAACAAGAAAAATGCAGGATTCACCCAGGAAGAAAGAGATAAATTTACAGAACTTTTGGAAGCGGGATTTACCGACAGCTTCCGCTATCTGCATCCGGAGATGGCGGGAGCCTACACCTGGTGGTCCTACCGTTTTAAGGCACGGGAAAAAGATGCCGGATGGCGGATCGATTATTTCCTTGTTTCTGACCGGTGGAAAGAAAAAATCAAAGAAGCACCGATTTATAAAAATGTGATGGGTTCCGACCACTGCCCGATCGGACTGGAACTCGATTTGGAAGGAGGGTTATCATGAAAAAAATATTGATCATCGTAGATATGCAAAATGATTTTGTGGACGGTTCCCTCGGGACGAAAGAAGCCCGGGAAATCGTTCCGCGGGTCAAAAAGAAAATCGAAGATTTTGATGGGGAGCTGATTTTTACCATGGATACGCACGGGGAGGATTATCTGGATACCCAGGAGGGAGCCAATCTCCCGGTCGTGCACTGCGTCAAAGGGACCAAAGGCCATGAGATCATCGAAGAACTGCAGCCCTATACCAAAAAGGCCCTTGCCATCTTTGAGAAAAAGACCTTCGGCTCGAAGAAACTGGCAAAATTTATCAAAGCACTTCATAAAGAAAAAGGAATTGCTTCCATAGAGCTTGTCGGTTTATGCACCGACATCTGCGTTGTATCCAATGCACTTCTTTTAAAGGCATTTGTTCCGGACATCCCTATTGTGGCAGACAGCAGCTGTTGTGCCGGAGTGACACCGGAAAGCCATGAGAGCGCGCTTGCCACGATGAAAATGTGCCAGATCGACATAAAATAGACAGATCAAAATTGGTATTTTACCTCCATTTTACGAAAGTTTCATCTCAGTTTTTACTTTCCTGTGGTACTATGACCCGGTTATAAAAGAAAGAGATCCAAAGGAAATAAGATTTTATGGAGGAAAACAGCAAATGAGTCAGCAGGTCTATATGAACAGGGAATTATCCTGGTTGAAGTTTAATGAAAGAGTGTTGGAAGAGGCAGAGAATAAGAATGTGCCATTGTGTGAACGACTGACATTTGCATCCATTTATCAGACGAACTTAGATGAGTTTTTCCGTGTGCGCGTCGGGTCTTTAGTTGATCAGATGTTACTCAGTGGAAAGATTTGTGATAATAAAACGAAAATGACAGCAAAGGAACAGCTCGAAGCAGTATTGCATGAAGTGGTCAAGTTAAATCGCAGGAAGGATGCGGTTTATGATACGATTATGGCACAATTAGAAGAGTATGGGGTAAAACTGGTTGATTTCCGGAAAATTTCAAAAAAAGAGAGCGAGTATCTTGAACAATATTTCCTCAGTGAACTTATGCCGATTATCTCGCCGATGATTGTAGGAAAGAGACAGCCGTTTCCATTTTTAAAGAATAATGAGATATATGCGGTTGTGGTATTACAGACAAAGAGCGGAAAAGAAAAACTTGGAATTATTCCATGCAGTAATACAGGATTTAAGCGGTTAGTTGAACTGCCGACAGCGGGAACCTATATGCTGGCGGAAGAATTGATTTTACATTATATTCCGAAGGTATTTAAGCGGTATCATATTAAGGCGAAGTCTTTAATCCGTGTGACGAGAAACGCGGATATTGACGCAGATGCGTTATACGATGAAGATTTAGATTACAGGGATTTCATGACGGAGCTGATCAAGCGCAGAAAGAAACTGACACCAGTGCGTCTGGAGCTTACCAGGGAGATGGATGGAGAAATTGTCGATGTGCTTTGTGACTATTTAGAGCTTGATTCCAATTATGTATTTCAGGTGCAGACACCGCTGGATTTATCCTTTGTTTTTGAAATTCAGGACACCTTAAGAAAATTTCCGGAGTTATTTTACGAGAAAAGAGTGCCGCAGAAATCACCGCAGTTTCAAGAGAATGAATCTATTTTCCCTCAGATCAGAGAAAAGGATAAACTGCTTTCCTACCCTTACGAGAGTATGAAGCCATTTCTTCATTTCTTAAGAGAAGCGGCAAATGATAACGATGTGATTTCGATTAAGATGACGTTATACCGTGTCGCAAAACACAGTAAGATTGTAGAGTATCTGATTGACGCTGCGGAAAATGGAAAGGAAGTTCTCGTTCTGGTAGAATTAAAGGCGAGATTTGATGAGGAAAATAATATTGAATGGTCCAGAAGACTTGAGGAGGCAGGCTGCCGTGTGATTTACGGACTGGACGGTTATAAAGTACATTCGAAGCTATGCCTTGTCACAAGAAAGACAGAAGGCCAGGTCGAATATTATACCCAGATCGGAACAGGAAATTACAACGAAAAGACCGCAAGACTGTATACCGATCTCTCTCTCATGACAGCCAATGTGGAGATTGGCCTTGAGGCAGCAAAAGTATTCCAGGCACTTTCTATGGAAGAAACGGTGGATCATACCGAACATTTGCTTGTGGCACCAAGATGCCTCCAGAATAAAGTGTTAGCAATGATCGATGATGAGATTGCTTATGCAAAAGAAGGAAAAGAGGCGTACATTGGGTTGAAAATGAACTCCCTTACCGATAAGAAAATCATAGACAAGTTAATGGAAGCTTCGCAGGCAGGAGTAAAAATCGATATGGTGATCCGTGGAATCTGCTGTCTGATTCCGGGAGTCAAAGGAAAGACGGAAAATATCCGGGTTCGAAGTATTGTCGGACGTTTCCTGGAACATTCCCGCATTTATATTTTTGGAACACAGGAGAGAGAAAAAGTCTATATAGCCTCTGCGGACTTTATGACGAGAAATACGTTAAGACGGGTGGAAGTTGCCGTCCCAATTTATGACAAAGATTTGAAAATGCAGCTGGAAGAAATGTTTATCACCATGTTGAGCGATAACCAGAAAGCGAGACAGGAGGACAGCTGCGGTAATTATGCGATCACACAGGGACAGGAAACCCCATTAAATTCACAGGAATTCTTTTATGAACAAGCCTGTAGTAATGCACAGAAAGCGGTGAATCATGCATGAGATATGCCCTGGGAGAGAGGCTTATTGAACTGAAAGAAGAAGATCGAAGCGATATCCCGTCCGTTTTTCTGACGACATCTTCCGAAGCAGGAAAGGTTATGCAACAGGCAGAAATGGTTTACGAAGGGGAGCTGACCCTTTCCGAGGTGGAATTCTGTAAATTGGAGACACAGCAGGAATGTCTTGTCGGTTCGTTTTGTATTCCAAAATTATTAGATGTTTTAGGGAGCCAGTATAAAATATTATTTTTTGTTAATCGGCAGCATCTGGTGATTGTGGATGATGATGATTTTTCCTATCGTCTGATTCGGCGCATCCAGAGAAAAAGATCCCGGCAGGGGGAGACAAAAGAAAAGTTTATTTACAATTATATTCTGGAATTTGTCAGTCGGGATGTGCAGCTTCTCGGTCAGTATGAAAAGAGACTAATGCAGCTGGAAGAAAAAATTATGGATGGGAAGATGGAAGGCTTTCAGAGCCGTTTCCTTCCAATTCGCAGGGAACTTCTGACACTTCGAAGCTATTATGATGAAATTATGGATATGGGAACAGAGTTAGAAGAGAATGAAAATGGCTTCTTTGCAAAAAAGCAGTTGAAGTATTTTGGGACGATCACGGACCGGGCAGACCGCCTGCTTGGAAAGACTTCACATTTACTGGAATATGCACAGCAGATCTGGGATGCCTACCAGGCACTGGTGGATACCCAGCAAAATGGAATCATGCAGTTCCTTACCGTGATTTCGACCATCTTTTTCCCACTTACCCTGATTACTGGCTGGTATGGGATGAACTTCCAAAATATGCCGGAATTACAACACGGGTATCCGGGAGTGATTATCTTAAGTCTCACGATTGTTATTTTATGCATTGCCTATTTTAAAAAGAAAAAGATGTTGTAGGAGACGCGGAGAACATTGCCCTGGCGTGCTGTATGATGGATACGGCATGCCAGGGCAATCTTAGTTCAGTCGAAAACATTCCCCATCCTCTAAGCTTTGGAATATTGTATGATCAGATCCATGATAATCGGGATGGCATGGTTTAATTTACTTTCTTTTAATGTCTGGATATATTCCTCCCGCTCATCAAAGACGTAGCGTACGGCCTGTAACAAAGTATCACTGGTAAGCTCGTCTTCCTGGAGGACATAACTGTATCCGGAATTTTCAAAGGAAGCAGCGTTTAAGAGCTGGTCGCCCCGGCTTTGGGAGGCAGGGAGCGGGATCAGGATATTCGGCTTCTTCAGGGCGAGCAATTCACAGATCGCGTTCGCACCTGCCCTGGAAATAATAAAATCAGTGGCGGCAAACAGGTGGGTCAGCTCCTTTTTGGCATATTCAAACTGTTTGTATCCAGGCTTGGATTCCAGAAGTGTGTCATAATGCCCCCGGCCGCACAGATGGATGACATGGAACTGTTCCAACAGTGCATCCAGATTTTCGCGGATGGCACGGTTGATGGCAACCGAGCCGAGACTGCCGCCCATGACGAGAAGCACCGGTTTGCTGTCATCAAAACCACAGATACGCAGACCTTCCTCTTTTTTGCCATTAAAGAGCTCCTGGCGGATCGGAGATCCACTTAAAACGGCCTTTCCTTCTGGGAGATGTTTCAGTGTTTCCGGAAAGTTGCAGCATACTTTGGTCGCAGCAGGGATGGCAATTTTATTGGCAAGACCCGGTGTCAGATCGGATTCGTGGATGATGACTGGAATATGCCTCCGCTTTGCGGCCAGCACAACAGGGACGGAAACGAAACCGCCCTTCGAGAAAACAATATTTGGCTGTAATTTACGGATGAGATGGGAAGCCTCCAGATAACCTTTGACCACTTTAAACGGGTCAGAGAAATTCTTCGGGTCAAAATAACGGCGCAGTTTTCCCGAAGAAATGCCGTGATAGGGAATTCCCATCTCTTCAATCAGCTTTTTTTCGATCCCTTTATAAGAACCGATATATTGGATGTCATAGTTGGCTTTTCTCAAGCTGGGAACTAATGCCATATTTGGCGTAACATGACCGGCTGTTCCCCCACCGGTTAAAATGATTCGTTTCATTTCATTAATGCCTCCCGGTTGTTATGCTTGTTGCTGTTGGTAAGAAAGAAGGGCGGCAGCCAGCTGGTCCGGACAGGATGTTCCCCTTCCGCCGCAGTCAATTCCTTTCAAAAGGCGGATGACTTCCTCCACCGGGCGTCCCTTTACCAAAGCGGCAACACCCTGTGTATTTCCCATACAGCCACCAATAAAGCGGACTTCTTTTACAATGTTATTTTCTATATCAACCTGAATTTCACGGGAACAGGTACCACGAGTTTTGTAACGATACATCTTTTTTTCCTCCTAGTAGATTTTAATGTCAGTATATCACTTTTTGATATAATTGAATAGAGAAAAAGATGACGATTTAAAATAAGTATGATATAATAAAAACGTTCCGGGGCTTTCCTGGATAAAACCAGAGCAGACCCGAATCCAGCGTGTAAGACTCGCGAGTAAGTTTTGACAATTATTTTTGAGAAAGGAAAAGCTATCATATTCATAGCAGGGAAAACGTATGATTTGTGTTGGTGTAATTGGAGCGATGGAGGAGGAAGTAGCTTCCTTAATCCAGCAGATGGAAAATATCGAATCAAAAGAAATCGCATCGATGACTTTTTATAAAGGAACGCTTTGGAAACAGAATGCCGTTGTGGTACAGAGCGGGATTGGCAAGGTAAATATGGCTGCCTGCACACAGATTTTGGCCAGTGTATATGAAGTGGATATGGTGATCAACACCGGTGTTGCCGGCGGGCTTTATAAAGATATCAATGTAGGGGATATTGTGATTTCCAGCGATGCACTCCAGCATGATATGGATGTGACTGGTCTTGGATATAAAAAAGGCGTGATTCCAGGCCTGGAGTCCTCGGTATTCCAGGCAGATACCGAACTGGTAGAGATGGCAAAGGAATCCTGTGAACTGGTGAACCCGGAGATCCAGTGTTTTGTCGGCAGGGTGGTTACTGGAGATCAGTTCATTTCGGATAATGAGGTCAGGAGAGGTCTGGTGGAAGAGTTTGACGGATACTGTGCGGAGATGGAAGGTGCTGCGATGGCACAGGTTGCCGTATTGAACCACATTCCGTTCGTTATTATCCGCGCGATTTCCGATAAAGCGGATGACAGTGCATCGGTTTCCTATCAGACATTTGAAGAGCAGGCGATTGTCCATACGGTCAAGCTCCTTGCGGCAATGTTTCTTAAAATGACAAAGTAAGTAATATATTCATAACAATATCAGGGAAAAGGAGAGATTTTTATTATGGCAAATGTAACCTTTGACTACAGGAACACAGAAGTGTTAGTGAGGGATCATGAACTTTCCATGCTGGAAAAGACAGTAGAGCTGGCAAAAGATACACTGGTTTCCAAAACAGGAGCGGGCAATGATTTTCTTGGATGGATCGATCTTCCGGTGAACCATGATAAAGAAGAGTTTGGCCGAATTAAAAAGGCGGCGGCAAAGATCCAGGAAGATTCCGATGTCCTTCTCGTCATCGGAATTGGCGGTTCTTATCTTGGGGCACGCGCAGCAGTAGAGTTTTTAGGACATGGCTTTGCCAATGTTTTGACCAAAGAGCAGAGAAAGGCTCCGGAACTCTATTTCCTGGGAAGCAATATTTCTTCCACTTATATGAAACAGGTCATGGATTGTATGGAAGGAAAAGATTTTTCCATTAATGTCATCTCTAAATCCGGAACGACAACAGAACCGGCCATCGCTTTCCGTATTTTCAAAAAGATGTTAATTGAAAAATATGGAAAGGAAGAGGCAGCCAAGAGAATCTATGCGACAACAGACAAGGAAAAAGGTGCGTTAAAGACATTAGCAACAGAAGAAGGATATGAGAGCTTCGTTGTACCGGACGATGTCGGAGGACGTTTTTCTGTTCTTACCGCGGTAGGTCTTCTCCCAATTGCGGCAGCAGGAATTGATATTGACGGACTGATGGAAGGGGCAGCTCAGATGAGGAAGCTTTGCCTGGAGACTCCTTTCGAGAACAATGATGCAATGAAATATGCGGCAGTCCGGAATCTTTTATATAGAAAAGGACGTGGAACAGAGATTTTATGTAATTATGAGCCGTCCCTGCATTATGTTTCTGAATGGTGGAAACAGCTTTATGGTGAAAGTGAAGGAAAAGACGGAAAAGGAATTTTCCCGGCAGCCGTTGACCTGACAACGGACTTGCATTCGATGGGACAGTTCATCCAGGATGGTACGAAGAGACATTTTGAAACGGTACTGTGTGTGGATGAATCGCTCGAAACTCTGACAATCGAAGCAGAAGACAGCGATCTGGACGGCTTGAATTATCTGGCAGGAAAGACAGTGGATTTTGTAAATAAGAATGCGATGAACGGAACAGTCCTTGCCCATGTAGACGGGGAAGTTCCAAACATGATGATCCATTTGCCGGATGTCAGCTCCAACACACTGGGACAGCTGTTCTATTTCTTTGAATTCGCCTGCGGTGTCAGTGGTTACATGCTGGGAGTGAATCCATTTAACCAGCCTGGTGTGGAAAGTTATAAAAAGAATATGTTTGCCCTTCTCGGAAAACCTGGATATGAGAAAGAACGGGAGGTTCTTCTCGGAAGATTACAATAGATCAGAGATACCATACCTGGTATTATGGCTATGGCATTCGAAAGAAGCTTTGCCTGGAAGAGTGCAACAGATCAGAGATAGAATACCAGACATCATGGCTATGGCATAGATAAAAGGAGCTGCTTTTGTACTGCAGGAAGAAAAAACTTCGCGGTACAAGGGCAGCTTTTTTCGATTTCTTAGAAGACACCTTTTACAAAGATTTCAATTCCGATGGCAATCAGGATTACACCGCCGAGGATCTGTGCTTTGTTGGATAACTTGGTTCCGAATTTCTTTCCGATCACCAGACCGCCGATACAGATCAAGAACGTAACGGCTGCAATGATCAAAGCGGCGGAAAGTGCCATCAGGGCATCATAGTCGGCAATGGTAAAACCAACAGATAAGGCGTCAATGGAAGTGGCAACTCCCTGGATAAAAAGAGCCCAGGGGCCGAGACAGCACTCTTCTTCTTCACAGCGGTTTTGGATTCCATCCTTTAACATGTTTCCTCCAATCAAAGCAAGGAGAATCAAGGCGATCCAGGGGATACATTTTTCAAATGCGTGAAAGTATTCTGCGATGGTATGTACACAGAACCAGCCGATCATGGGCATCAGTGCCTGAAAGCCGCCAAATACTCCGGAAATTTCACACATTTTCCTTTTTTTCATGTAGGGTTCATTCAGTCCATTGGCCATAGAAACAGAAAATGCATCCATGGCAAGTCCTATGCCGAGAAGAATGTTGGTTGAGATGAAAAGTAGATTCCAGTTCATGGTTTGGTTTCCTCCTGACTGTTTTTTTACAATAAAAAACCTGAACATGCAGATAAGCTATGCCCAGGTTCTCAATACATAAAAATAAGACTCCTGTATAGCTTATCATAGTTATACATGAGTCTCGCAATTTAAAACAAGCCAGGCAGATCAGGCCAGTATGTTGACTTGCTACGCTACGGAATCAAAAAACAACTCCGAACGCTTGCTACTCCCTCACGGAATATATCTCACAGTAGTATAACATAGAGCAGAAGCCTTATCAACTATTTTTTCTCAGTTTTAAAGTGATTTTTTGTCCTTTGTTTTGCTCTGTTTTTGGTTTTAAGGATCGGTTTCTTCGATCACCTGAAAATCAAGATAATCAAAAGAAATCTGTTCGATAAAATTATCCTGATAAAAGCGGGTGCGGGAATGTCTGATAAATTCCTGCTTATTCTTGTCAAGCCAGATCGGTTTTTCCAGGTCAAATTCGTAACAGGCTCTTTCTAAACAGTCATACACTTTCGCTGTCCGGGACATAGACGCATCGTTATTTTCCATAACCACATCCTGCATCATGCGGCTGTCTTTAAAAAGCTTGCACCAGATACGCATGGGCAGCACCTCCTTTTCCTGCCAGTTTAGCGAATTTCAATCCTTTTGTCAACGTCAACTACTCCTGACTGTGTCAGGAGCTTGAAAAGAAAAGGCAATCCGTTAAAAAATTAAAAAAAGACTGTTAACAATACATCAAAGTGTGTTATAATGCCTAAATAGAATGGGGTAGAAACTATTTTAATCATGACAAAGGAAGGAAGTAAAAAAATGGGTAGAGTATATAATTTTTCAGCAGGTCCTGCTGTGCTGCCAGAAGAGGTTTTAAAAGAAGCCGCAGAGGAAATGTTAGATTATAAAGGCTGTGGGATGTCCGTGATGGAGATGAGCCATCGTTCGAAAGTCTTTGATAACATCATCAAGGAAGCGGAACAGGATCTGAGAGACCTTATGGAGATACCGGATAATTACAAGGTATTATTTTTACAGGGTGGAGCTTCCCAGCAGTTTTCTGCCATTCCGATGAACCTTATGAAAAATGGTGTGGCAGATTATATCGTGACAGGCCAGTGGGCAAAGAAGGCATACCAGGAAGCATGCCGTTACGGAAAGGCAGTGAAGATTGCCTCCTCCGAAGATAAGACATTTACATATATACCGGACTGCTCAGATCTTCCGATCGACGAGGATGCAGATTACGTATATATTTGTGAGAATAATACAATCTATGGAACAAAATACAAAAAACTTCCAAATACAAAAGGAAAACCACTGGTATCAGACGTGTCTTCCTGTTTCCTGTCGGAACCTCATGATGTGGAAAAATACGGCGTAATTTATGGCGGCGTACAGAAAAATGTAGGACCGGCAGGCGTGGTGATCGTGATCATCCGTGAAGATCTGATTCGGGACGATGTCATGGAAGGAACACCTACCATGCTGAAATATAAAACACAGGCAGATAAGGATTCCCTCTACAACACTCCGCCTTGCTATGGCATTTATATTTGCGGCAAGGTATTTAAGTGGCTGAAAAAACGTGGCGGTCTGCAGGCCATGAAAGAATATAACGAAAAGAAAGCCAAGATTCTTTATGATTTCTTAGATGAGAGTACCCTCTTTAAAGGAACCGTAGTAAAAGAGGACCGTTCTTTAATGAACGTACCTTTTGTAACGGGAGATAAAGAACTGGATGCGAAGTTTGTCGCAGAAGCAGAAGCAAATGGCCTGGTAAACCTGAAAGGACACAGGACAGTAGGCGGAATGCGTGCATCCATTTATAATGCAATGCCAATCGAAGGTGTGGAAAAGCTGGTAGAATTTATGCGTCAGTTTGAAAAAGAAAATGCATAGTTTCCGCGGAATGATCCCCTGAAAAAAGACGCAGTCAGTACAGCATGCTGACTGTGTTTTTACGTCATAGGCCCTTTTTGTTCCCATGACGTAAAAACGCTCCGCAAGGATGCGCACTTCGCGGCAAGGGAATTTATGCTTCGCATACCGCATCGTAGGATCAGAATAGAGAAAGGATAAGGAGAATCGTGGCGAAACAAATCTATAATTATGAAGCATTTACGAATAAGAAAGAAGAGCTGCAAAGGATACGGTCGAAGCAGGTACGCAGCCGGAGAAGACAGATTGCATTTTTGGTTCTCGGTATCCTGTGCCTTGGTATTTTGATCTATATTATTTTTAACAGCAGATGTGAGTATTATTACTATAAAAACGAAGAAAAAACAGAGGATAACGGAAGCGTTGCTTACCAGGCATTTGCCTCCGGATATTTAAAATATAGCAGGAACGGGATCGAATACCAGAAAAAACTTGGGAAATCCGAGTGGAATATTGCTCTTTCTTATACACATCCTTTTTTAGTTACTTCGGATTCCTATGCCGTTTTGGGAGATAAAGGGGAGAATACTCTTTTACTATTTAATAAAAATGGAAAAGTCAGACAGCTGACCTTACAATATCCTCTCGTACAGGCGACCGTTTCGAATCAGGGGATCATGGAAGTGATCCTGGAAGGCGAGGATAAAAATTATATTCAAGTCTATGGAAAGGATGGCAAATTGATCGCTGATATGCGCTCTTCCCTGGATGGAACAGGGTATCCGGTCACTGCTGCAATTTCTCCGGATGGAACCCAGATGGCAGTCAGCTACTGTGCCGTTCGGGGAGCACAGTATCAGACATCAATATCTTTTTATGATTTCAGTACTCAACTTCAATCAGATGACGTTACCTTAAAGGGCGGCTTTAATTATGAAGAAACCCTGATTCCGAAAATCAGTTTTCTTGACAACAATACAGTGGCTGCATTTGGGAATAACACTACTTTTTTCTATAATATAAAAGAAAAACCGAAATTAAAAAAGAAGATCCGTTTTAAAAAACAGATACAGAGTGTGTTTGAAGGAGAAAATTATGTGGGATATATTCTGGACAATACAGAAAATCCGGAACAGGGGAAATATGAACTCCTTCTTTATAATAAAAAAGGGAGGAGAAAACTGAAGCGGGTTCTGGATATGAATTATGATACGATTTCGATGTATGGAAAAGAAATCATTGCAACAACCGATAATGAGTGCACCATTATCAATCAAAGAGGAAGTATTTTATTTCAAGGCGAGCTGAATGGAAATTCGATCCAGTCGATCATCCCGGCTAAAGGCTGGCGTACATATCAGGTGGTATTTCATGATAAGATTGTAGAGATGAAACTGTCTTTCTGGAAAAAAGGTAACAGTTGATGTCAAAAGGGACCAAAAGAAAAAAATAAAAAATTTAAAAAAAGTGATTGACATATCGAAAAAAATGCGGTATCATATCAAAGTTGCACGAAAAAACCGTGAGAATAACTTCACAAATCCCTTTTGCGGATTCTCTTGTGGAAAAGAAGAAAACGTAAAGGAATCGAAATAAAGATGTAAGGGAT
>CAVFXN010000036.1:0-67663 GCA_963626755.1 Bacteroidaceae bacterium
TGCGCGCCTGAGCGGTATGCGAAGCATAAATTTCATCTCCGCGAAGTGCGCATCCCCGCGGAGCGTTTTATGTAATAGGAACGAAGTTCTCTACTACAAAATCAAGTGTGCGCTTACCGCACACTTGCGCGCCTGAGCGGTATGCGAAGCATAAATTTCATCTCCGCGAAGTGCGCATCCTCGCGGAGCGTTTTATGTAATAGGAACGAAGTTCTCTATTACATAAAAATAGCCCCCGTGATGTGATTCCTTTCTTACTGCATTCTCCAGTAAAGATTGGAACCCCATCACGGGGGCTTATTTTATAGTTCACAGCAATTAATATACCCAGAAATAATAACCGAGGCTCACCTTCCCTTTATTTGGGACTACCTTGTAATAATAGTTTTTATATTTTACGAATTTCTTGCCTTTGTATTTTGATATAATTATGCTGTTTCCTGCTTTCACAGTCTTTATTTTTCTGTATCCGCTGTCACTCTTCGTGCTCATGTAAAGCGTAAATCTCTTTACCCCTTTTACCTTCGGTGTCTTAATCTTAACCCTGCGTCCGGATTTTAAAGACAAACTACACTTTACCGTGTTAAAACCTTTGTAAGCAGACCAGTTGGTCACCTGGACATACTGCCCTGTTTCCGCCTGATACTGATAGGCACTCGCCCTGTAATAATACACCTGGTTTTTCTTCACAGAAAAAGAAGCATAGGAATAACAGTACATCTGGGCGATCTGCTTTTTCTTATAATTATATAATTTCACAAGAATACGATAGCCATCCGGATTATTAAAGCTGATTCCTACACTGCTCGTTGTAAGATAGCTGATCTTATAGCTGACATCCCCCTGCACCGAAGCCTTGGCACTGCTCTGGTCATTGACCGACTGCACAACCGCCTTCGTTTCTCCTGCTTGTGCGGCATTCACCGGTGCCTGCAATGCAAAAGCCATCATACAGGCCAGGGCAGCCGCAAAAAATTTTGTTACTTTCCTCATTCTTGTTCCTCCCTTTTGTTTCATCCGAAAACAGGATGGTATAGAGAGACTGTGCCGGAGAGGGCATTAGTCTCCCCATATAGTACCACTCTCATCAGTAGTTGGCGAACCATCACCAGTTGGACACCCTTTAGTTATACTGGCGTCTGAGGTAGTGATAATATCTTCCCCCCCTAAATCAATAATCTCCATTTCCGGCTTTGTAAAATCTTTTTTGTCCATACTGTTACCTCCATTCATCCATATTATCTTGTTACAACTATATAATAGCAGTTGCTTTTGAAGAAATCAATGCCATCTGCCCCGATGCCTCGGCCTGCGGTAAAATTTTTTCATATTTTTTAATTTTTATTAAACTTTTCTCGTTCCCTCTTTCTTTTTCCGGTTCTGTGTTATACTTTTATGTATAAAAATAACATGCAGGAGGTTTATTATGCATTTGAAAAATAAGAGATTTTGTTCTGCTTTTTTTATATCTTTCCTCATCCTTGTTCTCTGTGTCTGCCCTGTTTGGGCTAAAAAGAACCCTGCCTCTTCCGGGCAGCAGGTGCAGCAAGGTCAGACCAGGGATACTGCCCTGTTTGGCCCTACATTGACACTGAAGACCGGAGATCAGAAGCGTCTTTTCTTTTTTCATGCGGACCGCCTTTCTTCCTATTACAGCTCGGACCCGACCATCGCTTCCATCAGCCCGGAAGGCACTCTTGTGGCTGAAGAGCCCGGTTATTCGTCACTGATTTACAACCGGAACGGCAGATTATGGCAATGCACTGTCCACGTGACAGACACGGAAGAAACCGAAACCGTTTCCTCCTCCCAGACGATTCCTTCCCTTCCGAACAATGCATTGCAGACGGAGGAACCCCTCCTTTTTATCGAAACCGGAGATTCGTATCAGATCAAACTTTCCTCTGCCAGCCAGTCCCTCTGTGCAAAATATGGATCTCCTTCCTGGAGCAGCGACAGCACTTCGGTCGCCCAGGTGGACCGACAGGGAAACATTACCACCAAACAATCGGGCACTGCCGTGATCACCGGCCGCCTTGGCAATGCTTCCTGCAAGATTTATGTGAATGTCATCAAAGATACCTATGACGGAAATTCCAGCCAATTCTCTGTTTTGACACAGACAGGAAAAAAGAGGACTTACTGTCTTTATAAACAAAATGCCCATAATTATCCGAAATACGATAATTACCTTGCATGGCACGGCTGTGCCACCTGCTCTCTCGCCTCCGTCCTGGGAGCCTACCAGAAAAAATATGCGGACATCCTCCCAAGTGCCGTCATCGACGGCCCGGAAAAACAGTTTACTTCTTCGAATGCCTGGAACCGCGAGCATGTGCGGCGTTCTCTGAGAAGACAGATGCCGCTCTCCCTTTATGGCATCTCCTCGATCCTGAAGTCCTGCGGAGTATCCAATCAATATGTCCGGACGTATTCGGAAACCGAAGCCCGGGAGGACATTCTCTCCCACTTGAAAACGGGGAATCCGATTATTTTTGAAGTGCGCCAGAAAAGCAACAAACACCGCAAAAACAGCCAACGCTGGACCAATTCCTACCACACCATGATTTTGCTCGGTGTGCTGACCAACGGAAAAGTCCTCCTCTCCGACTCCGTAGACCGCTCCTGGTATTCCGGCGGCCAGCGGCTCAAGATTGTCGAGTTATCTGACCTCATGGAGTATATGTTCCCATGCACGACCTTTTCCGAAAGCATGTACTATGACGGAGCCAGCTCCGACGGCGGATATATTAAGATACAGGAGCCGGAAAACTAATTGATTGTTACAAAATACTATGCTATAATTAAAAATATTAATGTTTCGCATCTGGCTGAACCATCACAACAAAAAGGAGAATCCTAATGAAATTAAAATATACCTATGAGATCATGGAGATCGATGATCAGTTAATGGCCATTCCTGTAGGAGACAGTGCCGATGAAACACACAGCATCTTAAAGTTAAATGAAAGTGCTGCAGCCATTTTGGGGCTTTTAAAAGATGACCTGACAGAGGAAGAGATCATCCAGAAGCTTCAGGAAGATTACGATTCCTCAGAAGAAGAACTCAGGGATTCCGTTTATGAATATACGAAGCAGCTGAAAGAAGCAGGATTGGTAGTGTAATATGGAGATCATTAAGAAGGCACAGAGCCGTATCGAAAAAATCTGGGGGAAACAGTCCTTAAAAGATACCCCGTACCGTCTGATGAAATACACGCTCACCCAGGAGTATGAAGATGAGCTGCTGCTGCATAATGCCATCACTGGTGAACTTGTGAAGCTGAATTCAGAGGAACAGGATTTTTTAAAGCACTTGCCGGCTGCTGTTCCCTCTACCTATGCCAGCCTGGTTCAGGAACATTTCCTTGTCCCGGTTGACTACGATGAGAAAAAAGTCATTCATCAGATCCGACAGATTTTATCCAAACTTGACAAGGACAAAAGCATCGTCGGCTATACGATCCTGCCGACCACCTACTGTAATGCCCGATGTTTTTACTGCTATGAATGTGACTACGAACATGTTCATATGACCGAAGAAAGGGCACATGAAGTGGTCCGTTACATCACTGACCACTGCCAGGGAAAGGATATTTCGATCCTATGGTTTGGCGGGGAACCTTTAATGGGGGCGAAGATCATATCACAGATTACAGAGGAACTGACCGAAAAAGGAATTACCTTCCATTCTTCCATGATCAGTAATGGTGCCCTTTTCAATAAAGAACTGGTAGCCACAGCCAGAGATGACTGGAACCTCAAACGTATCCAGATTACCATCGATGGAACCGAACCGGTTTACAACCAGGTGAAGGATTATGTCAACATGAAGGGAAGTCCGTATCAAACTGTTTTGGAAAATATCCGTCTGCTCCTCCAGGCTGACATCTTTGTTTCCATACGAATGAACCTCGGATTCCATAATATAGAAGATATCCGTCTGCTGATCCAGGAATTAAGCGAGACTTTTGCAGGCCATAAGAACATATCCATGTATGTCCATGAACTGTTTGAAGGGGCAGGTATCGACCCGAGAACCTATACGACCGAAGAGAGAAATTATCTCATAGATCTGGTAACCAGCCTCAATGAAGAGATTGCCCAGAAAGGCATGTATTTCAATCATAAACATCTTCCATCCCTCAGCACTGTCCACTGTATGGCGGATAATGACCATTCCGTCATTATTCAGCCGGGAGGGGAACTTACCAAGTGTGAACACAGTCCCGCACTGGAGCACTTTGGCATGATTGATTCCGAAGAATATAACCGGGATCTCCTGAACCAATGGAAAACCCATGCCATACCGCCCACTTGTGAAGAATGTCCCTTATATCCTTCCTGTATCTGGCCGGAGTCATGCCCGGAAACCGGTCAATGTCAGGGTGGCAAACAGCTCCACAAGCTGAAAGAGACCCGGGAAGCCATGTTACATGCAGCAAAGCATCCGAAAGAAACAGAAGAACAGGACAAGGACTCCCGATCCGATGCAGCCAATCACCAGGAAGAACCAATGTAACAGTCCCAAGAAGCTATATTGGATGCGGCAAAACATTAAGAAGACAAAATTCATCTCCATAGGACTTCGTTTTTACGAAGTCCTGTTTTCAATATGTGAAAAACAGGTATAGCATACAGACAGAATCAACAGAAATCAATAGAAGAAATGATTGAACACTGACAGAAAGGCAGCAGATATCCATGACATTTGAAGAACAGTTACACTCCACCGGCAAATTAATTTATACCAATAAAGGGACCTCCATGATGCCCCTGCTTCGTGCAGCCAGGGATATTATGGTGATCGAGTCCTGTAAACCGTCCGAAGTAAAAAAACTGGATGCCGTACTCTTTGTCAGGTTCTGGCAGGGGAAAAAACAATATGTACTCCACCGGGTATTGAAAGTTCATCCGGATGGGACGTTCTGGATCGTAGGTGATCACTGTGTCAGCGGAGACACCGTTTCCGGAGAACAGATCCTTGGAAAACTGACTGCCGTCGTCCGGGATCAAAAGACCATCAAAGTAACCGATTGGAAATACCTATGTTATGTCCATCTGTGGTGTGATGTCTATCCCCTGCGGTTTTTCCTGCTTCGTGCCAAGTCCTTTGCCAGAAGATGTCTGTGCTTTCTCAAAAGACGGATCACACGCCAGTTACCCACGACCTAAAAAGGCAGAGTCCCATTTTCCCAACCTCCCCTGACTGACGGCAGCCGTAAGCTGCCCACAACGATTGGCCTCCTGCCCATGATTAAAGGATTTTATTTATGAAAAACAAGCATTACCAGATACACACGCACATCAGTGCCTCCCATAAATGGTTTGACCTGCATCTGAAAGAAGTATGGCGATATCGGGACCTGATCCTTCTCTTTACCCAGCGTTCTTTCACGGTCACCTATAAACAGACGATCCTCGGTCCACTGTGGCTGTTTATCAACCCCTTTCTGACATCGATCGTATATACCGTCCTGTTCGGAAATATCGCAAGACTGTCTACCGATGGCATCCCGCAGATTTTATTTTACCTGTCAGGAACAGCCATCTGGAACCTGTTCTCGAGCTGCCTCACGAGCAATGCCAGCACATTTACGGGAAATGCCGGCCTGTTTGAAAAGATTTATTTTCCCAGACTGACGGTACCCATTTCCAACGTCCTTTCCGCGATCATACGCTTTGGAATTTCCATGATATTGGTTATGGTGCTCCTGGTCTTTTACTGCATCCATCAAGTGGTATCCCCACACTGGATCTTCTGGCTTCTGATTCCCGTGATCCTTGTCTGGATCGGGCTCCTCGGCATGGAATGCGGTATCCTGATTTCCAGTGTAACCACCAAATACAGGGACTTAAGTGTACTGGTATCTTTCGGGGTATCCCTGTGCATGTACGCGACTCCGATCGTCTATCCCCTTTCCCAGCTTCCAGACGGATGGATCCGGACACTCATTGAACTTAACCCGGTCTGCGCCCCGGTCGAACTGTTTCGCTATGCCATCCTTGGAAAAGGAACCATCATGCCCTGCAGTATCGCGATTTCCATCGTATTCACCCTGATTGTCGGTGTGTTCTCTGTTCTTGTTTTTAACAAGGTAGAACGCACATTTATCGACACGGTATAAGGAGGCCAGTTATGAAAAATCAGCAAGCAAACGAGCCCGCCATCATCATATCCGGACTGAAAAAACAATACCGCCTCGGAATGATCGGCGGAAGAACCTTACAGGAAGAACTGCAGTCCTGGTGGGCGAAAAAACGTGGAAAAGAAGACCCAAACCTGCGCATTGGCATGAACGCAGACCTGATCGGCAGGAAATTCATGGCCTTAGACGGCATTGACCTGGAAATCGCACAGGGAGAGACCGTTGGAATTATCGGCTCAAACGGTGCGGGAAAGTCTACCCTGTTAAAAATTCTGTCCCGAATCACCGCCCCTACCGAAGGGGAAATTGATATCTATGGCCGCATCACTTCGATGCTGGAAGTCGGAACCGGTTTTCACAGGGAGATGACCGGACGGGAAAATGTCTATATGAACGGTGCGATTTTGGGTATGACCAGAGCAGAAATCGACCAGCAGATCGATCAGATCATCGAATTTTCTGAAATTGGGGAATTCATCGATACGCCCGTCAAACGTTATTCCTCCGGCATGTTTGTCAAACTGGCATTCTCCGTCGCCGCCCACCTAAACAGCGAGATCATGATCATGGATGAGGTACTGGCCGTCGGAGATATGACCTTCCAGAATAAATGCCTGGATAAAATGCGGGAAGTGGCAGATATGGAAGGCCGTACCATCCTCTATGTCAGCCACAATATGAACACGATCCGACGTCTGTGCAAACGCTGTATCGTTCTCGAAAAAGGAAAAATCATCTATGACGGGGACGTAGAGCATGCGATTGCCATCTATATGGACCACTCAATCGGGGAAAATCAGGTAGACATTGACCTGACCAAATTACCGCATCTGTCCTTCGCCAACGAAAAGGCCATCCAAATGACCCACCTCATCTTACCGGGAAAAGTAACCGCCGTCTATGAACCGGGAGAAAACCTTGAGATGGATGTAGACATACAGCTCACACAACCAATCAAAGAAATACAGTTTCGTCTGACGCTCCGGACGGATACCGATGCCGGGCTTGGAACCGGCTGGTCGGACAATATCAACTTAACCCACATCGATGAGGGAAAGGCCAGGATCCACTTCTCCATGGACATGGATATGATCGCCAAAGGAGTCTTCTACGTCAGCATCGGCCTGTATCAAAAAGACGAGATCGGACAGGCCAGACTATTAGACCATATCACCAGGGCATTTAAAATCGAAGTCAGCGGAACCCCTGTGTGGTACACCAGTGCCTATGGCAATGTATCCCTGCCGAAGATAGACTATGTATTAAACTAACAGTTCTTACGGCAATATATCCCGCCGAAGACAGATTATGATATGTGAAAGGAAATACAAGAAGAATGAATGGAATCTATGATATACATACCCATATTATTCCAAAAGTAGATGATGGAGCCGCTTCCATCAACGAAGCATTAAAGATCATACAGGATGAAATCCATCAGGGAGTCACCGGAATCATGCTCACTCCCCATTTCCGCCTGCATATGTTTGAACCAACCGAAGAAGAAATCGATCGCCAGTATCAGATCCTGTTACAGGAACTTCGCCAGCGTTTTCCAGATCTGACCATCGCTTTCGGCCGCGAATTCCATGCGGTACCTGACCTGGAACATTTTTTAAAAGAAAGAAAAATTTATACCCTGAATTCCACGAAAAACCTTCTGCTGGAATTTTCCGGAAGGCATACCCCGGACTTCATCAAAGAAAACACACAGAAATATCTGCAAATGGGTTATCAGCCGATCATCGCCCATATCGAACGATATCCGGCAATCCACCGAAATTATCCCCTGATCCAGTCCCTGCGGGATATGGGTGCAGCCATCCAGGTCAATGCCGACAGCATTCTGGGCATCGACGAATGGAAAAGCAAACGATTTTGCAAAGCCCTTCTCAAAAAAAGACTGGTAGATTATGTGGCATCGGATGTCCATAACATGACCAGCCGGCCAAGCCATATCGGAGCCTGTGCCGATTACATTGCCAGAAAATATGGCCAGGAATATGCACAGGAGTTATTCATCGACAATCCCAGCCGTCTCTTCACATGACCGCCTTCCGCCCGATATGTCATTTACCCTTTTTCTCTTCTTTCTTCTTCCGATATACCAGGGATTTCTCATAAGGCACGGTACCGATGAGCACTTCTCCCAGATACTTCTCCACATCTTCTGATTTACGAAGTTTATCATTTAACACATAGATAGCGGAAAGAATCAAAACAAGCACTGCAAGACATCCCAGTGCTCCTTTCGCTGTCTGCATCAAAACTCCCCGCGGATCGTGAGTCGCTGCCACTTCTGCCGCTTCCACCAGTGTAGGGGATTCTGTCCGGGTAATCTCACTCATCCTTTTTGATGTGGTCGTGGTCACCGACTCACATATCTCCTTCGACAGTACCGCATTCGTTGTCGTACATTGAATCGTAAGCATTCGTGTATCATCCGCATGGGAAATCGTAAGGGAATTACTGACATCCCGTCTCGTAAGGGTAATACCCATCTCTTTTTTCACATCTTTAATCGCCTGATCAAACACCGGATTACTCTTTATCATTGCCACAAAATCTACAGACAACTTGGTACCCATATCCAAATCAGACACACTGGTCTCCGTATTCGCAGCAGAAAATACATAGAGAGTGGAGGCTGAAGTATAGGTGTATTTCTGCCGGTATCTGAGCCCGCCCAACACCAGCGCACCGAGAAGCATTCCCGCAAGCAGCAGCGGCCAGAATTTTAATATATATTGACACAGATCCAGAAGATCAATCTGATCAGACATATTTTCCCGCCTCATATCATTATGCTCTTCAGGAAACATTTTATTTTGATCCATCTGCTTATTCTTCCTTTCCGTAACCGTTGTAATATTTATAATACCTTCTTCCATATCCATCCAATTTATCTTTTGATTTATTTAAAACAACCCCAAGAAAATTCTTATTCGCTTTTTTCAGCGTCTGAATATTTGCCTTGATATCTTTTCGATGCACCATATTCGCACCTGCTACCATCAGACAGGCATCCGAAAGAGAAGCGATCACGGCCGCATCTATAATAATTCCCACTGGCGGTGTATCAACAATGATGACATCAAAACGCTCCTTCACGTATTTCATAAAAGATTCAAAAGTCTTTCTTTGAAAAAGCTGGGTTGAATTATTGGTCTTTCTGCCACAGGGAGTAAGATACAACCCATCAATATTGGTCTGATAGACGGCATCTTCCATTGCAATCTTTCCCGTAATGCACTCTGTCAGTCCTTTTAATCTACTGCTATACCCAAGCTTTAAATTCATAATAGAATTTCGAATATCCGCATCTAATAGCAGTACTTTTTTCCCATCTTCCTCCGCATATGCTTTGGCAATACCTAGAGCCATCACAGTTTTGCCTTCATTTGCTACGGAACTGCTAATACAGATACTTTTCTGCCCTAAACCTGAAAACTCAATATTTACTTTTATTCTTCGGAAAATGTCTCTCATTGTTCCGGTAAACTCGACTTCTTCCTGAATATTTATACTCTCCATAAGATTCCTTTCTCCAGAAGTCTGCTGCCTGCACTTTTCTATGGTTTATAGACTTGCTGATTTATATACTCAAATAGCTCTTTCGCTGTATTCCATCTGTTCTTTATTATTTGATTGAATATATTATATTATAATTATGGCACAATATCAAGTGAGGAACCTACGCAATTCACCTCCCACCTTAAAGGTGGAAGTCTTCCTGCTGGAAAAGAAAAGAGGCAATGAAACCAATCCTGCTATGATTGGATACACTGCCTCACTTAGACTGAAAAAACTACTCTGCAAAATCCCTACTGCAAATCTGCAAAAGCCACTATTTTAACTACACAGCACCTCCTGCATCTCCTTCTTCTGTGATGTTATCAATACAAAAACTAACTGAAGAGCAAGCTGATGTAGTTACAATATCTTCTGCTTCAAATTCTACTATTTCCATTTGCGGTTTCTCAAAATTTTTCATAATTGTACTCCTTTTGTTTATCTTATTATATAATAACCACTTTACTCCCTGTGTGAGAAAACTATCCTTTTCTCCTTGAGAAAGCTTATCTATATAATACCCCCCCAATGTGAAGATTGTCAAATATTTTTGTAACGATTCAGAGCCATGCAAAACTGCGATCTGCGAATGCTTGCATTCAAGCAGACATGCAGTTTTATATGGCGAAGTTACCACATGAGCAAAAGGATAGCTGCTAAGCAGCGTTTTTGCGAATGAGGTGCTGAATCGTTACATAAATCTGTATGATTTTCACTATTATTAAAGTTATCTGTCATGGCCCGTTATCATCTTATAAATCTTACACATATCGGTATCTTCCAGATTGATATCATATTTATAAAACTCTACCTTTCTGTTTAGCTGCTTTAACAGCCCTAAAGTCTTCACCATCTCCTCTTGCTTTCCAGAACGGTATGTCTGTCTTAACAACAATAAAAACGCTTCCGAAAAAGGTATTTTTTTCATCGAAACTTTTTCCGCCCTTTCCAGAAAGATGATTGCCCGAAGCGGCACATTCACATTCGTATTTAAATTCTCCTTACCACACCACGGCGTCCCACAGGCCAGCACCTCCGTGTCCGTCACTTTCAGGAGCGGCTTATCTCCATTGACTATATACGAGTTCTCGATCTGTTCCAGCCACATAGTCGTACGGGTCGTCTTACCCACTCCACTTGGTGCCGTAAACATAAAGGCCTCCCCAGCTACAGCCACAACCGAACCGTGGATTAAAAAAGTCGAAAACCGGAGCATCTGCCCTGCAATCGCACGATATACAGCCAGCGTCTCCAAGTAGGCATCCGAAAACTCTTCCTGTGCACTATTTTTCTTCCGTTCAAACGCAATCTCTTCCTCAGAGCTGACGATACGAAAATCCGGTTTGCCTTCCTCGCAAAGATAATTTTTGCACATGTCCAATATATCTGTATATAAAGATGAGATCTCTATGATCTGATCTGCTAATTTTATTTGAAATTCCGCCATGATACACCCCTGTTATAGGTTTTTATGATTTTGGTTTATAATGCTTCATCATCTGATGGTCCTTCTACAATTACAAAGACAATCTTTTTCCTTGCCACTACATCTCACCAGCCTCTCTAAATGCCAATGCGATTTCATAATTATTTGTCGGCTCATAAACGACCTCGTTTTGCTCACCCAACACAATATCTCTGTAATAGAAGTCTCTCAGGTTATTGTTTTCTTTCACATTGGTCAATCTAAGATAACGATTTTCCGGATTCGTAGTAGTAAACGCAATAAATCCTCGATCCAACGTTTCTAAGGGGCGCAGGTTATGAGAAGTAAAGATCAGCTGCCCTTTACCCTTCTCAGAAATGATTCTTAAAAGTTCTCCAAGTAAGTATTCGAATACCCCGGCATCCAGCTCATCAATTGCCACTGTAATAGAAGGCTTATTATATACAACGATCAGCAACTGTAAAATAGAGACTATCTTTTTAATCCCTTCCGACTCATACCGGAGTGGAATCTCCTTACTGTTCTTGTAAGACATCAGCTGCACACGGCATCCAAGGTTTCCATTTTTCAATACCTGATGTCCGAAATTATACATACTTATGGTCAGTCCCGGAACTATCTTAGATAAAACCATATTCATATTCGGAATAATCTTCTCAATAAGCTCAGCTGCTTCCTTCGGTATAGTCGCAGCCTCATCCAACGGCAACATAATATTTCCTACCATCCCTGTGTACCCGCTTTCATACTTAAAAGCCAAAGGTAACGCATTCATGGTAATCAATCCATTATTCTGCGTATTAATTACAAACAATTTAAAGTTACCATAGTCCACAAGCATTTTGAGAAGGTCTGTGTAAACAAGCTGGTTGCAATTCTTTTGAATAACTTCCAACAGTTCTCTCGAAAATATAAAGGAACGGGACGTTGTATAAGTAAGACGCTTTGCGACTTGAAGGTCGGTTGCTAATATTTTATCTTTACCAACCAATTCTTGATATTTATTTCGAGGCGTAAAAACCTCTTTTGATCTTGTATTAATCAGCTTTGCCATTCTATTCTTGTCTGTACCACGTACATAAGAACAGCTAAGAATTTCATCAAAAATGACTGCTTTATAATTTTCAGGCTCGGAAATATTCTGATTATTATCATTCAGCTCTTTTTTAAGTTTGAACTCATAAATAACATCGTATGAAGTCCTTGTTTCCGGAATCTCTACAGAAAAATCAAACTTAAGCTTAGCACTCTCAGCCTCAACATGAATATAATCCGCATACTGTGGATGTACGCTCTGACCACAAAACGCAAGTTTCAGCAACATGATTGCATCGATCAGCGCAGTCTTACCTGAACCATTCTGACCATAAATTCCTAAAATACTTGATTTATAATTTTTTCTATTATTTTTGAGGGAAATTTGCCCCTTTTTTACATTCTTGAAATTTTCAATCTCTATTCTTTCAATTCTTACGCGTCCCTGCTCCATGATATATCTCTCCATTCAACATACTAATAACACATGTATATATTATCATCAGGTTGCGCGAAAGTCAATTTGAATCGCGGTTTTTATACATTTTGTATTATAATGGCTCTTTGAATGAACTGAATTGTACTTTACAATCCGGACATTACTTTTACACAGGTTCTCCGAATGTATCCGGATGATCCGGATCAAAAATCTCATTGCAAGTCATTACCGTAACAAGATCCTCGGTATCAGACAAATTGATGATATTATGTGTCCATCCGGGAATCATATATACGGCTTCTATCTTATCGCCAGAAACTTCAAATTCTACTTTTTCTCCGGTATTGATATTCCGCTCCTGGATCAGTCCATGCCCATGAACAACAATGAACTGCTCCCACTTGGAATTATGCCAGTGCTGTCCCTTCATAATGCCTGGCTTAGAAATATTGATCGAAACCTGACCGCAGTCAGTTGTGTGTACAAGCTCAGTAAAAGAGCCACGTTGATCTACATTCATCTTCATAGCATACTTGAACCTGTTAGCAGGCAAATAACTCAGATACAGACTAAACAATTTCTTTGCAAAGGAACCTTCCGGCATCTTCGGCATCAATAAACTAGCCGGCTGATTCTTAAACTCCTGTAACAGATCGACGATTTCCCCCAGCGTTGCCTTGTGCGTGACCGGCACACAACAATATCTCCCATCTACTTTCCGAACTGTCTCCACACCATCGAACTCGCAATGCTGCTCTTTTCCCTCAAGAAGGTCAAACATACCTTCAACAAGGTCATCAATATAAAGCACCTCAAGTTCAGTATTTCGGTCGTTTACCGTAAACTCCTCGTCATTCGCCACGGCCCAGCAGAATGTAGAAATCGCACTATTATACTTTGGTCTGCTGTGTCCCATCAAATTTACGAAACGATAAACGTAGACAGGTGCCCCTGTCTCTTCTCCATACTGGAAGAACAGCTCTTCTCCTGCTTTCTTGGATCTTCCATAGTCAGAATTTCCAAAACGGCCTGCCAGGGTTGCCTGCACTGATGACGAAAGCATAACTCCTGCTCTATTGCCGTGCTTCTTTAATGTCTCCAGCAGAGTAGATGCAAATCCGAAATTACCAGTCATGAATTCACTATTATCTTTCGGTCTGTTCACACCGGCCAGATTGAAAACGAAATCAGCTTTCGCGCAGTACTCATCCAGTTCTTCCGGCGTAGAAGTAATGTCGTACTCGTAGATTTCATCTATTTTTATATTTGGCCTTGTACGGTTTTTATTATCCCTGATATTTTTTAGATTGTTGCAAAGACTGGTTCCCACCATGCCCTTCGCTCCGGTAACCAGAATATTCAATATTATTTCCTCCAAACCATCTTGTTGACCACATTCACATATCCCTGAATGATTCTTACCACCTTCATTGACACGGTTTCATCCGTATAATCAGGGCATGGTTTGCCCAAGATTCCCCTCTGCTTCATGTCAATAGCCATTGAAGTAGCATTCAAAAGTTCATTTGTAGTGATCCCTGCTAGAATGAAATCTCCAGCTTCCAAAGCTTCCGGTCTCTCCGTAGAAGTTCTGATACAGACAGCGGCAATCGGATTACCGATGGAAAGGTAAAAGCTTGCCTCTTCCGGCAGGGTGCCGGAATCCGAAACGATAGCTAAGGCGTTCATCTGAAGTTTGTTGTAGTCATTAAATCCAAGAGGCTCGTTAACCCTAACGCGTGGATCCAGCTTAAATCCAGTCGCTTCCAGTCTCTTCTTTGATCTCGGATGACAGGAATACAAAATGGGCATATCATACTTCTCAACGAGAGCATTGATTGCTGTAAAAAGTGAAGTGAAATTCTTCTCGGTGTCGATGTTCTCTTCACGATGAGCAGAAAGCAGGATATATTTATCCGGTTTAAGGCCAAGACGATCCAGTATATCTGATGCTTCTATCTTATCCAAGTTCATCCGCAGCACTTCAGCCATGGGTGACCCAGTCTGATATGTTCTTTCTTTTGGAAGCCCCGTATCTGCCAGATACTTTTTCGCAAACTCAGAGTAGCACAGATTCACATCAGAAATCACATCCACAATCCTCCGATTCGTCTCCTCAGGCAGGCATTCATCCTTGCATCTATTACCCGCTTCCATGTGGAAAAGTGGAATATGCAGGCGCTTTGCACTAATAGCAGAAAGACAGCTATTCGTATCCCCAAGCACCAGATATCCATCCGGCTGTAAGCTGCTAAGCAGTTCGTAGCTTCTTCCTAAGATATTTCCACAGGTAACTCCAAGGTTTTCTCCAACCACTGGCATCAGGATATCAGGCCCGTACTCTCCAAAGGTATTCGTCAGCTCAAAATCCTCCCAGAACACAGTACTTAGGTTCCTGTCCCAGTTCTGGTTATAATACACTACGCATGTATCAAAATACTCACGACATCTTTTTATCACAGCCGCCAGACGTATGATCTCCGGGCGAGTGCCACAACCGATCATAATCTTCAGGCGACTATCATTTTTCCATTTGAAGTCATGATTATAATTCTCACTCATTTTTATTCCCTCCTCGTTGTGATTGTCTATCTATCCAGCGTTTCTTACCGAATTTGAATATCATCAGCGTGTCTTCATCCGGAACCTCAAACTGTTTTTCATACAACGAACGTTCTTCGATTATCATAATCCCCACTGCTTATACAATTCTTCTCGTCTTTCAATTGTCTCCTCGCTGGCAAACGTTTTTCCTAGTTTTGCTTTCACTGCCCCCTTTTTCTTACCTTTTATAATGATTCTATAAATCCATGCAACGGGAAGCAGAAACGGCTTACCATCGATAAAAGCATACTCTGTCACCACTTTCATCTCTCTATAACGCGGAAAAATCTGATGCAGCGTGGCCTTTATCATTCCAATTCTACCATTCTTACGATACAAATTAACAGCTTCACTGCCTGCATTTTCTTCATTGCAAAATCCAAATACTCCATCCTCAAATATTTTGAGTGTAGATATTTCGAAAAACTCCTCCGTAATGTCTACCAATTTTATAGAAGTTGTAGTACCAAACCAGCGATTGCAAAAGGTTAAAACCGTCCTAAGAAAAGGAAGCAATTCAATTTCTTCTGCCCTATTCTCAATCCATGTCCAATCTAACTCTCCATACTTCGATACAATCGCAATATCCATAAATTGCCTAAAGCCAACTCCTTGATTCATAAAATGTTTCCGCAGATGAGAAACCAAAAACAAAAAATGAAAATTCCAATCCAACTGATTATTGTTACAATGACTCCAACAGTCATTGAAAAATAACTGTTGTTCCGAATCATTTACATTTTCCGTATATAACAGTTGATCATGAAGCTCAAACTCCATTTTGTCCTTATAATAATGCCATTCGCTTTCAAGTTTCCTTGATTTATTTCGATAACCTTGATTAAGAAATATCGTATGTGCTTTTTCCATATCCTCAACATGAACCACAATGTCTGTATCCCCCATTGTTCGCAATGCTTTGACCGGATAAAGCTCGGCAATCTCCACACCCTTTATGATAAAATACGGAAAATCAAAATGCCTCTTTAATTGTTGGATCAGATTATCCCTGTTTGTATTTATATAAAGCGTAGAAAAATATGCTTTTTTTAAGATCGGAAGCTTTGTTTGATAATACAAAATTGCTTGGACTTCATGTTTCTTTCCATAAGCAGCTATAATTTCCATATTAAGATCTTTTGGTATCTCTGCAGTCTTCTCCTTATTGATAAAATCATAAAGAATTTTAATGAAAAATCTTTGTTCTGTCGTAAACATTAAAACCTCCATTCAGTAAATTATAGCTCTGCAAGTTTTTCCTGAATGTAAGAAAGCTTAAGCATTTTTTCTTTAATCTCTTCCTTATTGAGAAGCCTTGTATTATTGCTATTAAATTCAGTCAACGTATTTCTTTTTACGTCACCCTCTATAAAGTATTTATCATAATTGAGTCCACGGTTATCAGCCGGAACTCGATAGAATCCACCAATATCAATTGCCTTAGCGCACTCTTCATTTGTAAGTAATGTTTCATAAATTTTCTCGCCATGTCGAATGCCGATTACCTTGATGTTTTCTTTCGTTCCTCCAAATATCTCACAAACTGCTTCAGCCTGGAGCCCAATAGAGCAAGCCGGAGCTTTCATAATAAGTAAATCTCCATTCTCACCATTTTCGAAAGCATAAAGCACAAGATCCACCGCTTCCTCTAGACTCATAATGAATCTAGTCATATTTGGATCAGTCACAGTAATTGGAACTCCCGCTTTAATTTGATCAATCCAAAGAGGAATGACAGAACCTCGTGAACACATAACATTACCATAACGTGTACAACAAATTTTAGTCTTTCCAGAATATCTAGATTTTGCAATGGCCACAGATTCTTCTAATGACTTCGATTTTCCCATCGCATTAATAGGATATGCTGCTTTATCAGTAGAAAGACAAATTACTGCTTCGACTCCCGCTTCAATTGCAGCAGTCAAAACATTATCCGTTCCAATAATATTAGTTTTTACAGCTTCCATAGGGAAAAATTCACAAGATGGAACTTGCTTTAAGGCTGCTGCATGAAAAATATAATCAACACCATACATGGCATTTCTGCAGGACTGAAGATCTCTCACATCACCTATGTAAAACTTTATTTTCTCTGCACTTTCTGGCATCTTCACTTGAAATTCATGGCGCATATCATCCTGTTTCTTTTCATCTCGAGAAAAAACTCGAATTTCACCTATATCAGTTTGAAGAAATCTATTTAAAACAGCATTACCAAAAGAACCGGTTCCGCCGGTAATCATCAAAGTTTTATCTTTAAATAAAGACATGGTTCTTTTCTCCTTTATCCTTATAATTTTTTTGGACAATTGCCTGTCACAACACTTTATTCATTTTAAAAATCAATTTATAAATACGCGGGGATGGAATGTATTTTCTTAACGAAAATACAACTTTCCTTTTTTTCGTACTGTTATCTATCAGAAAATTCAAAGCCTTGCGATAATACGCATCCTTCCTCAATATACGATATAATGAAAAAAAGGCATCTTCATCATTATCGTATTCAAGCCGTTGAAAAAGCGATTCTATCAAGAAAAAATACATCGCATACGCCTGAGAAACGTCTCCGTCTTCATCTAATATCAAATGTGATAACATCATCATTGAATCTTTAGCCTTTTTTATATGTCCATCGATATTGATACTAGACATCATAGAGTTTTGGTTTCCGGTATTATAATAGTATGAGTTTGTTTTTCTGCGCCCTTCTCCGGACGTTGCATTTTTTAGCATAAGATATGTAAAAATTGTATCTTCGCCAAAAGAAACTCTTCCACAGAAATCATATTTATCAATAAATTTATCAATAAGGCTTTTTTTATAAAGTTTATTCCATCTTGAATTTAACACTGATGACGCTAATACTTTTGCATCTTTGTCCCATACCAAATTATTTCTAATTTCTTCTAGCTTCTCAGATTTTAAAGATAAATTTTCCTTAATTTTTTTTTCATATCGAGTCGATTCGTTATCTATATAATGACTGAATGCAACAAAATCCGAATCCCCTATCTCGTCCATGGCGTTTTGTACGAAATCCGCTCCTATGAAATCATCCGAATCCAAAAAACAAATATATTTTCCTGTTGCATTTTTTACTCCTGTAGTAACAGCATGAGCTAAACCACCATTTTTTTGATTAACAATTATTATCCTATGGTCACTTCTCTCGAAGTTTTCAAGTATCCTCAAACTTGCATCTGTTGATCCATCATTAACACATACTATTTGGATATTCCTATAAGTTTGACTTAGTGCTGAACTTATTGATTTCTCCAGAAATTTTTCTTGATTATAAACCGGAATAATTATTGAAACTAAATCCATAAAACTAATCCTCCAACTTTATTTTCTTAAAACTCTCTGCTTTATCCACACATAAGTCGATTTAAACATAGGAGTCTTAAATAAAAGAAGCAGCAAAACCACATTAGGAAGAATTAAGCATACTATTATTCTAAGAATAAAGCCAATAATTGAAAACGGCATATGAATTGTGGCCACATAGGTACATACGCAACTGATTAAAGCAGTCAAAGCATAATATCCATTTTGCAAAAAATAATCACTTATCTTCTGACGAACAAAGTAATGCTTAAATATTATTAATGCTCCGTAAAAATAATTAATAAAAAATAATGTAAGAACTGTCGCGATAATAATACCATATATACCAAAAAGTTTACCCAACACCAAGTTTAAGATAATATTTCCAATCGCTTCAGCAATAGAACGATACCTATATTCCCACCACAATCCTTTGGCTTGCTCGTATATATATCTTACATCTCCCATTTTTAGGATATAAAAATACACGCAAATAAGGATTACTACCCCTATAGGATATATCAAATCCTTTCCAACCCATATTTGCATAAATGGCTGATACAATGTTAACAAACAGGCCGAAAACCAGGCTGCAATCCACATATAAAGAAAATTCATCCGATTCATATCATGATAGTTTTTCTCTGGAGTATCACTTGCCACACTATTGCCTGCCCCTGCTAATACAGAAGAAGTCAGCACATTAGTAACTCCAACAACAGCATTCATTATATAATAGTAGTTATTATACATTGCCGTATCAACCAGTCCTAAAAACATAGAAATAAATATGCTATCAAAGGCATTTCTTGATACATAACATAACTTAAAAATTACTAAACCGCTTATTTTTTCTTTAATCTGCTTTTTTATATCTGCACTTAATTTCCCAGACGGTTTATATTGAGGAAACATTTTTTTTGCAATGACCGCTGTTCGAATATTATTTATAATGGTAAACACAGGCATTACGAAAATATATGCATAATAATTTTTTACAGCAAGTAGAACTATTATCTGCACTAAATACATTGCTGTTGTTATCATTATATTCATTTTACTTATTACATCTTCTCTTTGAAAGGCTGTAATTAATGAGCCTAGGTACGCGAACATGAAATAACTAATTACGGTATTGAATAAAAATGCTAAATATACAATGACCAAATTTATAGAATCCGGATAAGAGCCATTTATAAGATATGGTAAAAACGGGATTAAAGCACATCCAATGACCGAAATGATAATTCCTATATATGCATAAACCTTTCTGTAAAATAAAAGGAGTGCATTGATTGCTTCTGCGTCGTCTTCCACAATTGGTTTGTACATGCAAAATACAATTGCACTGCTAAACCCTAATTCCGTCAAACTTAATACAGTAAGAATCGATGTGAACAAACTGTTTAATCCTAAGAATTCTACTCCTAATGTTTGAATGAAAACGGTTCTAACAATAAACGGCATTATTATTGAAATTATTTTATAGGCCATTCCATATGTGGCATTTCTTATAGAATTCTTTGTTCTTTCTAACTTCATTATATTTTCTCCCAGACATTATAATTCTATTCGGCCTATCTTAAATTTATATTTATCGAAGAAAATCCTCAAAAACCAGTATATTAAAATTGCAGCCACAATATAATACATATAGTCTCTTCCTATGACAAATACACCTTGTTGTAATGTATAATAAACAAAAAATATAATATATACATCTGAAATTAAATATACGTCTTTTTTTATAATGTAATCAACTAAGAATGCTATGATTGACGCTACGATTATAGTGCCAAGCCACCCCCAATCAATAAATAGCCACCCAACAAAAGTATAGAAACCGTTTCCCCATGATCCCCCAACATCCGCAGGTGATATCCCTCTTCCACCAAACAAATTACCAAAAGCATATTTCCCATATAAATATTTATTGATACCGAATACGCCATAATTAAAAACCACCGGTGATTGTCCAAAATACTCTATCAGAGAAGTAGATGCTTCTGATGAAAATCTTGAAACTGTAACCTCTAAAACGTAAGGAACTACCACCAAAAGAGCCATGCAGCTTAGAAATACAATAAAGTTTCGCTTTTTTCTCTCCAAGTCTTGATAAAAAAACACATACATAACACCAACTAAAATAGCAATATTTACAATGGATCCTCTTGACGATGTATACATTGCTGAGAGGATTTCTGTTGCAACACCTAAAAGGAGACATGCCCATCCTAATTTTATATGTACATTATTACGTAAAAAAGCAAATCCTACTATAAGTCCAAGTAATCGAGTATATCCAGAAAATTGTAATGAATAATATTGGTACCAGACTGTATTAAAAGATAGAGATCCATTATATAAATTCGCTCTATTTGCTTTCCAGTCACCAGTTGCAAATAAATCCATTACTTGAGGCAGAAAAAAAGATACAGAAACAATACAAGCTATCACAAAAACATATGCAAAAATAACATATTTTATATTTATTTCAAATGCTAATTTACCTACCGATACATCAGACTTTCGACTCAAAAAAGGAGAAAAGGCTATTGCAAATATAAAAATCAGGAATATATACGGAAAAAAAGAAATGTCTTTACCTTCAAAGCATCCTTGATTAACTGCAACAGAAGCTATAACTCCAATAATTGCATACCATACAACAAGAATTACACCCATTTTATTAAAATGTTTCACAATTACATATAACGCAAATAAAATCATTAACACAGTGTATATATTAGTTTGTATCATCTATCTATACTTCCCACTCAGTATTTTTTTAATCCATCTATAGTCCCTTTTACAATAGCCCACAGTTTTGATATTTTACAGTTTTCAAACAATATTATTTTAAAGAAAGGTGAAATAATGTAATTATGAATCATTATTTTCTTTGCTTTACCTTTTACAAATCCACTTCTTGCAAGCCTTAAATGATTCCGCGCTATGTAATAGTAACGAAATGCAGAATAATTTGATGTTGCAATGGTTTTTCCTAAAAATCTCTTCTTCTGATAATTACCAAATTCCTGAACCAAAAAAGAGCCCTTAACCTTGACTGTTTTTATGCCCATAGATGATGCTCGATAACAAATTTCTTCATCTATAGCATCTATAAAAAAATCTTTCGTAAATCCATCTATTTTCTCAAGAATATTTATTGAGTAAAGTGCCCCAGAAGATATAACAAAATCGACCTGTTCATATCTATTATTTTTTCTTTCATCGACACATACAGAAGTTCTGTCAAATGAATTTATGATTTCTGGACCAAAGATTCCCGCTTCGCTGTCTTCACAATCATTAACATCTGTCAAAAATCGAGCAAAATTATTCCACTCACTATCTTGATCCATCGTTAAAAGCCATTTGTATCCCACCTTTTTTGCATAACTAAAAGAATAATTAAAGGCAACATCCAGACCTTGATTTGTTCCATCCCCTACGAATAAGATTTTGAATCCCTCAGTTGTTTCTTTTTTTATTCTATCCTTTTGATCTTGTGATAGTATGGAATTTTGCCATATCATAAGAGATGTGATGTTTTCTAAATATCGATTTATATTATTGATTAATTTGTTGATATCAGGATTATAGATAACTACAACCCCTAAAATTTCAGTCATATTATCACATTCCCATTTCTTCTCTGACATGCTTAATTGCTTGCAAATATCCCAATCCATATTTTAAATCGGGTTCAAGGTGATTTCCTTCTCCCCACTCATTCCAAGCTCGAATCATAACTATTTTTTTCTCTTCTGGTTTGTTCTTGATTGATTCAACCGCATTTCTAACAACCTGTTCAAACACATTTGGATCACAATCTGTGAAAATAAGGCTTTTTCTTCCAGACCTAGGCGAGTGATCCCAATTTGGCGCAATCAATGGAATAATATTATCCAACCGATCATCATCTGTGATCATATACTTAATTGCCTCACTATACTTAAATGTAGTAGGCATTCCAAATACATCTCTCTGAATTTTTAATCTGATTTTGCTTGCCATGCTAAGTTTATGATGTATATTCAAAACAGTGTCGTTATATATAGCATCAAATCCCAATGAGAAAAGTTTATCTTTATCTCTGCAATCAAAATCTTTTGCTACAAAATAAAAATCGCCTAATCCTTCCTTTTGAGCCAATTCTCTCCAAATATTCATCATGTTAGTGACATCAGGACAGTCCAATGGCCGATATATAATAAAAAATAATTTTCCATCAACTCTGATATATCGTTCATCCGAAAAAGCGTCTATCAAAGAATAAAAATGATCAATATAGTCCTGTTTACCTGGGTATAATTGCTCCGCTATAATTTCATTTTTCTTGTTTTTATCCCATAATTTCTTTTCCCAGGTTTCATTTGCCCAAGCTAAGGAAAAAGGAAATTGGATTGTCTTATCGGCAACCAGTGCTTGAAATGGTTTTTCGAGTAACTGCTTTCCATTGCCAAACCAATAATGCCAATAACAAAAACCATCCACACCATATTTCTTAGCCAATTCAGTCTGTTCAACCACTGTCTCACGCAATCTCAAATCATAAAAGCCCAAATCTGCCGGTATATGCGGCTGATAATGTCCCTTAAATAAAGGTCTTCCCTGTGCAACATTAGTCCATTCTGTGAAGCCTTTCCCATACCATTTATCATTCTCCGGCACAGGATGAAACTGCGGGAGATAAAACGCTATAAATTTTGCCATATTGTCACCTCATTCAACTAGCCATGGCTGATACTCTTTTCCTTCAAGAATATCTGCAATACGTTTGCAAGCCTTACCATCTCCATAGGGATTGCAGGCCTTAGCCATTGCGTCATAAGCTTCTTGATTTTCAAGAAGTTCTTTAAAATTTTCATAAATTGTATCTTCATCGGTACCAACAAGACGCAAGGTTCCTGCTTTTACCCCTTCAGGTCTCTCAGTAGTATCCCTCATAACAAGAACTGGCCGACCATATGAAGGAACTTCTTCCTGAATACCGCCCGAATCAGTTAAGCAAAGATAGCATCTTGACTCAAAATTATGACAATCGAAGACTTCAATAGGTTCAATGATATGGATTCTCTCGCAATCCCCTAGTTCTTCCTCTGCTGCTTTTCTTACAACAGGATTCATATGAATAGGATATACCGCTTTACATTCTGGATGTTCATCTAGAACGCGCCTGATAGCTCGGAACATATTATGCATAGGCTGTCCAAGATTCTCTCTTCTATGCGCCGTAACAAAGATAAGTTTCCCATCACCAACCCAGTCAAGTTCCGGATGGGAATAATCTTTTTTTACCGTATGTTGCATTGCATCAATGACAGTATTTCCCGTAATGAAAATCTTTCTTGGATCCTTACCTTCTTTTACTAGATTATCAGCCGCCATCTGCGTTGGTACAAAATTATACTGTGAAATAATGCTTACAGCCTGACGATTAAATTCTTCAGGATATGGAGAGTATATATTGTATGTACGAAGCCCTGCTTCAACATGACCAACTGGAATCTGCATATAAAAGCAAGCAAGGGCTGTTACAAACGTTGTTGAAGTATCACCATGTACCAAAACAACGTCTGGTTTTACTTCTTCCAGTACATTTTTTATTCTCTCAAGAATTCCAGTTGTAATATCGAATAACGTCTGCCCCTGTTTCATGATAGAGAGATCATAGTCAGGTATAACATTAAAAGTACTTAAAACCTGATCCAACATTTGACGATGTTGTCCCGTAACGCATACGATAGTCTGAATATTTTTTCTTGTTTTTAACTCATTCACTAATGGGCACATTTTAATTGCTTCCGGCCTTGTGCCAAAGACCAACATTATTTTTTTTCCCATTTTACCATCTATACATCTAACTTTAGTGTTAAATTATGAATAACATTTAACTTGCAATCTCATACAACAAAGGATGATAACATCCCTTCAAAATTGTTTTGGTCGCCCAGTACCTCTTCCAAAAATACTCTTCGACCTTTTTCAAATAAGCTATAGTCAAATTTTTGAATTTTTGCTAATAATGATTTTTCTAACGTATCTAATTCCGAATCATCAAGAACTATTCCTAGTTGGTATTTTTCAACATACTTTACAATTGCCTCATTATGTCTAAACACAACTACCGGAACAGCTGAAACGATAGCATCATATAATTTATTAGGAAGAGCATTTTTATTTACAGTCGTATTTTGGCGGAATATATTTATAAAATCTGCGTAAGTCCTATATTTATTTACAATTTCGCTTTTCTCATATGTCCCTTCAAACCAAACATTAGAGAATCCATTTTCTGTTACCTCATTGATTATT
This sequence comes from Bacteroidaceae bacterium, assembly GCA_963626755.1. Lineage (GTDB taxonomy): Bacteria > Bacillota > Clostridia > Lachnospirales > Lachnospiraceae > Anaerobutyricum. The sequence continues at coordinate 24,902 of CAVFXN010000036.1, forward strand.
TTTTCCTTAAACTCATTCGTCTTCCCTATGAAACCAAATGAAAACAATTTACTATTTTTTAATTTTCTAATAATTGATATATTAATATCAGCCTCAATCATAGAACCTGCAAACACAATCGTGTATGGTGCTTCTTTTTTCTCTTTAACATTCAGTTCATAATATTTTTTTATTAATTCAACATCTGCATTATGACAAAGGATTGTTTCCCTGCCAGTCCAAGGTTCAAAATTACTGGACGAAACAACTATATTCTTAGCCAGACTGCATATCTGTTTCAATTTGTTTGGAAATTTTCTTCTAAATGGAGAATCATCTCTTATATCTATTATTAATTTATTTCTAAATTGTCTTAGGAAGTGAAAACCAAGAAAAAAAAGCGGTGCTATCGTAAACACAATTAAATGATCTATATGCTCGCTTTTCACATATTTTTTGCATTTATGAGCAAAAAGAATATGTCCAAGTAATATTTTTTTTCTGTTAGTATCGGAGCTATCAAAATTCAATAGGCATTCAGCATCTTCTCTAATCCCAGCTTTGTTCCAAAGCATTAGCTTATAATCTATAGAATTTTCTTTAAGAACACTTAAATAATATTGAACATATGGTGCATATTTCAAATTAGCTGGTACTATTAATCCAACTCTCATTCCTTTTTCCTCATTGCGGCGTTGCTTATTTCGTCAATATATCGGCTAACACAAACTTCTTTTGAAGCATAGCGTTTTACAAATCCCCTCAAGTTTAATTGTATAGTCTTTTTATTAAATTCGTTTAATATAGCTTCTGTTAACTTTTCAACATTTCCAGGCTCTACACATTGACCTGCTCCAGAAGTTCTAATTACATCTGCTAAATCACTGTCCGTATCGAAAGATGCTATAATCGGTGTATTGCACGCCATAATACTCCACGTTTTACTTGGCATCCCGGCATTTCCTGTTCCAGGCTTGCAACAAATCAGTGCCACATCACCAAGGCTATAAACCTCGGAAACTCTCGTCTGCGGTAGCAAGCCATTGATTATAACATTTGGCAAAGCTGCTGCCTGTGCTTTAGCCTCTTCAAAATATGCTCCGCCTCCAAATATGACAAATTCTATATCTGTCTCGTCTTTTAGACGTTCAGCGACCTTTAGTATGATATCCGCCCCCTGAGCTGCACCGAAATTACCTGCATAAAGAACTATATATTTGTCTCTGCTTATTCCGAATTCCTCGTACAAAGTGTTGTTATCTTTATTGATTGGTTGAACTGCATCTATGTCAATCCAATTAGAAATAACCTCAATCTTCTCCTCCGGCACCCCTTTTTCCATGATATTGTTTTTAAATCCTTTGCTGATTACGATTATCTTGTCGACATTTTTATATGTGTAATTTTCTATCTTTCTGCCTATTTTCCAAAATAGACTTCCTTTTTTTGTCATCCCTGTATTCACAAGTGAGTCTGGAAAAACATCTTGTAAGTTGTAGATAAATGGTACTTTCTTCTTGTATTTCTTAGAAAGTCTCCTTGCCACCATAACACTCAACATTCCCTGCGTTGGAGGTGTGCTATTAGAAAACACTACATCTATATTTTTTTCTTTTATCCCAATCTGATAAGATTTGAAATTACACCAAAAATATCTAATCGCCCTTATTATTGGATTTTTAACTTCCTGAGGTGCCCAAAATCTCCAAACCTCAACTTTTCCACCATATATTATTTCGTGCCTTCGTCTCTTGTATTCTTTTTTTATCGAGTCACTGACACCTCTTGTTGGTAGTGGACAAATAACCTGCACCTTGTCTTCCTTTTGAATTATGCCTTGTAACAGATCTTTTTCGAGATGCGTGTATGCAATTGTTTCTGGCTCAAAATAAGCATCTAAAAACAATATATTCATCAGTTCTTATTTACTCCTTGTGATATCTATATTCATTCATCTTTCTTACCTCAGCCGTCACATAGCTTCTGGCCAACTGGAATCCATTCTTGATATAAAACTCATTTACAGCATCATTATTATTAGCATCTGTTTCAAGATTGATATACTCATACTTAGAAAAATCGATAATTTCTTTTAGATGATCTATCAGTTGGTAACCAATACCTTTTCCCTCAATCTTCGGATCCACGCAAATTGAAGCAAGCTCTACATACGCTTCTTCCTTCTTTACTTCGTCGCTCTTCTTGAATGCGCCAAGCAAACGCTTAACAAACGATGGATGACGAATAGCTGCTAGAATAGAGCAAAATGCGAAACGAAGCAAATGTCTTTTTAGTAGGCCCTTATAGAATCTTGAATATTCATTAGAATATGCTATGAACCCCACAACCTTCCCATTTATCTCAGCTACCAAGATACCAGCCCTTTCATCTTCCATATAACCACTATAGAGGGTTTTCAGAAACGGTAACCCTAGTTGAGTCAGGAAAAAATCCGGAAAAGCTTTCATATGAAGTTTTGAAATCACCGTTATGTACTTGTCTTCTGCTGTATCAAGTTCCCTGATTGATACATTCGCCTGTTCTGTAATATAAGCCATCACTATTTGCTCCGCAGTTTAAACATTATTCATCAACATTCGATATCGTAGCTGACCCACTATAATCTTTCCCCAAAACAGCAAATACTGTTCTAAGCATAGTAAATATCTCTCTAAAAAAGCTGAATTGTCTTACACTCTCAAGATTCCATATCATCTTTGCCGGAAGCACTTCCTCCAAATAAACCTTATCAACATTATCAGCTGCACTCAACAGCCTATCCTCATCTTTATATCGGATACTCGCCTCACTTGTAATCCCCGCCGGCATCAGCAATGTGGCCATATATTCTGGTTTATATGCCTGTACGAATTTTACCGCTTCCGGCCTCGTACCAACGAAGCTCATGTTCCCACTTAAGAGATCAAACACCTGCGGCAGTTCATCCAGGCGGCAACCTCGAAGCCTTTTTCCGACTTTTGTAATACGGCTGTCGTTTCCGACTGTCACTGCGGCACCGATTTGATCCGCATTGCTTACCATCGTCCGGAATTTGTGTATTCTGAAGTGCTTTCCGTATTTCGTGACACGCTCCTGCCTGTAAAAGACAGGGCCTTCGGAATCTGTCTTGATCATAATCGCAATTATCACCATTGGGATAGCCAGGACTATCAGCAATATAAAGCCGACTATCAGGTCGAACGTTCTTTTGAAGAACAGGCTGGCTCTTTTCTTATTCAAAATTTCGTAATATGGTCTGACTTCATCTAATTTCATGAATTCAGGTAAATCATCCCATTTTCTGAGCATCGTTCTTCCCCTATTCCTCTTAAAATTCATCTGAATTTGAAACTTACTTGCCAGCTTACGAGCTAACAAATACCCAATCAAAGCCCCGATTGTATTGTGCAACAGATCATCACATTCAAAAGTTCCTAGTGCAAAAATCATCTGAGCACATTCGATACAAAGTGATACCAGAATTCCTATGACTAAAATTTCCTTCAAACTTTTATGTTTAGTAATGCCTATAAATATACCTAACGGAACAAATAAAAGAACATTCTCTACATTTTCTTCTAGAAAACTTGCGTTACCTTTTGCCAATGCCACATACGACTGAAACGGGTATAGAAATTTCCTTTCGTATGTCCCAATCCTCGAAAACAGTGTAAGCCACAGTACCGCTACCACGTATACCCAAAACATCACGTACACTACATACTCTATTTTACAGATTCCATCCGTCTTTTGCTTCACTTTCAAATGTATTCCTTAACAATCTCTCTAAAATTCTCACATACATACTCCACATCCTCATCACTTAGCTTTGTGTGCAGAGGAAGGGTTATCAAATTGCAATAGTAATCATACGCATTCGGGAAATCCTTGATATCCCATCCAAGTGCCTTATATGCCGTCATCATCGGAAGTGGTTTATAGTGCACATTGCAGGCGATGCCTCGCTCTGCCATCTTTACGATGATCTCGCGTCTTTCGGTATCTGAGATTGGTGAGCCATCTTTCTTATAAGTACGTGTCAGGTACAGATGCCCTGAAGAAATAAAGTCCTCACCGTAATGCTGCAGGTGTTTTATCCCCAGATCATCGCATATGGCATCATATTGTCCAATGATTTTCTTCCTTCGATCCAACATTCCCGGATAGCGATCCAGCTGTCTGAGTCCCATTGCTGCCATAATATCTGTCATGTTGCATTTATACCATGGACCGACAATGTCATACTCCCATGCCCCAAGCTGAGTTTTAGCAAGTGCATCCTTGCTCTGCCCGTGAAGTGAATACAGTTGATATTGATGATAGATTTCTTCGTTATCAACACCTGGGATATCCCGCCATGTGCTTGCCCCTCCTTCTGCTGTTGTAAAATTCTTTACTGCATGAAAAGAGAAGTCTGTGAAATCAGCGATCTTCCCTGCTTTTTTCCCTTTTCGCTGTGCCCCTAGAGCATGAGCAGCATCAGCAAAAACAAGGACTCGACCAATTGACTGTTGAATTCTGGCACCCAAGGAAGTTCCTTCTTTTGCCTGAAACAACTCCCTTTTGTTTTCTACTGTAGCATACAATTGATCATAATTACAAATAATTCCGCCAAGATCTACCGCTACTACCGCTTTGGTTTTTGCTGTAATAGCTGCTGCTACGGCGTCATAGTCCATCTCCACACTGTCTTTTAGACTGTCAACAAAAACTACCTTTGCTCCTGCATGAATTGCCGCACTTGCTGTTGACGTATAGGTATATGCCGGAACAATTACCTCATCACCTTCTCCTATTCCACAAATTCTGAAGTTAAGTTCTTCCGCTGCGGTAGCCGAACCAAGACAGGCAACCCTATTGTTATATTGAGTGGCATTTGAGCAATCATCTGTGGTATCTCCGGTTTCTATATATGCAGCAAGCCTTCTTTCCAGCAGTTTCGTTCTCGGTCCTGTCGTGATCCACCCGGACTTCAGAGTTTCTACAACCTCGGCAATCTCTAACTCTGAAATGTCCGGTGGTGAAAAAGAAATTGTCCTAGGATTTTCATTTGATTCGTTTCTATCCTTGGTCATTTGATCTCGTCTCCCCTATCTAATTCAGGTTCATAATGAACAATTGACTTCTTCCGGTTTTTTAAATGTCGGAATAACGCTTCGAAGTGCTTCTTTTGCAAGCAGATCATCTCCTGTTTCACAGGCATCCCGAAGTATCTGAAGCTTTTGATTGATCTCTTCCTGACTTAATGTCCGGTCTCTTTCAATAAAAATCATGCGATTATCTGTCTTATCCAGTTCCTCTGTCTTGACCAGCAGTTCCTCATATAACTTTTCCCCGGGTCTTAATCCCGTTTCGATAATTTCAATTCCCTGGACGCCTGATAAGCGGATCATATTCTCTGCCAGATCCATAATCTTCACTGGCTGTCCCATATCCAGGGCAAAAAGTTCCCCATTATCTGCCATCGCTCCACTCTGGAGAATCAGCTGCGATGCTTCCGAAATCGTCATAAAATATCGGATCATTCTCTTATCTGTAACTGTGACCGGACCTCCATTTGCGATCTGGCGTTTGAACAGTGGAATCACGGATCCGGCACTGCCCAGTACATTTCCAAATCGTGTGGCACTGTATTTTACTTTTCCATACATACTTGCACTCTGCACGATCATTTCACACATTCTTTTCGTTGCGCCCATAACGTTTGTTGGGTTCACCGCTTTATCGGTAGAGACCATCATAAAGCGTTCTGCCCCATATTCCTCACAAAGCTCGACCAGATTCTGTGTGCCAAATACGTTATTGGAAATCGCTTCTACGCAGTTATACTCCATTAATGGCACATGTTTATGTGCTGCTGCATTGATAATAATCTGTGGGCGGTGCTTTTTAAATGCTTTTTCCAGTGCTTTCCTGTCTGTGATCGAACAGATTTCAATCTGCAGATTCAGGCGGTTTCCGTAGGCAATCTTTAATTCCTGCTGAACATCGTATGCACCGTTTTCATAGATATCTAAAATAATAATCTTCTTTGGGTTCATCTTTGCCAGCTGTCTGCAAAGTTCCGATCCAATCGAACCGCCACCGCCAGTGATCAGCACTGTCTTGTCTTTGTAGTAGTCATTGGTCCTTTCATCGACCACTTCCAATGGTTTTCTAAACAGAAGCTCTTCGATATCAAATTCTCGAAGATGTCTTTTTCCACCTGGGATGTACATGGTCGGATAATCATAAACCTTGACCTTATATCCTGCCTTTTTATAATATTCGTACAGCTCCTTTTTCTTATCTGCATCCATGGACGGGATGGCAAAAATAATCTCCTGGATTTCAAATTTTCTCATCTGATGCAGTGTTTCTTCATTTTCTGACCAAACCGGGATTCCACAGATTTCACGTCCGACCTTATTTTGGCTATTATCGATAAAGCATCTCGGACTGTAAGCGGAGCTTTCATTATTCAAAAGTTCTTCAGCCAGGCTGACACCGACACGCCCCGCACCGATAATCGCTACTTTGATTTTCTGTACTTCTTTTTTATTTTCTGATTTGATATTAGAAAAGATATATAATAATATAGAAAGAACTTTGCCTCTTGTTGTTTTTTCATTACCATACTTATATGCATAACAATACATCATGCGAAGTCCCAATGCTCCGAGAAGATTGATGCTGACAAGGGAAAGCAGCCTTGCAAATGTAATTTTTTGAACCGGGAGTACTAACTCGAGACACAGATATACGATAAAAGCAATCAGATCCGTAAAGAAGAGCCGGATATAAGATCGTATCCCACCATATCTCCATATCTGCCCATAGACTTTACCAATCAGACGTGCTGCAAAAATACATGATACCGACAGGCATACTTGTTGAAGTATCCCTGTGAATGACAGCTGATCTATCCCTCTATATAACACCAACAATATTATTGCCGTGACTGCATATATAATGAAATCATAGCCGACCAGCATCCATCTGATGTTGGATATACTGTTTTGTCTGGTATAATTCCTCCCTACATTATTTTCATCCAATTTATTCATAACTTTCTCTCTTTATTATACCTTTATCGTTATTTTCTTTATCCATTTAAATATTTATAATATCATTTTTTACTATATATCTTTCTGGTTTGTTTGTCAATGATCTTTATTTTTTTACTTAAGATCAAACAGCAATTTCGTCTGCTCCCGGCTTTTCTCTTGTATCTGTGGGAAAAAAATGTTAATATAACTTGATTATATTTTTAGAAAGGAAGAACTTTCCATGAGGAATGATGAGAAAATTGATATTAATCTTACAAAAGAAATCTCTACCGATCATCTTTCAGAAGAAGAAACAGCCAAATTGCACTACGAGACGGCTTTTCGCTATATTAACATTGCTGACCACATGAAAAAATTTGAAGATCAGGATAAATACTACCACAGGGCCATCCAGTATTTAAGACGGGCTCGCCCTTATAAATATGACCGGAACCTGATCCGTGAATTGAAAAAGAAGAAGTTCACCCTCCGTGCCCAGGGGAAGATTGCTTTATATAAAGAAGCCTGCGGTATCATGGCAAAAGCAAAGACGCCGAATGATTACTATTCTGCCCAGACGATTTTTTACCGGATACACCAGTACGAACAGAACCATCCCCTCGCGGAAAACTGGACGACTCCGGAGCTTTTTGCCGAAGCTTCCCAGTGTTCAGATTCTGAGGAAAAAATAAAGCTCTGCGAAAAACTGGCGAATGAAAAAACCGCACAGCTGAAACGGCATAGTCTTTTTGTCAGCTTTCTTGTGATTTTGGGAATCGCCGCTGTTCTGCTTTTTGTACGTACCACCGCTTTCCGCCAGTGCCTTGCGGATTTTTACAGTGCCACAGGAGACTACGAGGGTGCATACCAGAATTACGATGAGATCCGAAAGAAAACCAACAGCACACAGGCTTATGAAAAATATCTCGTCTACCGCTACAAGAATGCTCTCAAAGCTATTTCGGAAGGCGATATGGATACTGCCTACCGTGACCTGAAAGCTCTGGCAAAGGATAATTACAGGGACAGCCGGACACGCTTTATTGAACTGGAACAGGATCATGTCAAACAGACCAAAATCGGCAAGGTCGTTTCTTTTGGAAGGGTGAGATGGCGGGTTCTTGACCACAAGGACGGGAAGACCCTTTTGTTAAAAGATAAGGCGATCGGTTCGACTCCTTTTAATGAAAATGGCGGGAAGACGACATGGGAGTCCTCCTCTGTTAGAGAGTGGCTCAACAGCTCTTTCTTAAAGGAAACGTTCTATAACGGAGAGAAGAATCTCATTGAAAAGACCACCGTGACCAATACGCCAAATTCCGCTTACAAGACGGATGCCGGAAAAGATACGGTCGATCAGATCTTTTTATTAAGCTATGATGAGGTCGTTCGCTATTATGACGCCATTCACCATACCGCTACCTGCTGGTGGCTGCGCACCCCGGGTGCCACCAATTCTTCTATGTGTTTTGTATACAGAGATAAAACCATCATGGATTACGGCTATGAAGTCAGCAACCAGAAAATTACCGTCAAACCGGCCATCTGGGTGGACACAGAATCATAAGGAGATGATTTCGTGGCTGGCACGATTTTTATACGTAGCTTTTATCAGTCAGAACGTGCCGTACAGATATTCTGTACGGCACGTTCTTTCATCAAGACTCGCTTGCGAGTCTTGCACGCTGACTAAATTAAAATAATCCGGTAATTTTTCCGTTGTCGTCTACGTCGATTCCAAAGGCTGCCGGTTTTTTCGGCAGTCCCGGCATCGTCATGATCTCACCGGTTAAAATGACAACGAATCCTGCCCCGGCATTGACAAAGGCATCACGGACATGGATCGAAAAGCCTTCCGGACGTCCCAGTTTGGTCTGGTCATCCGACAGGGAATACTGGGTTTTTGCCATACATACCGGCAGGCTGCCAAATCCCAGTTCTGTGAGGTTCTCCAGCATTTTTTCTGCTCCGGATTCGTAGGTTACACCATCTGCCCCGTAGATTTCTTTTGCGATGGTTTCCACCTTTTCTTTTAAGGAGAGCTCGTCCGGATAGAGTACCTGGAAATGGCTTTCTTTTTCTTCCAGTGTTTTTAATACTTTTTTGGCGAGCTCGACTCCGCCTTCCCCGCCTTTTTCCCATACTTTCGAAAGCGCGAATTCGCATCCTCTGTCTTCGCAGAATTTACGGATCCATTCGTGTTCTTTCGGGGTGTCTGTCATGAAGGCGTTCAGGGTAACAATGATCGGTACCCCATATTTCTGGAGATTTTCAATGTGTTTTTCCAGATTGCAGATTCCTTTTTTCAGCGCATCCATATTTTCTTCCGCAAGTTCTGTTTTTGGAACGCCGCCATTATATTTCAATGCACGCACCGTGGCAACCAGAACGACCGCATCTGGTTTCAGCCCTGCCATACGACATTTGATATCCATAAATTTCTCTGCGCCAAGGTCGGCACCGAAACCGGCTTCGGTGATCGTAATGTCCGAGAGTTTTAAAGCGGTCTTTGTGGCGCGGACACTGTTGCATCCGTGGGCAATATTGGCAAATGGCCCTCCGTGGACGATGGCCGCAGTGTGTTCCAGTGTCTGGATCAGGTTTGGTTTCATCGCGTCTTTTAAGAGAGCTGCCATGGAACCGACTGCCTGAAGCTGTCCGGCTGTTACAGGATTGCCATTGACATCATAGGCGACAATGATCTTTGCCAGACGTTCTTTTAAGTCTTTCATATCCTCCGCGAGACAGAGGATTGCCATGATTTCGGTTGCGACCGTAATGACAAAATGGTCTTCTCTCACATATCCGTCTGCTTTTTTCCCCAGTCCGATGACAATGTTTCGAAGGGCACGGTCATTCATATCCAGGCAGCGTTTCCAGATGACCCTTCTGGTGTCGATCTGAAGTTCGTTCCCCTGCTGTATATGGTTATCTAACAGTGCAGCCAGCAGATTGTTGGCGGATGTGATTGCATGGAAGTCGCCTGTAAAATGTAAGTTTAAGTCTTCCATCGGAACCACCTGGGAATATCCGCCGCCCGCAGCACCACCTTTGATTCCAAAGCACGGGCCAAGAGAAGGCTCCCTCAAGGCAAGGACACATTTTTTCCCGAGCTTTTCCATCGCCTGGGCCAGCCCGATACTTGTTGTAGTCTTTCCTTCCCCTGCTGGTGTCGGATTGATGGCTGTGACTAAAACCAGCTTTCCGTCCGGCTTGTCGGAAACACTTTTCAAGAATTCTTCAGAAAATTTTGCCTTATATTTTCCATATAATTCAATATCTTCTTCTCCGATTCCATAATCTTTGGCAACTTCTTTGATTGGAAGCATCTTTGCTTCCTGTGCAATCTGAATATCTGTTTTCATCTTTTTTCCTTTCTGATAAAAAAAAGGGCAACTTCAAAAGAAGTTGCCCAGACGGTCGGCTGTGTCATTAGGGCGACTCTTTAGAAAAAATGATCACCCTTCGGTTACACTGTGTCTCTTCACATATCCGTCAGTAACCGAACTGTATATTTATATAGTTATCATACTCATCAGAAAAAGTCAACTTTTTTTCTGATTTTTCTCACGAAGTGCTTCCAAATTCTGCTATTACTCAGCCAGTGCTTCCAGCTTCCGGATGGCAGATTCCAGCCTTTGGATGGATTCTTCTTTTCCGATAATTTCCATGATCTCGGTCGCACCGCCCGGAGTCATCCGTTTTCCGGAAACGGCCGTGCGGACTGGCCACATCACAAATCCCGGCTTATATCCTTTTTCTGAGGCGAAGTCGCGGAGCATCTGATACAGGGCATCATTGGAAAAGTCTTCCTGCTCTTTGATCACTGGCAGGATCTCCTGCAATACCGGAAGGGATTTCTCCGCATTGGTCTTATTCTTTTTGTTCGTGTACAGATCTGCCTCGTATTCCGGTACTTCTTCAAAGAAATCGATCATTTCTTCAATTTCAGGGAAGATTTCGATCCTGGTCTTGACAAGAGCGGCAATCTTCTTCGTATCCATATCCTTCGTGATCACTTTTTTGATATACGGCTCTGCCAGGGTGTAGAAACGGTCAAAATCCATTGCTTTTAAATATTCACCGTTCATCCATTTGAGCTTCACCATGTCAAAGACGGCCGGTGATTTACTGATATGTTTATAATCAAAGGCTTCGATCAGCTCTTGTAAAGAGAAGATCTCCCGGTTATCCGGAGAGCTCCATCCAAGAAGTGCGACAAAATTCACAACGGCTTCCGACAAAAATCCCTGTTCGATCAGGTCTTCGTAGGAAGAGTGTCCGGAACGCTTTGAAAGCTTTTGATGTTCTTCGTTTGTGATCAGCGGACAGTGGATATATTTTGGCTCTTCCCATCCAAACGCCTGATATAATCGGGTGTATTTCGGTGCGGAAGAAAGATATTCATTGCCTCTCACGACATGGGTAATTTTCATGAGATGGTCATCGATGACGTTAGCAAAATTGTAGGTAGGATAGCCGTCGGATTTGATCAGGATCATATCATCAAGCTCTTCATTCGGCTGGGTGATGTCACCGTAAATTTCATCGTGGAAAGTCGTGCTTCCCTCGTTTGGAACATTGGCACGAATGACATATGGGATGCCGGCTTCCAGGTTCGCCGCAATCTCTTCTTTGGATAAATGGAGGCAATGCTTATCATACATACTGATTTCTTTTCCCCCGACATTCTGTTTCAGGGAGTTCAGTCGTTCCTGGTCACAGAAGCAGTAGTAGGCTTCCCCTTTTTCGACCAGCTGTCTGGCATATTCCATGTACAGTCCGGACGCGCACCGCTCACTCTGGATATACGGACCATAACCGCCATCCTTGTCCGGGCCTTCATCATGCTTTAACCCGGTGGCTTCCAAGGTGCGGTAAATAATCTGGAGTGCTTCCTCGTAGTAACGTTCCTGATCCGTATCTTCTATTCTCAAAACAAAATCTCCGCCCTCATGCTTTGCGATCAGGTAGGTATACAAAGCGGTACGAAGATTTCCAACATGCATTCTTCCGGTTGGACTTGGTGCAAATCTTGTCCTGATTTTCCCCATTTCTGTTTTCCTCTCTTTCTGTTTCCTTCTGCCTTTTCCGGCATTTTTTTATCAAATGAATTGACTGTATTATAATACAAATGACTATGCAATACAAGCCAAATCCCTTTGTCTATAAAAATCTGTGGCACTTCACGTAAAAATCTGTAAAAGGATTTTCCACTGAATCATTTGCCTTAATCCCTTCCTTATGGTACTCTAAATCTATATTGATCTGTGAATACAAAAGAAAGGAAGGATGTGCTATGTCATCTAGTTTAACAAATCTTATACACATGTTTTCCCTGGATTCCTTATTCCAGGAAAGCAATACCATGACCGGGATGCTGCATGGAGTGAATGCTGCCTACCGGATGATCGGGTCAGTGGTTTTATTCCTCCTGGCTCTTCTCGGATGTTTTCTCGGATATAAGCTGGTCCGAATTTTTATGAGCGTGACAGGATTCATTGCCGGAGCTGCCCTGGGCTATCTGGCCGCCACCCAGTTTTTACACACGGAAGGAATGGTAACGACGCTGTGCATCATTGGCGGCGGATTAATCGTGGCAGGTCTTTCGTACTGGATCTATCGGATCGGCATCTTCATCCTGTGCTTTGTGCTGGCCTTTGCCGCTGCCTCCTCTTTTCTCCCGGTCAGTGGGGACATTACCTTTTTCCTGTCTCTGATCATCGGACTGGCAGTCGGCATCCTGGCAGTGAAATACCTGCGGCCTGTCATTATCCTGACTTCCGCCATTGTATGCGGTTCTTCCGCTGCCACCCTTCTGCCGTACGTTATGACCTATCTGAACATCCGCTCATTACCGTTCACCCTGCCGTCCACACCGGTTTTGTGCATCATCGTATCTGCCCTGGGCATCCTGGTTCAGTTTCTTACCACAAAAGAACCGGTCAAACGTCCTAAATTTAAACACGAAAAATAAACCGACAAATTGCTCCTTTATCTGGCATTTGCGTCGTCCCACAAGATGGTTCGGCCAGATGCCAGACTTTTTTTGATGTCGATGATCCTCTGGTTGGAAGATCCCCGAAATACCAGGCTGATATCCTTTTTCTCCTCCAGGAACGGCCCATCGACCAGATAATCGATCAGGGAAAGGATTTTCTTCGTATCTTTCCATTTGGATGCCATACGGGAAAGGATCTCCTTTTCAAAAAGGTAGCCACTGTAGCACCATATGGATTTTTCCGGAAACCTTTCTCTCACCTTTTCCAAAAAAGGCAGGAGGGCTTCCTGGTTCACATACTCAAAGGGCTCTCCGCCAAGAACCGTCAGTCCGGAGATATAGGAGGGCTCCAGAAGTTTCAGGATATGCTCCTGCGTTTCGTTTGTGAAAGGCTTCCCGTAGGTGAAACTCCAGGTTTCCTCGTTAAAACAGCCCTTACAGTGATGGGTGCACCCGCTCACAAAAAGGGAAACCCTGACACCCGGCCCGTTGGCAACATCACATTTCTTGATTTCTCCGTAATACATACTGCAACACCTCCTGTTTACAACATCCATTTTCTCTGTCCGTTTCCTGGCTTAGGATTCCTTGTTTTTCCATTTCCTATCTTCCATTTTCTGCCTTAGGATTCCTGTCTTCCCATTTCCTATCTTCCAAGTTCCTACCTTAGGATTCCCTGGCTTATCATTTTTTTCCGCTCTGCCGGATGATTTCTTCCACGGACTGCCGGTTTTTTACACCGGAGACTGCCCCGACTGACTGCACACTGACTGCCGCGCAGCAGGTGCCGTATCGGCAGCATTCTTCGAGATTGCCCCCCCGCAGCAGCATGGAAAGGAAACCGGCCACAAAATTATCGCCTGCCCCGGTCGAATCGACTGCCGTTACCGGCAGTGCACCCATCGAGAAGGCTTCTTCTTCTCCCCGGACCACGCATCCCTCTTTTCCGATTTTGATAATCACGTTTTTCACGCCGCAGTCCCGAAAATATTCTGCCATTTCTGCAAAATCCTGTTTGCCCGTATAGAATTCCCCTTCTTTTTCATTGGGGAAAAGATAATCAATCAGGGGAAGGATTTCTTTGATGTCCGAAAGGCTCATTTTCCGGTAGGTTGGCAGCTTGGTATCCGCACACACGGTCATACCCTGTCTTTTTGCCTCGGTTACCAGGCGTATCACCGTCTCTTTTTGGTCAAGAGGCGCGCGGAATAAACTGGCTAGGGACAGGATCTTCGCACCGGCGATCTTTGCCGGATCCGGAAGATATTCCCCGAGCATGGTCGCCTCGCTGTTGATCGAACTTCTCGTCCCGTCTTCTTTGACGATCAGGTTGGCTACCGGTGTCACCACGTCTTCCCTTACACAGATCCCATCGGTTATTACCCCATTTTCCCGGGCAGTTTCCCGGATCAGGTTTCCTGCCGGATCCGGCCCGATCCCGCAAATCAGCCGGACTTTATGTCCAAGCCGCGACAGGATGACGGATTCATTCAGGGCATCTCCTCCGGTATTTAAGCTGATACTTTTTGCCCGGTAAACATTTTCTTTATAAGGCTGCTCTTCCCTTCCACGGATGATACAGTCTACCACCGCCTGTCCGATACAAACGACATCGATTCCCATAGTTCTCTTCGTCCTTTCTCTTTTGTGTTATTATTTTACACGACAACAGATAGGTTTGTTCTGCTCTCTATTACAGGTGCATGACTCTTTCTTTGATTTCCTGCGTCCTTCCCTGATTCCAGAACTGTGTCCCGATATAGCCGCAGGTTCTTCTTGCCACATTCATTTTCGCCTGGTCACGGTTATGGCAATTCGGACATTCCCAGATCAGTTTTCCATGCTCATCATTAACAATCTGGATCTCCCCTTCGTAACCACAGCACTGGCAGTAATCACTTTTCGTATTCAGTTCCGCATACATGATATGGTCATAAATGTGTTTCATGACCGCGAGGACGGCCTCGATGTTGTTTTGCATATTCGGCACTTCCACATAGCTGATGGCACCGCCCGGGGAAAGCTCCTGGAACTGTGCTTCAAAGCTTAATTTATCGAAGGCATCGATTTCCTCTGTGACATGGATGTGGTAACTGTTGGTAATATAGTTTTTATCCGTAACACCCGGGATCATCCCAAACCGTTCCTGGAGACATTTGGCAAATTTATAGGTCGTTGACTCCAATGGTGTGCCGTAAAGACTGAAGTCAATACGGCTCTCCTCCCTCCATCTGGCACAGGCATCATTCATATGCTGCATCACCTGAAGGGCAAATGGCTTCGCTTCCGGGTCGGTGTGGCTTTTGCCCGTCATATAGCGGGTACATTCACACAGGCCGGCATAACCGAGGGAGATCGTGGAATATCCGCCATAAAGGAGGCGGTCGATCTTCTCTCCTTTTTTCAGCCGGGCCAGCGCACCATTTTGCCATAAAATCGGGGCGACATCTGACGGGGTTCCCTTTAACCGGTTATGGCGGTACATTAAGGCCTCATGGCAGAGCTCCAGCCTCTCATCAAAAATCTCCCAGAACTTTTCCATGTCTTTTCCGGAAGAGCAGGCAACATCCACCAGGTTTAACGTAACCACTCCCTGGTTAAATCTTCCATAAAACTTCGGCTTTCCCTGTTCGTCATGGTATACTGTCAGGAACGAACGGCATCCCATGCAAGGATAGCAGTTGCCATCTTTTAACTTTTTCATAATTTTTTCTGAAATATAATCCGGCACCATCCGCTTGGCGGTACATCGGGCTGCCAGCTTCGTGAGATACCAGTATTTACTGTCCTCATGGATGTTATCTTCTTCCAGAACATAGATCAGCTTTGGGAAGGCCGGCGTAATATAGACACCCTTCTCATTTTTTACCCCGAGAATCCTCTGGTTTAACATTTCTTCAATGATCATCGCCAGGTCATCCCTTGCCGGTCCCTCTTCTACCTCATCCAAATACATAAAAACAGTCACAAAAGGAGCCTGTCCGTTGGTGGTCATCAGGGTGATTACCTGGTATTGGATGACCTGTACCCCCTGTTTGATCTCTTTTCTGACACGGATTTCTGCAATCTCATTGATTTTTTGCTCGTCGATCTCCATGCCTTCGGCTTCAAATTCCGCCCGCACATCCCTGCGGTATTTATCCCGGCTGATCTGTACAAAAGGAACCAGGTGGGAAAGGGTAATGCTCTGTCCTCCATACTGGGAACTGGCGATCTGTGCCACGCTCTGTGTCGCGATATTACAGGCCGTAGAAAAGCTTTTTGGCTGCTCGATCATCACATCGCTGATTACCGTGCCGTTTTGCAGCATATCTTCCAGGTTAACCAGACAGCAGTTATGCATATGCTGGGCAAAATAGTCGGAATCATGAAAATGGATGATTCCCTGCTCATGTGCTTCCACGATATGCTGCGGAAGGAGGAAACGTTTGGTGATATCCTTGCTCACTTCCCCTGCCATATAATCCCTTTGCACACTGTTCACCGTCGGATTTTTATTGGAATTCTCCTGGATGACCTCCTCATTGTTGCACTCCAACAGACTCAGAATCTGCTGGTCGGTTGAATTGGACTTCCTGACCAATGCTCTTTTATAACGATAAGTGATATAATTACTTGCCAAACGGAATGCCTTCTGGTTCATAATCTGGTTTTCGACTAAATCCTGTATCTCCTCGACATTTAATGCCCTGTTCATTCCCGCACAGATGGTTTCTACATTTTTCGAAATTTCCTCCACCTGACCGTCCGTAATTTTTTCTGCTTCCACCACACTGTTATTCGCCCGTTTTACCGCAGATGTAATCTTGCTCCGGTCAAACTCCACTTCCATTCCGCTTCTCTTAATAATCTTCATCTCTCACACTCCACATGATATTTTAAAAAACATTCCTATTCTATCACAGAATTTTGTATACTGCAACGTCACTTTACACAAGATATAGTACAATCCGCCATCCCTGCGGAGCGTTTTTATGCCGCAGGAACGCAGTTTCCTGTGACATAAAATCAGCTTCCCACCTTTTTTCAAGGGTAGAAAGCTGATTGATTTTATCCCAAGTGAAATATAGTAATCTTGTGTAAATATTAGTAATGTGTTTAGTATCTTCCTTCTTTTTTCATCAAATTCACAACCGACTGATATAATGCCTTGCCATAAAGGCTGGTGCTGAGCTTCATCTTGCGGGCCTCTGTTTTATTGCTGATGAAACCATATTCGATCAGACAGGCAGGCATGTTCGTGCGGTTTAAAACACATAAATCGGTTCGGCTTTTCAGACCTCTGTTCTTAAAACCGGTCGCGTCTACCGTACTATTATGAAGCGCGGTCGCCAGTTCCCTGGATGTTAAACCTTTTTTGGCCGTAGACGAATTACGCTTCGGGTTCCATAAAGTTTCTGTCCCGTTTGCGGAAGCACTGGCAGAATTGATATGCACACAGATAAACATGTCCACATTTTGGGTATTGGCCAGCTTACATCGGTTCGTCAGACTCGGATAGGAATCGGATGTTCTGGTATAATATACCTTAAACTTGCTGTCGCGGCTGAAATATTTCTTGGCAGCCAGGACAATGGCAAGATTTAAATTCTTTTCTGCCAACCCATTTCCTGTAGCACCGGAATCTGCACCGCCATGTCCGGCATCGATCACGAGGGAAATCTTTCCTCCGGAAGAAGTATTGGTATCATCAATCGATGTGGTACTCTTGGTACCACTAGTGTTCGCCGCTCCACTGATATAAATCACCCCACCGGAAAGCTTATAACTGATCCCCAGCCTGGTACATACACTTTTTAAAGGTACGATCCATCTTTTTAATCCGTTCGAAGTATATATTCCATCAAAAGCAGGTGCTCCCATTGTACTCTTCACTCCATTGGTTACAACGGTTTTGCTTCCGGATGTGAGCTTCACGGTATTCGGACCGTATTTTAAAGTCACTGTCTTCCCCTTATAGGATGCCTTCACTTTCAGGCTGCTGTTTTTTAATATGCTGGAAATCGGCCCCACATAAGTCCCGTCACTCATAAAAATTGGGGTTTTGGACAGGCTGATTTTTTTCTTATTGACATAACAATAGGTTTTTTTATTTTTATAGGTTGCCGTTGTACCTCCGTAAACCGACTTCACCCTCACTGTGGATGCCGCATCCGCTTTCATTGGCGCGAGAAAGCTCATGCACAGGATCATAGCAAGTGCCAGACCGGTTAACTTCTTCCTTTTCATAAAATATCCCTTCTTCCCTCTTTCTCTCTTACTGTACTTTTAAAAATCCGAAATATCCCCCACTCTTTTTACACATCAAAACAATATCCCACTCCATAAACCGTTTTAATATATGGATATTCCCTGGTCAGCTTGGCCCTCAGTTTCTTAACCAGAGTATCCACACTTCGGTAACCGCCGATATAATCAAATCCCCATACGGAGTCCAAGATTTTATCTCTGGAAAGTATCATCCCCTTATGCTTAATAAAATATTCCAGCAGGTCGAATTCTTTTGCCGTCACTTTCAGGACATTCCCGGCTAAACAAATCTTCCTGCCCTCATAATCAATCGATAACGCACCAACCGTCTCTACTGCATTTCTTTTTTCTACCGTTCTTCGGATGATCGCCTCCACATGGGCTTCTAACAGCGGCATGGGAAGAGGCTTCACAATATAATCATCAATCTTTTTGGAATAGGCATATAACTGACTGTCCAGTTTATCATCCTGTGATGTGATAATGATCGCCAGATCAGAAAAAGCCCTGATCTTCTCAATCGTTTCATACACCCTTCTGTCAGGCATATCTATGTCAAAAATAAGTACATCTGGTTTATTTTTTCCGCGGGAAAGAATCTCTACGACTTCATCAAATTCTGTACACCAGATCACGCCATAACCACTGTCTTGAAAATAGTCTGATAGCTTCAGACACTCGGTTTCCTTCTGATTTAAAATCAGTAATTTACTTATGAGCATGACATCTTCCTTTCATTATCGTTTGTTAAAATTATATTACAGAATAATGACCAAAAAATGACTTATTTAAAGATGTCGTAATATATGTGGCAAAAATGTCTCTGATTATCCTTATTTTTTCCAAATTTTTCTACAAAATTACCATGGATTTCCATCGCCCATTCCAGCCAAGGCAACTTCCTTATTTGATAAAAAATAATCAACGCTTTGACCTATATTTTACATAATTTTTTCACAAAATTCAATATCCGGTTTCGAAAAACCGGATATTTTTTTAATAGATTATTATATTTTTGTAACAATTCAGAATCATGCAAAACTGCGATCTGTGAATTCTTACATTCAGGCAAGTTTGCAGTTTTATATTTCATGGGATTTTTTTACAGTTCCTCTGCAATTTCGTAAATTAATCTCTCGGATTTCTCCCATCCAAGACATGGATCGGTAATGGACTTTCCATAACAGCCTCCTCCGATTGGCTGGTTTCCGTCTTCCAAGTAACTTTCGATCATGATTCCCTTCACCAGACCCCGGATATCCTTCGATAATTTACAGCTATGCAGGACTTCTTTCGTGATCCGGATCTGCTCCATGTAATTTTTCCCGGAATTGGCATGATTGGCATCAATCACCACCGCCGGATTTTTCAAATCTTTTTCCTGGTACAGATGATAGAGCTGGATCAGGTCTTCATAGTGATAATTTGGATAAGATTTGCCATGTTTATCCACATATCCCCTTAAAATGGCATGGGCATGCGGGTTACCAAGTGACTGTACTTCCCATCCACGGTACAGGAAAACATGCTGTCCCTGTGCTGCCGTGATGGAATTCATCATGACAGATAAATCGCCGCCGGTCGGATTCTTCATCCCCACCGGGATTCCAACACCGCTGGCTGTCAGACGATGCTGCTGGTCTTCTACGGAACGTGCGCCGATTGCCAGATAGGATAAAAGATCCGACACATACCGATGGTTCTCCGGATAGAGCATTTCATCCGCACAGGTAAGGCCGCTTTCTAAGATCGCACGCTGATGGAGCTCTCTTACCGCGATCAATCCCTGGAGCATATCCGGTTTTTTCTCCGGATCCGGCTGATGAACGAGTCCTTTATATCCACCGCCGGTTGTCCGCGGTTTGTTCGTATAAACTCTCGGCACGATCATAATCTTATCTTTTACTTTCTCCTGTACTTTGGAAAGTCTTGTCACATAATCAAGAACCGCATCTTCCCGATCCGCCGAACACGGTCCGATAATCAGAAGAAACCGGTCTGATTTCCCTTCAAAAATCTTCCGTATTTCCGGATCCCGCTCCTGCTTTATCTTCACGATCCTTTCATCTGCCGGAAACTGCTCTTTTAAGTCTTTGGGAACCGGCAGTTTCCTGAAAAATTTCATTTCCATATCCATAACGTTTTTCTCCCTTATCTCATTTTATACTTGACTTACTTTTTTACAAACAACACACTAGATATCATATTAACATAAAAAAAGAAAAGCTACAACACTTTTCTGATTTAAAGTATTAGTGTAATTCGGAAATTCCGCTGCTGCAGGCACTTTGGATTAAATTTAGATCCCGTTACTTCAAACTTTACTTAACAGGACGGAAAGCTGTAAAGCAGCGATTTTGCGAATCGTGTGCTGAATCATTACATTTTATGTTATAATGTAATGAACACACAATACCGATATACTATAGGGGGGATATCCATTGGAAACCATCAGAGAAACACTTACCAGAGCTTATCAGATTGTCAAAGCAAGCCGTCATTCTTTTTCTCCGGAAATGACAGGCATTCAATGCATGTTTCTTTCCCGGGATGCGATTTTGGCTTTCGACGATGATGATCTGTTTTTGGAATTCATCCAGAGAATCGTTGACGAAAAAGATAATATTTCTTTTCCCGAAGACCCTTCGTTATACAGACGTTTTTTCGAAGACTGCATTTTGCTGAAAAACCAGATGAAATCCCGTCCTTCTTTTGATGAAGACAACTGGCTTTCCTATGTGATTCATCTGCTGGAAGCATTAAAAACCCCGTATTATCCTGCATTTTCCTGTGTGATCCTCACATTGTACCCCTGTTTTCAAGACAAGGAACTATTTGATGCCACATGGAAGTGCTTTTATTCTGTCATTATCCGTTCGACACCGGAAAAGCTCGATCAGATTTGTGAAATCGTAAACCATGCACCGTTTTATCAAACCTGTTCTTTTTTATCCGAAGAAGTTCTCTCAGGCATCCTGACCGACACGCTCGCCATTTTTGGAAATGACAAAGAATACTGGCTGCCTTTTTCCGGCTCTCTGTCGGGCTTCTTTCAGCTGGAAGAAGAATTTTTAAACCAGCTTTCTCCCGAAGAAGCCGCCCGGTGGACGCTGCCGGACTACCTTTCCAACCGGACTTTATGGTTTTCTTCCCGGAAAAATATCACTGCGGAAACATGGAAAGAAGGTCTGTTTTCTCATCCAAATCCTGTTCACAGCCAGTCTGTGTTTGGGCAGCGGATTACGGACAGCCATTTTCTGGAAACCTGTGCCAGTGATCTGAGTAGCATAAAATATATCACCAATCCTGCCATCGGCAGGGAGCAGGAGATCTCTGATCTGGAACTGATCTTAATTTCCCCAAAAAAATCTCCGATACTGATCGGGGAGGCCGGTGTCGGGAAAACTTCTGTCGTAGAGGGATTGTCCTGGCTTCTTCAAAAAAATGACGTGCCGGATTTATTAAAAGGGAAAAAAATTTATAAATTGACGACGACTTCCCTTTTAAGCGGAACCAAATATGTCGGTGAAATGGAAGAACGGATGAGACAGCTCATCAGCGAGCTGGAATCCCATCCGGAAATCATTTTATTTATTGATGAAATCCACACCATTGTCGGGGCCGGTTCCACCGAAAGCTCCCACAATGACATCTCCAATATGCTAAAGCCCTGCATCGACCGGGGAGAAATCAAGATCATTGGTGCGACAACAAAAGAGGAATACCAGCGTTTTCTTCTTCCGGACCGTGCCCTGGCACGCCGTTTTTATCCCATCTCTGTCGAAGAACCGGATGAGGCACTGACCCTCTCCATCCTTCTTGGAACGATCCCTTCGATAGAATATGAGACAAAGGTTCGGAATGCTTTCGATCGGGATATGACGGAAAATATACTGCATTCGCTGATTGCTGTCTCCAAGAGGGAAAACCAGCCGGAGCATCAGATGACCAGACTTCCGGAACTGCCTTTGTCTCTTCTGGAAATGGCATTTTCCTATGCCGCTCTTTATAACAGAAAGTCTCTTTCTATAGAAGATATTCATTTGGCAGTCCGACACAGCAGCCGTCTGAAAAAGGAAGTCCGCAGTACCTATTCCTGCCTGTCCTGATCTACCAGTGTACTACGACCGGGTAGGTGGATTCAATATTATTATAGATTTTCCGAACTGCACTTAGCGGTGTGTTGACACAGCCATGCGATCCATCGTAGGTGAAGATACTGCCGCCATAGCTGGAGCGCCAGGAAGAATCATGAATTCCTACGCCTTTTTGCATAAATGGAAGCCAGTAATCCGCATGGGATACATATCCCTGCCCGGTCAGGTAATAATCTGTCGTCTTGTATAAAATATAGTAAACGCCAGTAGGGGTACCCCTTCCTTTACTGATGTCACCGGTGACCACATCAGTAGAAACAAATGTTTTTCCGTTTTTGTAAAACCACATATGCTGGTCACTGAGACTGATTTCTATATAGGTATTTCCGATATCAAATTTTTTCCTGCTTTTTGCGATATGGGCATATTCCGGTTTTCTTTTTTTCACGGTACCTTTTTTGATCAGCTTGATCAGCTTTTTAGTCTCTGCTTCCTGATCGATCTTCCATCCATAGGTTCCGCCGCTTACTGTCACATCATTTCCACAGATTGACTGAAAATGTCTCTTCACTCCTACCGTGTCATATTTGTTCGCTATTTTTTTGATATATTTTTCTACTTTTTCTTTATGAATCTTCACTTCATGTTTTTTCGTTTCATACAGCCAGTTGTGAATTCGCTTTCCAGCTAATTTTTCTGTGCGGTCATCAAAGTCATAGGTAATCTGTGTCTTAATATATTGATTTAAGGTTTGATTGGCTTCGACGACTTCCTTGGTATCTTCTTTATAAGCCGGATTGTAATAACAATCTTCTCCGTCAATATCCACCGATGATTGGAGACGAAGGACTGCCTCTTTTAACACGTTTTTAAATTGCTTCTTTTTGACCGTATTTCCGTAAATCTCTTTTACAATCGTATAGGTATTCTTTTGTTCATCATATTGGGAATGGGCATCTACCGGTGCCACGACCAGATCTTTGCAAAACGCGTTCAGGTTCTCATAGATACGATCAAATTTGGTTTCATCTACGGTCAGAGTCATTCCTTTTTCATAGTGGTATTTTTTAAACAGGGCAGTGATCCACGCATATCCTTTCTGCTCTTTCTTGATGTTTTCCAGTTTCCCGTCGTCTTTAAACTTCAGCTGTATCTGGGAAGAGCTGATCACCTCTTTTTTCTTATATCTTTCTTTGATTTTGATCTTATATTCTTTGACATCCTCTTTTACCAGCTGCTTTGTTTTTGATACACTGCGAAATCCGCAAGAATATCCATTGATTTTTGTCCCGATAAAATAGTGATAGTGGAAAAAAATCGAGATTGCTGCATAAAGAATGATGATTCCCAAAAGAATCAGACCCACTTTTTGCTTTTTGCCCATCTTTTGATTGATCTTTTTATCCATTCGTCTACCCATCTTGCTCCCTCTCTTTTTTCTAGACTTCTGTCTCTTTTCTTGCATCTGTGTGCATTCACGCGGTTTGTTTTACCCAGTCGGAGTACAGGCTCCGACTGGGTAAAACAAACCTGCTATAGTATAAGTCATTTTTTGGTCATAAACAAGCCTGGAAATATAAATTTTTCTTAATTCCGGGAGATTTTTTCCAGCGATGGCCGACATGTTTCCTCTTTGCACGAGTCTGTATCCTCAAGGGAGAGAAAAGGGGTTGCCACATATTGCGGCAGCCCCCTCTATTTTTCCCTTCGAGCCGGTCTCATCTCTGTTTTATCTGACGATTTTTGACCATCTTGTATAAATGGTTGTTCCGTTTACAACACGGTATCCTCTGACTTTGTAGTAATATTTCCGCTGTTTTCCGGTGTTCTTTTTATCTTTCCAGGAAACTTTCTTTGTTTTTGCAGTCTTCACATAACCAGAAGATTTCTTCTTCGAACGGTAAATCTCATAACCGCTTACTTTTGGACCATTCTTCTTCCAGCTGAGAACCGTTACCTTGTTTTTCTTCTTTGCAGCTGCCCTTACCATCGTCTTTTTCAGCTTGTTTTTCAGGCGGACTTCCTTATTGGTGTCGGTTCTTCCTTTGAAGATGTTGGACCATTTTGTATAGACCACCTTACCGTTTACTTTACGGTATCCTCTGATCTTATAGTAGTACTTTTTGGTCTTTCTGATCTTCTTCTTGTCACGGTAAGAAGATTTTTTCGTTTCTGCAATCTTTACATATTTTCCATTTTTGCTTGTGGAACGGAAAATCTGATAGGCCGATACGGCGTATCCTTTTTTCGTCACTTTTAAAAGAATAGAATTCTTCGAACCGGAAGCTTTTCCTTTTAAGGTCGTAGCACGAACTTTTGGTGAAACCGTGTCTTTTTTCGTTTCTTTCTTGGACGAATCCTCTTTGCTGTCTTCTTTTTGTTTTTTGATGGCTTCTTCAATCGAAGACTCTTTTGCAAGGATCAATTCACGGCCGTAATCCGAAACGGCATAATACTGTTTTCCGTTAATGGTTACGATTTCCCCTTCGAGCTGCACCAGTTTGCCATCGGCATCCAGATAGGCCAGACCGGTATTGTCTGCCTTAAGATTGTCTGAAAGCGGAATCGCTATTTTGACCGTTCCTTCTTCTCCGAAATCCGTGATCTTCTGGTCGCCTGCCATAACTGAGATGTCTGTCACAGTCATATCGTTTCCAAGCAGGGCTTCCTGGGCGGAAGTATTTGCTTTTTTCTCAAATATAAAGGAAATGGTATCGGTATTTGCTTTTTGCACGATGGCAGAGACTGCCGCACTGTTTAACGTGATCTTTCCTGCTGATGTCTCAATACTCAGTCCTCTGGTAGAATATCCTATGTCATATAATTCTTCCTTCGGAATCGTTACGACAATTTTATCCGCATCTTCCGTGCCGGTAATCCGCACATTAATGTTGGTCGCATCTTTATCGATGGTATCGATCACCAGTGCCGCAAATTCACTGGCAGAAATCTCTGCAGTGGCGGTATTTCCTTCCATTTTGGCTGCGAACTCGCCCGTATTTTCCGATACATTTTCTGTATCCTTTGTATAATCTGCCACATAGGAAAGCTCGATGATATCACCATCTTTCAAATAGTACGATCCCATGTAGACATCCGGTGCCGTTCCGTTTACCTTGTAGATCCATCCGCTGTTTGCGTCATCCTGGTCAGACAGTGTCACGCCTGCCGGATCGGTCACGGACGAGAGATAACTTCCGATGGCATTGTAGGTATAATTATTTTCTTCCAATGCCTTTTTCACCGCATCCCAGGCCGTTGCGGTATCATAGCTAAGCTTATCTACTTTTACGGTCTCCAGATCTTTAAATCCTTTATTTCCTTTTCCCTTGATCGCAACTTTGACTTCGATTGAATCCGGATCCGGATTTGGATTATCCTGACCGGTTGTTCCCGTGACAGTTACCTCAGTGGAAACCGGCTGTTTATAAAACTGCTGGAACTGTGTATATTTCTTTTCCTTGTCTGTTCCCTTGAATTTCTCCCAGTATTTTCCGTAAATACTGTACGTCATCACGCTGTCGATTCTTACTTTGGTGTTATATTCCGGCTGGGTTACCAGAAGATTCTCGTATTTGATGACGGTTGGCTTCGTGGTACGGTAGATTCTCCAGGTATCGTTCAGGAACGCATTATATCCCGGAATCTCGTCAATCTCTATTCCGCCAAAGGTAAGGTTTGCTGTGCCTCTGACATAATTGAAACTTCCGTCATCGTTTTGGAGAATCTCGATAAATGGAGTCAGGTCTTTTGTAACCGATCCCTTTTCTGCATTCTCCCCTTTGATTCCTTCCCAGTAGGTTTCTTCCGTGGCTGCCTTTTCCATGAAAGCTTTTGCAGCATCAATTTCCTCTTGTTCCATCGGCATCACTGTCAGCTGGAACGTTTTTTGTGCATATACTTTGCTCTCATCTTTGAGTTTATGGATCTTGACCGTATAAGTTACCGTGACCGGATCTTCTCCCGGCAGAGGACGGTAAATATACGCATGGTATCCGCTGACGTCCATCACGTCAGTATTGCTGCTTTCCACTTTGACATTCTGTTCGCCTCTGGTGAGGATGCCCGCATCTTCCAATGTCTGTGTTCTTGGAAGCTGCAGATCAGCTTTGATCGCGGTCACATCGACAGTCTGTTCCTTGTTGACAAAATCTCTTAACAGCCCTTCGTACTTTTCTTCTAAGGCTGCCTGCATTGCACTGCTTTGGTCGTCCGTTTCCGGAGCGATGGTAATGACAAAATGTCTGGAGCCAGTCAGCCAGTCTGTTTCCTTCTCTTCATACGACATCTCTTCTTTCATATAATCGTCAATATTATTATATTTGACGGTCGCATATAAGGTGAAGGTAATTGGATCTTCTCCTTTATCCGGACGGTTGAGATGTGCGGTATAAGAACCGTCGGAATTACTTGTGACAGACATGGCAGAACTGTCTTTCACACCCCATGTCACGGTATATCCGCCTGAAAGTGCGGTCGGCAGCGATAAATCTTCTGAGATCGGATCCTGTACTGTGACCGTATCCCACCAGTCTGCTTCATTTTCTTTGCTGACGGTCGCCGTGCTGGTATTTTCTCCTTTGATCGCATCCCATGTCAGAGATTCCGAAATGGCGGTATCGATTTTATTCTGTACTGTTTTTTCGTCCCATCCGATATGTACCCGTACTTTGACTGTGACTTCCTGCCCATCCAGGCTCAGTTTAAATTCCACATCCCTGTACTGGGCATAGCTGTAGCTTTCTCCCTGGGTCGAACCGGTGAAATATACGATCGTTCCGTCTTCTTTCAGGTTTTCTGTTGTGTCTCCTCCCGGAATGGATTTCGTTCCCGGGCTTACAAAAGAAACCTGGATATTGTCTTCATCATACCCTTTTCTGGATAAATATTGTTCCAGGGTCTGTGTGATATTGGTCTGATCATAAGCCTGCATTGGCTCAATATAGGTACTCGTCTTCTCCAGACCTTCTTTGATATTGTTCAGTTTTTCAAGGTTCTGCGCCTTCACAGACCAGAGAACCAGTTTGAATTCTACCTGAGCTTTTTCCTCTCCGCTGGTAATTTCCGCGGTGAGAACCACTTCCGTTTTTCCTTCGGAAGGGATCTGGATCTCTCCCTTATCCGATACACTGGATGCATCGCTGGATTTCCAGGTGACATTGCAGTCATTTTGTGTCTGATCCAGAGTCAGGTTTTCATTTTTATAGAAATGATATTCCCCGTCCGAATTGGCACTGATTGCTTCACCGGATTCATCTTTTATGGTCAGGTTTCTCTTGGCAAGCATGACATTTTTCCAGTCGTTTGAAACTTCTGGATCTTTTCCTCCCTGCCAGGAAAGGACTGGATAGCCGGAATTCATTCCATCATCCTGGAGATAGGCATCTCCTTCTCCATTAATCTCATAGACAAACTTCGGATCTTTGAATTCTTCCTTCGTTTTTTCTGTAACGGTTCCGCTTCCGGTATTAGTCAGGATGGTTTTGTCTGCAATACCTTTTAAAACATATACACTGCGGATCGTTCCTGCATTCGTTCCTGCAAAAGAAGCCTTTCCATTTTCCGGTCCGGTCACTTTTCCTACGCTATAGCAGTTCTCCACTACAGCATCCTTATAAATGCGTCCCGCAAGACCGGCAATATTTTTGTTGGTGCTCCTGTCTTCTCTCGCACTGATATCTCCTGTATTGTAACAGTTGATTATCTCACCATACGTATAGCCGACAATTCCGCCTGTATTTAAATCGGTACTGTAACTTGTGCAGGTATTTTTGACATCTGCTTTGTTGGCACAGTTTTTAACCGAAGCTTTGGATGTGTCGGAGTTTGGCATTCTTCCGACAATTCCGCCAATCGCCAGCACTCCATAAGTGGTCGTAGCATTTATGGTTCCTTCTACCTGACAGTTTGTTACCGAACCGTACAGGGTATTGACAACGCCGCCGAGGGTTCCACTTCCGGACAGATCCACAACCAGCTTCACATTTTTGATGACTGCTTCCGCTCCGGCATATGCAAAAAGCCCGCTGGAGCCTTTCAATCCGCTGATCGTATGTCCTTTTCCATCAAAGGTTCCGGCATAATAATTTTCATTCGGGTATTCATAGGTACCGATTCCCGTCCAGTCTTTGTCGTTCAGGTTAA
Source organism: Bacteroidaceae bacterium (assembly GCA_963626755.1). GTDB lineage: Bacteria > Bacillota > Clostridia > Lachnospirales > Lachnospiraceae > Anaerobutyricum. The sequence continues at coordinate 53,401 of CAVFXN010000036.1, forward strand.
TATTCGCAGTCAGCACGGCATTGTAATCGACATGGCTGTCTGTGTTCACCTGATCTCTGAACCATGCCAAATCGGCAGCATCCTGAATCTGGTAGGCACCATCTTTTAATTCCGGTGCATCCGTAGCTGCATTGCCATCCCAGGCTTCTCCCTTATCTTCTAACGTAACGGCAATTTCACTGTCTTCTTTGAGTGTAAAGCTTCCGCTTTTTGGAACATAATTATCCGCACTGACGGTATACCGGTAACTTTCATTCGTCGGAAGGCTGAAAGATCCATCCTCTGATGCAAATTCCTTCATATCCTCGCCTTCGGAATTGATTACCTTGATACTGATATTTTGTGCGCTGTCCGGTTTCACCTGGAATACCACTTTATTTTGTGGTAAGGCTTCCAGTTCTACTTTTTCTGTCTGCTCTTCTTCTCCGACTGTCAGTTTCCGATCCTTAATCTCCTGATATCCAAATACCGTGACATCATAGGTATATTCGCCCGGCTCTAACAGGTATACGCCATCCTCTGCTTTTTGAACTTCGTCTCCTTTTTTGACGGTCAAAACTGCATTGTCCGAAAGGCCTTCAAAGGTAACCGGCGTGACTGCTTTGACTGTAAAATCTTTCAGCCGAACCCAGTCTTCATCTTCGGCATTCCAGTTGTTTTTATAACATTTATACTGTAAGGTTATCTTGTCTCCTGCTTTTCCTGAAATCGTATAAGACTTCCATTCTTTACTGACTTCCGTGATTTTTTCTATCTGTGTTCCGTTTTTATTGATGATGAGTCCATAATTCGCAGTGGTGCTATAGCTGTAACCATCCTCCGAAACCATATAATCAAAGCTCAGTCTGGATGCTTTATTAAATGTCAGCGTGATCGTGCTGGTGCTGTAGCTGCTGGTATTACTTGACTGAAGATAGGATACCCCCGCTTCTTTCTTTGCATCAAAGGCATAGCTTGTATCATTTTCCGCTGTAACCTGCTCTGTCATATGGCTAAAGAAGTCTTCAAATAAAAGCTTCTTTAACAAAATAACGGTAACGGTCTGTTCTTTATCTGATACAGTAAATTTCCCCGTTTCTGTCTCACAGTTCGTTAAAGTAACCGTGTAAGTATACTCGCCTGCAGGAAGGGCGTAGGATCCGTCGCTTTCTGCTGCAATCACCTTATCCCCGTTTTTGACTTCAATCACCGGTTCCCCTGTGATTCCGTCTGGTGTTGTCACCGCAAAACTTACTTTTTGCACCGGCTGCTTTGTTAAAGTAATCTCCTGATCGAGAGCTTTTCCTTCTACTTTGATGTCCCCTGTTTTTTCCTCATATCCAAAGCTGGATGCGGTATAGCTATATTCCCCATCTGTGAGGTGGTAGGTATATTTTCCATCGGAAGAAGAAGCTGCCTTGATCGCATTGCTGTCTCCCTTTTTCATTAAAGTAAGAGACGCATCCGATGGAGACACGGTAAAGCTGACTTCCTGAAGATCTTCTATTTTAAAGTTGCGGAAATAAACACAGTCATCGTTTTTATCCCCGTAAGAATCTTTGACATAAGAAAGCGTAATGGTATCTCCGGCTTTCACTTCCTGTGTATAGGTAGTCCAGTCTACTACCCCCATGATTTTGGAGCCGTTATTGATCGACAGTCCATCCCCATATGGTTCGGAAGAGACTTTATAATCGAACGATAATAAGGATGGTTCCACTCCCTCACTGATCGTAAGGACAAGATTCACTCTGGAACTGGCCTGTCCCTTGTTATTGGAACGGAGAATGCCCTCTTCTTCATCGACAAATTCCTCGTCTCCCGTATAATTGTCATTATGGCTGTATTCCACCTTTGCTTTTCCACTAAGGCTGTCAAAGACCGTGCTAGGAAATTCTTTGACTTCTACAGCAGTTAACGTTACCTCCACTGTCTGCTGGTCCTCGGCCGGTTTCACATTTCCTGTGACTGTCTCATAGCCTTCTGCTGTGACGGTATAGGTATATTCCTTTTCTTTCAATACCTTATAAGAGCCGTCGGTTTCTGTGCTGACTTCTTCCTCACCATTTTTCAGCACAATCTGATAATCCGATGTCCCACTGACCTTGAAAGAAAGAACAGACCAGGCAGAAGTATCCAGCTCCAGGCTGATTTCCTTCGTATCAAGGGAAGCACCGCTGTCCGCCTGTTCCTGCGTGATCGTAAAACTTCCATTTTGGGAAAGATATCCCTCTTTGGACACTTCCCATGTATAGCTTCCTGCCGGCAGGGAGCACGTTCTCTCACTTCCGCTCTTGGAACTGTGTACCGTTTTCTGGTCGGCATCCTTGATGACCAAAACAGCATCCTCCTGCGTCATTTGAAAGCTCACCGAAGCTGCGGCAGCCGATTCCTGCTTTTGCCAGGAAAGCACAGGATAATCCCCGGTTTTGGCAACGAAGGCCTCTCCCAGATCTGACACGAAATTTCCAGACTTCATATACGCTTCATTTTTACTGATGATTTTGTCCGGAATTTCGGTATCCGTGGTACTGACACCGGTCGTGCAGCTGCCTTCCAGATAATAACATGGGGAAGAAACCGTTACGCCATATGCCCATCCTGCGATTGCTCCCAGGTTGTTCGCAGATTCTGTGACAATTGTCCCGGTATTATAGGAATTTCCAAGCGTTCCACCGCTTTGATTTCCGACAATTCCCCCGATATATACTCTGCTTGTACGGGCAGTCGAAATCTTTCCCTGATTATAACAGTTGGTAATATCCGCCTTACTATTTCCGGCAATTCCTCCAGTCCAGCGACTGCTCGTCCCTGTTGCACTGACTGCCCCCAGATTGCCGCAGTTTTTTATCGTTCCGGCGGTCGGATTGCCTGCGATACCTGCTGCATTATTACCAGTAGCCTGAATTTCCGCCTGGTTCAGACATTGTTCAATCGTCCCCGTGCTGACTGCAGCGATACCGGCTACAGCGGTTTCTCCGCTGACCTTTCCATCGGTGATCACATTTTTGATCACACCGGCAGAACCCAAATTAGCGAATAACGCCTGATTCGAATTTGTTCCGCTGATATCCAAAGTCACGGTATGCCCATCCCCGTCAAACGTTCCGGTAAACTCGGACGCATAAGGCTCTGTCACCTGGATATCCTGTGTTAATATGTAACTTCCTCCTGCCTGCATCGCCTGAAATTCTTCTGCAGAACTCACCGACACCGGAGAATCCTCCGTGGCAGCCTGTGCGATCACACTCAGATTGGGCAGATAGCTCACTACCATCAAAAGTGCAAGGACAATCGCTGTCATTTGCTTCAACCTACATACTCCCTTTTTCAATTTCCTTTCCTCCTTTGTTTCTATGCTACAAGATCATAGGAAGCAATTTTCCTACGATATAAAAAAGGCTGCAGATGAAATCATCTGCAGCCCGTTTTTGCTATCACTTCTTTTTAACAGATCCGTGCCCTTCCCTGCACAGATACCTCCGATATATTATGCATGTCTTCTGACTGATGTATCTGCATTTATCCTGCCTTCCCAAAATATCGATTTCAGTGGCATCATTAGGATAAACTCCACATTTACAGCGGCGGGGGCCGTTCAGGTCTCTCACCTGATTCCATCTTAGCTATTGACTTTACACATCTGTGCAAAGGATAGAACATAATATATTTATATATTTTAGATATTTTCACGTATAAAAAACCGAGATTTTTTATACAAAAGCACTAACTCATGATAGCATTACACAATATTTTTGTCAATATTAATTTACTGGAATTTCCGCAATTTGATCGAAGGAGTTTGATCTTTCCATCTCACTGATCCCTCGCTCTTGATACCATTTTTCCATAAGATATTTGTATACATTTTGACGCCTTTCTGTTTTTATGATATACTGGTGAGAGAGATTCTTGCTTTAATTCACAGATTTGATAAAGAGAAGGTGACCATATGAATTCTGGTATGAAGAAGACGATCAACCGAATTATGAATTCCTACATCCAGTTTTTTAATGTGAAAAATCTGAATGTACAGATCATACTGACAGATGATATGTACTCCTGTCAGAAAAAGTACGGCTTTAATACAGCTGATGCGCAAAGTCTGGATTCTTCCACTGCAAAACAAAACTGGAAGCATGTCGCCGCATGCATGAAATATCCCAAAAAGATGGAGGAGCCGTTTACACTGATTTTCAAAGAGCCTTATCTCAACCGGTCTCCGCTTTGTGAGATTTATCGTCTGGTATTTCATGAACTTACCCATATCTGTGATTATGTTGATTATGCCAGGATCAATCATCTTTCTTCTTATCAAGAACTTTTTGATGATCCGGAGTCCGTATTATTCCAGCACTGGTCAGAGTATCATGCAGAGCGTAGGGGATATGCCGCATGGCTGAAGCACCGCTATGGCATCCGTGTCAAATATGACATCAATAACAGTAAAGTAGATATCTTACATAAAGAGACGATCAGTAACATCCAGTATTACGGAGAACACTATACGAATACGGCAGAGTACGGATCGACAAGGCAGGTTTATTTTACCATGCATCTTCTTGCCCGTATGAGTATCTGGATGCAGATTCTCCCGTATCATGTGGGAGACATTCTCTCGAAGGATCCTTTTGATTATCGTGGAATCGAGTGGATTAAAAAATTAATGTATCTGTTCCATAAATATCCGAATATCGAACAGATGAACCAGCACTTTATAGAGATTGCCCAAATCATTGCGGAGAATTTCACCCTTACCCAGGAGCAAATCTGGGAGAAAGTTTCTTAACAGCGATTCATAAAGCGAATCATTAGAATTGAAGGTATTTTTTAATCATATCCAGTTCATCCTGGAACAGGCAGTATTTTTTACTGCCTTCTTTTATTTTTTCATAACACTCATCAAAATCCATCCAGCAGACACTTTCCACTTCCTCTTCCTGAAGGATCAGCTGCTCAATATGAACCGGTTCCCGGTATAAATATACATAACTGATCTCATGATTTTTAAACGGCTTCCCATAAAAAATTTCTTCCGAATATCCTTCATGGATCCCCATAAAATGCAATTCTTCCGGTTTTGCCTTAATTCCCAGTTCTTCTTCCATCTCCCGGAGGGCTGACGACAGGTAATCCTGACCGGACGGCAGATGTCCTGCGGAGGAGATATCGTAACATCCCGGATAGGCATCTTTATTCTGGCTCCTTTTTTGAAGAAGAAGATCATATCCGTTTTTTGAGTTTGGCCGTACAATCCATACATGAGATGTGCCATGGATGTCTCCGTCTGCATGTACCAGGGCTCTCTCTTTAATCTCTCCTGTTACCTTCCCATGTTCATCTCTAAGATCAAAAAATTCCATTATATATTCCTCATTTCCAATTAATTCTTCGCCGGCGACACCATGCCTTTCGCACGGGTGTGCATCCCCACGGAGCGTTTTATTTCATAGAATCAGTTTCTATAAAATAAAAAAAACGTATCGACATCATAAGATTCGACACGCATCTAATAAAAACTGAAAAACAGTGAATAGAGAAGAATAAAAATTTATATAAAAGGTCGCATCATTATGACTTGACTCTTTTTTTAATGACTTTATTATATCCCATTTTTACTCTTTTTCAATCCATATTATCCACAAAAAATCTATTCTTTTTCTGCCTGCTTTTAGAAATTTTCACTCCATTTATTTTTTTATGTCAAAAAACTTTCTATTTCTGACCAAAAATTAGCATAAAATGCCGAATTGTCTACTGTTCAAATATAATTTTTTTTGCTATAATAATCCCAAAGATTACTGCATTCTTGGAGATTCCGAGATACATAGTAGAGTTGGGAGGTAAAATATATGCAACATATGTCATTAAACAAAATAACACTCGAACATATTACACTGGAACGCATTGGTTTTGTTCATCACGGATTTGGTGTAGCATTACCGGACTATCTTCTGTAATCAGGGACCATAGGATTTCCATCTCATCTCTTTATGAAGCCGTATCAATATCATGAGATCTTTTTCATTTTCTATCATGTGGATACCTCATAAAGACTATGATGATGGCAATCCTATTTTTTTTCCTGTCACACAAAACCAATGCCAGTTCAAATCCCGAAATTCTTTATTTTGATGCCGGAGCATCCAATCAATTACCGGAAGATTTTTATCGATCTGTTCTATTATAAATTCTGCCGCTTCCTGATAAGAGTTATCCACATGACAGGTGAGAAATTCCGCTCTGTATCCACAATCCCTAAGATATTGTCCACAGTATGTTTGCATCTTTTCTCTATTTTTTATAGATTCTTGGCACTCTCTTCCCTACATGACATACGAATTCATAATTAAAACTTCCTGATAAGTCGGCCATATCTTCCACACTGATCCGGTTCTCCCCATCTTGTCCGATCAGGGTAACCTTATCTTCGATTTTCACATCCGGGATATCCGTGATATCCACCATCATCTGATCCATACATACTCTTCCCACAATCGGTGCCTTTTTCCCGTGGATCAGTACCCATCCCTTATTGGAAAGGCTCCGGGAATATCCGTCAGCATACCCGACCGAAATTGTTGCGAGACGGCAGGGATGATCGACAATATAAGTAGCACCATAACTGACTCCCCGATTCATCTCCGGCTCCATGATATTCACTACATGGGAATACCAGCTCATTGCCGGGAGCAGTGCAAGACGGGAAAAATCCACTTCGTCGGAAGGATATAATCCATATAAAATAATTCCTGCCCTGGTCATATCATAGCGGTGGTCGTCGAATTCCATGATGGCCGCACTGTTGCAAAGATGTTTTACCGGGATTGAAATCTTCGCATCTTCCAGAAGTTTTACAAAATGATCATACCGTTCCATCTGCTGTTTTGTGTAGGTTTTATCTGTCATATCTGCACAGGATAAATGGGTAAACAGACCTTCGATCTTCATTCCAGGCAGGCTGTTGATCTTTTGGACAATATCTAGCCCTTTTTGATCGGGTGAAATTCCGATCCTCGTCATGCCGGTATCTAAGGCAATGTGGATCCTGGCTGTTTTTCCTTCTTTTACCGCCTCTTTTGCCATCGCTTCTGCCGTTTCATAAGAATAAATGGTCTGATCGATATCATACTCCAGGTTTTGAAAAGAAAGAGATGGCGAATGATAGCCAAGGACTAAAATTGGCTGTTTTAATCCGGATTTCCGAAGTTCAATCCCTTCCTCTATGGTTGCAACCCCAAAATAATCCGCAATATCTTTCAGGTAATTTCCGATTTCTACTGCCCCGTGTCCGTATCCATCCGCCTTAATGACCGCCATCGTCATCGCATTTTTTCCTGTTTTTTCTTTGATATTGATATAATTCTGACGGATTGCCTTTAAGTCAATCTCACAATATGTTCTCAAATATTCCCTCATTTTCTGCGCCTCTTTTCCATTTTCGTTTTCTTCTTTTATTCTTTCTTTAATAGCGTCTGATAGATATCCCTTTTGCTTACTCCCCGGTCTTTCGCTACCTGCTTCATCGCATTTTTTTTATCGATTCCCTGTGTCAAATAATAATCCATATGTTCTTCTACCGAAAGAGATTCCCATTGCTCCCGCTTTTCTTCTCGGATCTCTTCCGGATTTTTCCCCTCAAAGATCAAGACGTATTCTCCTCTGGGATCATTTTCTTCATAATAGTCAATCATTTCATCTAAATATGCCTTTTTCCTGGTTTCATATTTTTTTGTAATTTCTTTACAGATGGTCATATTTCGGTTTCCCAGATACTCACGACATTCTCGAAGGGTCTTTTTTAGATGATGAGGTGCTTCGTAAAGGATGATCGTGCGGGTTTCCTGCCGAAGAGATTCCAGTACGTTTGCTCGCTCTTTTTTATCCGAAGGCAGAAAGGCTTCAAATACAAAACGCCTTGTTGGCTGACCGGACATGGTAAGGGCACTAATGCAGGCACAGGCTCCCGGAAGGGAAGTGACTTCAATTCCGGCTTCATAACACTGTCGGACTAATTCTTCTCCCGGATCGGAAATTCCCGGTGTCCCGGCGTCTGTAATGAGGGCAATATTCATTCCCTCTTTCATTTTTTTCACCAGATAAATGGCCTTATCTACTTTATTATATTCATGATAACTGGTCATTTTGGTCTTGATATCAAAATAATTCAGAAGTTTTATGCTGTTTCTTGTGTCTTCCGCCGCAATCAGATCGACTTCTTTTAACACTCTCACAGCACGAAAAGTCATATCTTCCAGATTGCCGATCGGTGTCGCGCATAAATATAATATTCCTGTCATCTTTTTTTCTTCATTTCTCCATAGATTTCATAAATTTCATCGGTATAGCTTCCATCCTCTTTGTATACAATCAAAGGAGGATCGACGGTAATTCTCTGATTGCCCCATTTTGCCGCATCGATGAGTACCATATTCGGTTCTTTACTGACGTAAGGGTGTACAAAACGTATCCTTTTTGGTTCGAGCTGATGTTCCTTTAAGGTATAGATAATCTCTGCGATCCGAAATGGTCTGTGTACCATCACAAAATGTCCGTAAGGTTTTAATAAAAACGCTGCCGCTTCCACGACATCTTTGAGTGTACAGGTGATTTCATGACGTGCGATCGCCTTGCCGTAATCTTGATTGGCCAGGCCGTGGTTTCCCGTCATATAAGGGGGATTACATGTCACCCAGTCAAAGATTTCTCTTTCGTAATTCTCTTTGACTTTTTTGACGTCTCCCTGAACTATTTTTATTTTATTTTCCAGGCTATTCATCCGCACAGAGCGTTCTGCCATCTCGGCATATGCTTCTTGATATTCCAGTCCTTCGACAAAATCCAGAGGATATTTGGCTTCCATTAAAAGCGGTACGATGCCGGTACCGCTGCACAGATCCATCCCCCTGCTGTTTTTCTTTATTTTCGCATAATCTGACAGGAGGACTGCATCAATCCCGAAACAAAATCCTTTCTTTTTCTGTATAATATGATAATTTTTTATTTGAAGATCATCGATCCGCTCATCTTCTTTGATCGGCGTATTTTTCATATCATTATTCATCTTACAGTTTTGACTTTCGTTCCTTTTTCTCCATCGCTTCCAGTTTCTTTAGTTCATCATCTATCTTGACCCGTTCTTTCTTTTTGCGGGAGCGGAAATTTAATTCATTGATTTTATATTCTGCCAGTTCTTTTTCTCCTTTGTCATCCGTCACCAAAAGCTTCACTCTCTGGCGTAAGACGCTGACTTCCTGGACAATACCTTTTCCGCCGCCGGCAATTCTCACTTCATCCCCCACATTTGGAAGCTTACTGTTTAAATATTCATACGTATCTTGTTCGTTTTTCAGACAGCACATCAACCGGCCACAGACTCCGGAAATTTTGGTCGGATTTAAAGAAAGGTTCTGTTCTTTTGCCATCTTGATCGAGACCGGCACAAATTCAGATAAAAAAGTATGGCAGCACAGGCTTCTCCCACAGATTCCGATCCCACCTTTTATTTTTGTCTCGTCCCGTACGCCAATCTGTCTTAGTTCAATCCTTGTCTTAAAGACAGAAGCCAGATCCTTGACCAGTTCCCTGAAATCAATTCTTCCATCTGCTGTAAAATAAAACAGGACTTTATTATTATCAAACGTATACTCACAGTCAATTAATTTCATTGCGAGGTGATGCTTTTTAATTTTTTCCAGGCATATTTTATAGGCTTCTTTCCCTTTTTCTTTATTTCGTTCCTGGATCTGATTATCTTCCTTTGTGGCAATGCGGATCACTGGTTTCAGAGAAGAAATGATTTTTTCTTCATTGACTTCCCGGTTTCCCAGAACCACCTTTCCATACTCTACCCCACGGGCTGTCTCGACGATGACATTCTGTCCTACTTTTACATGAAATTTTTCATGTGAAAAATAATATATCTTTCCATTGTCCCTAAATCGGACTCCTATTACTTTAGCCATTATTTTCTCCTTTAATTTTATGTTGAAATTCTCTCCTCGTTTCCAGAAACAACAATTCAATTGACACATCAAAATTTACGTTGGCTCTGATTCTTGTTTTTGCGCAATCGATTCGACGGATAATATAGTCAATCGATTCCAGGGAAATCATGTCTGCCTGTTTTTTTAAGGACAGGGACTCCCCTTTAAATATGATTTTATCTTTGCTTTTTTTGCTATCAATTTTGAAGAACAAAAGATCCCGAAACCAGATCAGGAAAATATCAAAAAAATCATCTATCCTATCTTTCCATCCTTTCAATTTCTTCACTGACTCTTCGATTTCATAAATTTCCGCCTCATGGATCATTTTCAGTAAAGCGACGGTAACCTGTTTGATTTCCTGAAATTCTTCCGATGTTGCAGCCAAGATTGCCTTTCCTATATTTCCCATGGAAAATGCTGCCGCAAATTCTGCTTCTTCTTTTGTAATCTCTTCTCTTTTAATCAGATAATCTATTATTTGATCCTTTGAAACGGGCTTGACCGGAAGTAAGATGCATCGAGAAAGAATGGTATCCAGAAGGGCACCCCTGTTGTTTGTCAGTAAAAAAAACACGGCATATTCCGGTGGTTCTTCGATTGATTTTAAAAGGGCATTCTGCGCTTCGGCATTCATTTTTTCTGCGTCATCGATAATATATATCTTATACGGTCCTTTATATGGTTTGATATCTATGGTATGAATCACCTGATCCCTGATTTCGCCTACTTTGATGATTGCCGTTTTTTCATGGGTGACCCATATGATATCCGGGTGAGTTTTGTGTTCGGTCTGTATACATGATTCACATTTTCCACAGGCAGAAATCGTTGCTGATAAAGGAAGTTCTCTGCTCATGTTTCCTGAATTCGCATCTTTTTCTTCCCATTGAGAAATCTTTCCTGAGAAAGGAAGTCTTTTGCTGGTTTCACATTGCAGTATTTTGGAAAAGGAGGATGCGATCATCTTTTTTCCGCTTCCCTTTTCCCCTTCCAGAAGATAAGCATGCGAAATCTTTCCATAGTTCACCGCGGTAAGAAAATGTTCTTTTATTTCGTTATTTCCTAAAATTTCACTGATATCCGCCATGATGATTCCCTTATATACTTTATCTTTTCTTTAATAATTCTTCAACAGATTCCTGTATTTTTTTTTGGATTATCTCTCTCTTTCTGCTTCCATCGATTTTCACGACTTCCGGTCTTCCTGTAAAAATTTTTCGATATCCCTCGGATACCATATGGTGAAAATCTGTATTTTCTTTCTCTATCCTGTCTAAACTTTTCTGTTCCTTTTTTCGTTCAATTCCCTCTTTTTCCGACAGATCGAGGAAAAAGATGATATCTGGCCGATAGATTCCGATTCCGGGAGCATTGACTGCAGAGACAGTGGAAATTCCAAGATTTCTTCCGATTCCCTGATATACCACCGAAGAATCGACAAATCGGTCACTGATGACTATTTTTCCTTCTTCCAATGCCGGTCCAATGACTTCATGGACCATCTGTGCGCGGGAAGCGGCATATAAGAGCATTTCTGTCACGGGAGACATTTCCTTATGCTGCGGATCTAAAATAATATTTCGTATTTTTTCCCCGATCACCGTTCCCCCCGGTTCCCTGGTTATGAGATATTCATATCCTTTCTCCTTTAAATATGTTTCCAACAAATCTATCTGTGTGGTTTTTCCAGACCCGTCCGGACCTTCCATCACAATAAATATTCCTTTCATTCCGGTTTTGTTCCCCTTTCAGAATTCGTCTGTCTGTTCCTCGTTCTTATCCAAAAACTTTATATTTCTATCCGATTTACGATCTGCGTAATCCTGGATCACTACAAATTGGTTATCGGATAATCCAATCACATTATATCCATTATATAAATAATATCTCACATTTTCCACTATTTCTTTGATAATTTTTTCTCCCGGAACAACCATCGGTATCCCGGGAGGATATACCATCACATATTTTCCGGATATTCTTCCTTCCGCCTCGTCCATAGGAACCTGTGTGAGCGGACAGTCCCTGCATTCCCATGCTTCTTTTATCTTTTCCGGATATCTTATTTTCGTTTTTTGATACCCGCTCTGTCCTGATTCCTTTTTGGATGAGCGGTTCTGTTTCTTTTGCTGATATCTGCTCTGTTCTGATTCCCTTTTGGATGAGCGGTCCTGTTTCTTTTGCTGATACCCGCTCTGTCCTGATTCCTTTTCGGATAAGCGGTCCTGTTTCTTTTGCTGAGATAACAGTTCCCGATCAATCTGACGAAGGGCCTCCCATAATCTTTGGAAATCTTCTTTTTCGTCACATACGGAAGTCATTGCGATCACATAACTGCTATTTTCCATCTCCAACTCGATATGATATTTTTCTAAAAGGATACGGAATAATTCTTTTCCATCCATCTTCGGTATCTGATCTGATGTGTCCTCTAAATTTTTTATGGAAAAAACAAGTTTTCCCCTATCATAATCGAAGACACCCAGGCTTTCCTTCTCTAATAATTGTATGGCCTGAAGCTGTTGACATTTTTTCCTGAATTCTTTTAGAAGATCCACATATTGGTTTACTTTTTCCCTGTTTTCATGCATATACATAATTCCGTATTCTGCAGAGGCCAGTAACAGATAGGATGGACTGGATGTTTCATAAATATCGATCATCTCCTCCACCTGACCGGCACGGATTTTTTCCGAACATAGATGTAAAACTGCTGTCTGTGTGAAGGAAGGCAGTGTTTTATGAGTACTCTGTATCACGAGATCGGCACCGCATTCTACCGCACTGTCTGGAAAATAATCATCAAAAAGTAAATGGGCACCGTGTGCTTCATCAACGATCAATGGTATCTGATATGGTAAAAGGATTTCCTTGATTTTTTTTATGTCACTTACAACGCCTTCATACGTCGGGGAAGTAATGACTACCGCTTTGATATCCGGATGAGTTTTGATCTGCTTTTCAATTTCTTCTGGCTTGATCTCCCGATAGATATCATAGGTTTCCGAAATTTCCGGATAACAATAAACGGCCTCTAACTGCAGAAGCTGAACGCAGTTATAGACCGCTTTATGTGAATTTCTGGCGATTAAAATTTTATCTCCCTGTCTGCAGATCGACGAGATTGACACAAAAATCCCCATAGTACTTCCGCCTACCAGATACCAGGATTTTCTTGTTCCATAAATTTTTTTTAAAAGTTTCATAGATTCCCGAATGATTCCTTCCGGCTGATGAAGGTTATCATATCCGGAAATCTCAGTAATATCAATTTCTTCTACGCCAAAAAAAGCTCCTGTTTTCTTTCTTTTATGTCCCGGCATATGGAAAGGAATTCTTTTTTTCTTTTTTAATTCTAACAGATGGTTGTAAATCGGAGTATTCATTTTCTTTCATCCCTATGACCTGAGTGATTTGTGAACCTCTCCACCTGAGCCGTAGTTCAAATGGAGCTTGTGCCGCAATGATTTTCAGTCAAGACTCACGAAGCGTTTTGATATCGTAGGAGCATCATTTCCTGTGATATCAAAAAAAGCTCAGCAAATGAAACATTTACTGAGCTTTCATGAGACATCGGGGATTCGAACCCCGGACAACTTGATTAAAAGTCAAGTGCTCTACCAACTGAGCTAATATCCCATATGCCCAGAACCGGAATCGAACCAGTGACACGAGGATTTTCAGTCCTCTGCTCTACCAACTGAGCTATCTGGGCATGAGTTGCGGGGGAAGGATTTGAACCAACGACCTCCGGGTTATGAGCCCGACGAGCTACCAGACTGCTCTACCCCGCGATATAAAATTATAAGATATTACATCTTAAATGGGCGGAGGTGGATTCGAACCACCGAAGCAATTTGCAGCAGATTTACAGTCTGTCCCCTTTGGCCACTCGGGAATCCACCCATATATCATTATGAAAAATCATAACAAGCCGATGAACGGACTCGAACCGTTAACCTGCTGATTACAAATCAGCTGCTCTGCCAATTGAGCCACATCGGCAAAGTGGGACCTACAGGGCTCGAACCTGTGACCCTCTGCTTGTAAGGCAGATGCTCTCCCAGCTGAGCTAAGATCCCACAATTTAAAATATCCAAATGGATAAACGACCCGGATGGGATTCGAACCCACGACCTCCGCCGTGACAGGGCGGCGCTCTAACCAGCTGAGCCACCAGGCCATATATACCTTGAAAACCGCACACATCATACTACAGATTCCCATGAAAGCCGGGCTACTTCTGCCTGCTCCCATTTTCGCTTTTTTAAGGTCAAGCGATCGGCCGATTAGTA
>CAVFXN010000037.1:0-58707 GCA_963626755.1 Bacteroidaceae bacterium
GGAAAGGATGCCAGAAACATTTGGATGCCTCCTGTGCTTTTGCCGCTTCCTATGTTCCAAAGTTTGGTTATGACTTTGTTGCAAAGACGGTAAAAGAGAACACGCCGGAAAAGGCACGGGAAATTTTTGAGAGAACCGAACCGGAAAAACTGTGACAGGAATAAACAGATGTTTTGAGGGCAGCGATCAAAAAACTGGAGGAAAATGTGTGAAAGAAAAGAAAATCATCCTGATAGCTGAATATGGTATTGTGGCAGTTTTTTTAATCCTCTGTGCAGGACTTTTGTTTTTTAGCAGGAACGAAAATGAAGAAGGAAATCCCAAAAAAAAGATTGTATCCCTGTATATGACGATGAATAATCCTTATTTCGAAGTCATCAATGAAGAGATTAAGACGGTCGTGGAAAGCAGGGGGGATATTCTGGAAACAAGGGATTGCAGCATGGATGCCGCTATGCAGGCAGAACTGGTAGAAAACTTTGTAAAAGAAGACGTAGACTGTATTTTAATCAATGTGGTGGACTGGAAAAAAATAGATAACGCTTTAAAAAAAGCAAAAGAGGCAGAAATTCCTGTGATTGCAGTCGATACGCTGGTATACAACACTGCCTTGGTCGATGGAACCGTTGTCTCTGATAATTATCAGGCAGGTGTAGAATGTGCGCAAGACCTGATGAAGCGGAGAAAAAGCGGAAAAGTCCTGTTCTTAGTCCAATCAGAAAACAAATCGGCCATTGACAGAATCCAGGGTTTTCAAGATACTTTAGAAAAAGCCGATTGGAAATATGAGAACGTTGGAGAACTGGAATGCAAGGGACAGCTAGAAATCGCACAGCCTCTTGTAGAAAACATCTTAAAGAAGAGGAAAGACATTGATGTGGTCATGGCTTTGAATGACCCCAGTGCCATGGGGGCTATGGCGGCACTTGACGCGGAAGATATGCTCTCTGATGTTCTCGTTTACGGTGTGGATGGAACCCCGGAAGCAAAACGAATGATTTCTGAGAATAAAATGACGGCGACCGCCGCACAGTCGCCGCAAACAACAGGGAAGAAAACGGTAGAAATGCTTTATAACATTTTAGAAGGAAAAGATAGCAAAAGGCACATTGTGATCCCCGTCAAATTCATCCAAAAGAAAAATGTGAAGGAATATGGATTGACAGGATGGCAGTAAGAGGGGAGGAAAGTTTGAAAAATAGAAACAGTTCTTCAGGATATTTGCGGCAATGTTTTACCATAATGATCCTACTCAATTTTGTCATTGTTTTTTTTCTGGTATTTACGATCGTATTTACACAGTACCGGGTGGCCGCTGCGCAGGAAGCACAAAAGTTCCTTAAAACTTTGAACGTGATGCCGGAACAACCGATACAAAGGATCTTCATGACAATTTTTTCTTTTTCTTTTCTGTGCGGGATCATTTATTATAAAAAGAAAAATGAGAAGGAAGGGAAAGAAAAGACTTTTTTATGGAATATATTTGAAATTATTTTTCTTGTTTTTGTATTAAAAGAGCTGGATATGTCTTACAATGGCATTATTTTTCTTGTGGTAGCCGATCTGCTTACCTACGTAGAAGAGCAAAAAAACAGATTGATTTTCCTGGTTATCGCGTTTTTATGTTATATGGTATGCAGTTATGATCTGATTACTATGTTTATCCCCCTGAATTCTTATGAAAACTGGGTTGCTTTTTATGATGGAGAAACAAAGAAAATCTTTTTAGGAATCAAAACCATGGGTGAGATTACCAATATGTTATTGTTTTTGGTCTATATTGTGATTCTCATGAGAAAAGACCGAAGAGAAAAAGTCCGGATCAAACTGTTAAACGAACAGTTACAAAGAGCAAATGCACAGCTTCACGAATTCGCACAGGAAAAAGAATTAATGGGTGAGACGAAGGAAAGAAACCGCCTGGCACGGGAAATTCACGATACGCTCGGACATGTTTTAACGGGAATTTCGGTTGGAATCGATGCGGTTTTGGTTCTTATGGACATTGCACCCGATCAGGCAAAAAAACAGCTGGAAAACATCGGTGATACGGCACGAAACGGTTTGGAAGATGTGCGCCGTTCTGTCCGTAAACTCAAACCGGATGCCTTGGAAAGAATGTCTTTGTATCATGCGATCCACCAGATGATCGAAGATATGTCAAAGGTCACAAATACAAAAATATATTTTGTTTCTTATACAAAAGAGCTTCAATTCGAAGCAGATGAGGAAGAAGTGATTTACCGTATTATCCAGGAAGGGACAACCAATGCCATTCGTCATGGGAAAGCAACAGAAATTTGGATCCGTCTCAATGAAAAGCAGGAAGAACTGAGCGTGATCATCAGCGATAACGGCTGCGGTTGTGAAACGGTAACCGAAGGATTTGGACTCAAGCATATCAGAGAGCGTGTGGAACTTTTGAATGGGGAGGTTAATTACCAGGGAATGATCGGTTTTACAATCTTTGCCAAAATACCGATCCGTAATAAGGGGAGAGAGGAAGAATGATCAAAGTATTAATAGCGGATGACCAGGAATTGATAAGAGAAAGCTTAAAAATCGTTCTCGGAGCGAATCCAGATATGCAGATCAGTGGAACGGCTGAAAATGGAGAGCAGGTGCTTTCAGAAATCAAAAGAGAGAAACCGGATGTGATATTGCTGGATATCCGTATGCCGGGAATTGACGGCGTGGAATGTACCCGTCTTGTAAAAGAAAAATATCCGGATATTTATATTATTATCCTCACTACTTTTGACGATGATGAATATATTTTCGGTGCATTAAAATATGGTGCAAGCGGCTACCTTTTAAAAGGAATTTCGATGAAAAACCTTGCAGAAGCCATCCGGACCGTTGTCGGTGGAAAAGCAATGATCAATCCGGAGATTACGGATAAAGTAGTAAAATTATTTAACCATATGGCACAGGGTAACTATTCGATTTCTGTAGATCAGAAACGGACGAAAGAACTGACAAAAACGGAATGGAAAGTTATCCAAAAAATAGGATGCGGTATGTCAAATAAGGAAATTGCCTCGGAACTTGCCTTATCCGAAGGGACGGTCCGGAATTACCTCAGCTCGGTTTTAAGTAAATTAGAACTAAGGGACAGAACACAACTTGCCATTTGGGCGGTGCAGACAGGGGCGGTAAATAAGTATATCGGAGAGGACTAAATGAAAAAATTAGAAGCGAAAAAAGGAACGGCACTTCTTTTTGTCATGGCACTGTTATTTATTGGCAGTATACTCTATTTGCATTCTCGGAATCAGGATGTTCTCCGGGTGGGAATTTTCTATGGAAGCAACTGGGAAGTGCCGGGAACAGTGCATTATGATCTCTTAGACGAGGCAATTAAAAAATTAAAAGAAAAATATCCCAATGTAAAAGTCGAATATGAAAAAGGAATCCTTTCCGATAATTATTCTGAATGGCTGTCAGAACAGATTTTAAAAGGGACGGAACCGGATGTCTATTTTGTTTTAGATAAAGATTTTAATACGTTCGTTTCGATGGGGGCATTGGAGAATTTAGATTCCTTTGCCAATGGGGATGCAAAGTTTGACTCTTCTGTATTTTATTCTTCGGTCTATAAGGCAGGACAATACGGAAACAGTCAGTATGCCCTTCCAATCGAATGTAATCCAACCCTTATGTTCGTGAATAAAACTCTTTTGAAAAAAGAAGGGATTGCGGTACCGGATAATGATTGGACCTGGGATGATTTTTATGAGATATGCCGTAAGGTCGTAAAAGATTCGGATGGGGACGGACAGATCGATCAATTTGGATGTTATGACTATACATGGCTTCAGGCAGTATACTCGAATGGCTTAACTCCGTTTAACAAAGAAGGAACGGAATCGAATTTTTTGGATGAAAGATTCTATGAATCGTTAGAGTTTGTAAAACGAATCGAAGCAACCAATAAAAATTATCAGGTAACATCCAATGATTTCGATCTGGGGAAAGTAGCATTCCGTCCATTTACTTTTACAGATTACCGCACCTACATGCCATACCCATGGCGGATTAAAAAATATTCCGGGTTTGAATGGACATGCATCCGGATGCCTTCCGGGCCATCCGGCAATCATCGTTCGGAAATGAGTGTATTGATGACTGCCATGAGCTCAAGAAGCAGCAAAAAAACATTGGCATGGGATTTCATGAAAATTCTTACAACAGATGAAGAAATCCAAAGCCTCTTATATACAGATACCTCTGCAGCTTCCGTCCTGCCATCGGTCAATACCTCCACAAAAGTCATGAATCTTTTGAACAAAGACGCACCGGGAGACAGCATCATGGATATGTCACTTCTCGATACGGTAATCGATGCCGGTGTGGTTACCAGCCGTTTTGAAGGAGATGAGGAGGTGTATGAAAAGACAGATACCCTGATAAAAAGTTATGTGGAGCAGGAGGACGACAGCAGTACCTTTTTATTCCAAATGAAAAATCAAATCGATGCAATTCTCAAAAAATGACAAATGTCATATGACAATATGACAAATACAAATTAATATCGGTGACATTCGTTAGATGTATCAAAAGAAACCTTTTGTTATACTTTCCTTACAAGCAGGGCAAACAAAAAGCGTATAAAATGGATAAGGAGGGAAGGAAAGAGATGATTTATACAGTAACTTTTAATCCTGCCTTGGATTATGTGGTATTTCTTGACGATCTGAAACCAGGAGATATCAATCGTTCGAAAAAAGAATCGATTTTCTATGGTGGAAAAGGAATCAACGTATCGACGATTTTAAACACTCTTGGTTTCGAGACAACAGCACTTGGTTTTCTTGCTGGATTTACAGGAAAAGCGATTGAAGACGGGCTGAGGTCACAGGGAATCCAAACGGAGTTTATCTACTTGCCAGAGGGAAATTCCAGAATCAATGTGAAAGTAAAACATGGAGACGAAACAGAAATTAACGGCCAGGGGCCGGTGATTACGCAGGAAGCTATGGATGCGCTTTTTGAAAAACTTGATACTCTCACAAAAGAAGATGTTCTCGTCTTAGCTGGAAGTATTCCCAATACATTGCCGGAAGATGTTTATGAAAATATTCTGGCGAGATTAGAGTCAAAAGGAATTCGTGTTGTGGTGGATGCGACAAAAGATTTACTTCTGAATGTTTTAAAATACCATCCGTTTTTAATCAAGCCAAATAACCATGAACTTGGGGAAATGTTCGGTACGATATGTAAAACAGAGGAGGATATCATACATTACGCAAAGAAACTCCAGGAAATGGGTGCGGTAAATGTATTGATCTCCATGGCTGGAGACGGAGCCATTCTTATGACAGAAGATGGCGAAAACATAAAGATGGGAACACCAAAGGGCAAGTTGGTAAATTCTGTTGGAGCAGGAGATTCCATGGTGGCAGGTTTCCTTGCAGGATATCTGCGTTCCGGAAATTATGAAGAGGCATTAAAGAGCGGCACAGCCGCAGGCAGTGCAACTGCATTTTCTGAAGGACTTGCTTCGTTAGAAAAGTACGAAGAAATGCTGAACCAAATGAGCCGATAAGAGAGGAAAAAGGGTATGAGAATTGTCGATTTGTTAAAAAAAGAGGCTGTTGTTCTGAATGCACAGGTCGCTACAAAAGAGCAGATGCTGGATCTTTTGGTGGACCTTCACAAAAAAGTTGGTAATATTGATGACAGGGATGCTTTTAAAGCGGGTATTATGAAAAGAGAATCCGAGGGACCGACTGCTATTGCAGAGGGAATCTGTATTCCGCATTCCAAAAATGATGCCGTCATCCAGCCGGGGATTGCAGCCATTACCGTTCCGGGAGGGGTTGACTGCGCAGCACTTGACGGAGAACCGTCCAATCTTTTCTTTATGATTGCTGCACCGGCAGAAGGATCGGATGTGCATTTGGAGGCATTATCCAGATTATCTACTATTTTAATGGATCCGGATTTCCGTGAGAAGTTATTATCTGCAAAAGATACCGATGCTTTTCTCGCAGCCATTGATGAAAAAGAAATAGAAAAATATGGCGAAGAGGATAAGGCAGCACAGGAAAAAGCACCTGCTGTTCCATCTGGTTATCAGGTACTTGCAGTTACTGCATGTCCTACGGGTATCGCCCATACCTACATGGCAGCAGAAGCCCTGGAAGAAACGGGAAAAGAATTAGGTATTTCGATCAAAGTAGAAACCAATGGCTCCAGTGGGAAAAAGAATGTTCTGACTCAGGAAGAAATTGATGCCTGCGATGGGATCATTATTGCAGCAGATAAAAATGTAGAGATGGCACGTTTTGATGGAAAGCCGGTCATCAAAGTAAAAGTTGCAGATGGAATTCACAAATCACAGGAATTAATTGAAAAAGCAGTCAAAGGAGAGGCACCAATCTATCATCATGAAGGGGTCAAAACGGCCAGCAGTTCTTCGGAAGAAAAAGAAGGTTTCGGGCGTCAGCTATACAAACACCTAATGAATGGTGTATCCAATATGCTTCCGTTTGTCATTGGTGGTGGTATTTTGATCGCGATCGCTTTCTTGTTGGATGATTATTCCATTGATCCTTCTAATTTTGGTATGAATACACCAGCCGCTGCTTTTTTTAAGACAGCAGGAGGTGTGGCATTTAACTTCATGCTGCCAATTCTTGCAGGATTTATCGCGATGAGTATTGCAGACCGTCCGGGTCTGATGGTTGGTTTTGCAGGTGGTTCCATCGCAAGTGCCGGCACAACCTTTGCTTCCTGTTTCAATTCCGATATCCAGGTAATCTCCGGTGGTTTTCTCGGAGCATTATTTGCAGGTTTCGTTGCGGGCTATCTGGTATTGGCCCTGGAAAAGCTGACCGAAAAGATGCCGGATTCCATGAATGGAATTCGTCCGATGCTGATCTACCCGGTTGCCGGATTACTGGCAATCAGTGTCATTATGTTTGCGATTAACCCATTCTTTTCCTGGTTAAATCAATTATTGGCCAACGCACTGAACTCTTTATCCGGAGCGAATAGCATTGTCCTCGGATTGATCCTTGGAGGTATGATGTCGATTGATATGGGCGGTCCATTCAATAAAGCAGCCTATGTCTTCGGAAATGCGGCATTGGCCTACCAGACCGATGCAGGATATATGATCATGGCAGCCGTGATGGTCGGTGGAATGGTTCCTCCAATTGCAATTGCAATCTCTTCCTGGATCTTTAAAAACAAATTCACAGATAATGATCGAAAGGCAGCACCAGTCAATGCAATCATGGGACTTTGCTTTATCTCCGAAGCAGCGATTCCATATGCAGCAGCTGATCCGCTCCATGTCATTCCTTCTTGTGTTATCGGTTCTGCTGTTGCCGGAGGATTATCTATGATATTTAAATGTACCCTGATGGCACCACATGGTGGAGTCTTCGTCTTCCCGGTTGTGGGAAATGCATTCATGTATATTGTTTCTTTACTTATTGGTTCCATCGTTGGTGCGGTAATCCTTGGATTGGTTAAAAAACCTGTAGAAAATAGATAGACATAGAAAATAGATATATAGAAAGTAAATATGTTATGAAAGCCGGATGATCCAAAAATCATCCGGCTTTTATTAATGAAGAAGGCAGAATCCTGCTGGGAGGATTCTGCCTGCGGCGGGCCGCAACGCGACATCTAAAAAATTAGAATTGCTTCTTTTTTAATGATTCAAAATATTTATTGGTCTCTGCCACGACCACACCATTCAGTGCCAGAAGGGCGATCAGGTTAGGAATCGCCATGAGGCCGTTTACAATATCGGCGATGGTCCATACGGCAGACACAGTCATGTAAGGGCCGATGAAGACACAGAAGATATAGAGCCAACGGTAGTAACGGATGGCTTTGCGGCTGTTGCCCGTCAGATAATCCAGGCATCGTTCACTGTAATAATCCCATCCAAGTATCGTTGTGAAGGCAAAGAATACAAGGCAGACCATCAGGATAAAAGCAGAAACTTTGCTTGGGAACGGAAGCCCTACCTGAAAAGCGTTGGTGGTAACAGCAACACCTTCCAGACCAATATCCCATGATCCTGTGATGATAATGGAAAGACCAGTCATGGAACAGATAATAATGGTGTCAATGACGGTACCGAGCATGGATACCAGTCCCTGACGTACCGGTTCGGTTGTCTGGACAGCAGCGGCAGCAATTGGCGCGCTTCCGATTCCGGCCTCATTGGAAAAAATACCACGAGCGATACCCTTTTGCATCGCGACGATCATCGCTCCGATCGCACCACCGGTTACCGCACGAAGTCCGAAAGCTCCCTGCACGATTTCGACAAGAGCCCCTGGAATCGCTTTATAATTTAACACGAGGATGAGAACTGCAGCAATAATATAGGCAGCTGCCATAAATGGTACCACTACCTGGGATACGGCAGAAATCCGGCTCAGTCCTCCAATAATAACGAAAGCGACAAAAGCTGTCAGAATAATTCCGGCGATGACAACTGTCCAGGAATAATCACGTCCAAATAAATGCAATGCCCAGGAATTGTTTGGATCAAAAAAGTTATTCACCGCACTGGTGATTCCGTTGATCTGTGTAAAAGTACCGATACCTAAAAGACCAACCATGACACCGAAAACGGCAAAAATTTTCGCAAGCCATTTCCAGCTTTTTCCCATACCATTTTCAATGTAATAAAATGGACCGCCGACAATATGGCCGTCATCGGCAACGGTACGGTATTTAATTGCCAGAAGACATTCGGAATATTTGGTAGCAGTCCCCACGATCGCTGCGACCCACATCCAGAAGAGGGCACCGGGACCACCAGCTACAATGGCGGTAGCAACACCGACGATATTACCGGTACCGATCGTGGCAGAAAGAGCGGTGCATAATGCGCCAAAACTGGAAACTTCACCTGCTTCCCCGTTCCGTTCGTTGGAAAAAAGATATTTGACTGCCAGAACAAGCCTCCGAATCTGGAGTCCTTTCAGTCGGATGGTAAGAAAAATACCGGTTGCGAGAATCATGACAATAAGAGGAACACCCCATACGATATTGTCAATAGTACCTAAGATAGAATTAATTGTGTTAAGCATCCCATACTTCCTTTCTTTTAGAGATCCTTCTTAATCGAAGTGTAGTTTGGATCACCATATCACAACTGCTTCTCCTGAAAAATCTTTAAAAAAAAGAAAATTGACGTTGCATTGTGCCCTGTCCTTTTGCCTGAGAGATTAACAATAAAATTGCCGTACACCTTCGGCGCTTTACCTTTTGGTAAAGACTCTCCAGAGAGTAATGCTTGATTGTTATATAGTAAACGATATAAGCCTACCATAAAATATTAACTATTTCAATAAAAAATATTCGAATTTTATTTTTTTTATGCAAAAAAATAATAAAACGCAGTTTTCTTGACGAAAGAAAGAAAGCAATTTAAAATAGGCTCAGAAAAGTATGAAGGGAGATCGTGGAAATTTAATGAAGTATCAGATAACAAATGGGACGGTTTCACTTGGGGGAAAGATGATTCTCGACCATATTGATTTTATGATCAAAGGGAAGGAAAAAATAGCGGTTGTCGGGAGAAATGGTGCCGGCAAAACCACGCTTCTCCGGGTGATCAGCGAAGAAATCCCGTTCGACAGGGATGATAAAATTTTTAGAAATCCGGTCACAAAAGAAGGAAATATTTCCATTGGATTTCTTCATCAGCAAAGCTTCTCCCATACAGAGCGGACAGTGGAGGAGGAGATTCTCTCCCTGATTCCGGAAAAAGATGTTTTTTCCAGGGAGAGGTATGATTTTGAACAGGAATATGACCAGATGTTTACCAGATTTGGTTTTGCTAAAACAGACAAAAAGAAAAAGTTGAAAGAGTTTTCCGGCGGGGAACAGACGAAAATCGCTATGATCTGTCTTCTTTTATCGAAACCGGATCTCCTTTTGCTGGATGAGCCGACCAATCATCTGGATCTTCCAGCAGTGGAATGGCTAGAAGAATATCTGGCTTCTTATAATAAAGCGGTGCTCATCGTATCCCATGACCGTTTTTTCCTGGATCGTACCGTGGATATCATTTATGAATTGTCCCACGGAAAACTGGTGAAATATGTTGGAAATTACAGTGAATACCGCCAGATGAAGGAAAAGGAGAGAAAGCTCCAACAAAAAAAATACGATGCACAGCAAAAAGAAATCACCCGCCTGACCGAGTTGATTGAAAAGTTTAAACATAAACCGAAAAAGGCCTCCATGGCCCGATCAAAGAAAAAAGTCCTGGAGAGGATGCAAAAAGTCGGAGCTCCCAACAAGGAGGAAGCCCATATTTTTAAAGAAAAGATCGAACCATTTTCTCTCGGGGCGAAACATGTCCTGGAAACCGATCATCTCATGGTCGGTTACGACCGTCCGATCCGAGAAATCACGTTTCGTCTTCGTCGTGGGCAAAAAACAGCAATTCTCGGGGCGAATGGTTCTGGAAAGTCTACCTTTGTTCAGACGATCTCCGGGAAAATACCGGCCATTTCCGGAAAATATCATCTGGGAAAGGGAATCCATACGGGATATTTTGACCAGCATTCCGGAGATCTTTCAACCGATCCTTCCCTGGAGAAAAGAGTGGGAGAGCATTTTGGTGACTGTTTTCCCATGCTGACAGAAAAAGAAAAAAGAAAGCTCCTGGCCTGCTATCTTTTTTCCAATGAAAAAACAGGAACCAAAGTCAGCAGTTTATCCGGTGGGGAAAAGAGCCGGCTTTTACTGGCAGAGATATTAGAAAGCCGTCCCAACTTCCTGATTCTGGACGAACCGACAAATCATATGGATCTTCCTGCAAAAGAAACCTTGGAATCCGCTTTTTTGGCTTATACCGGAACCATACTTTTTATTTCCCATGACCGGTATTTTGTCAGTCAAATTGCCGATTCGCTGCTTGTTTTTGAAAAAAACGCCGTAAAATACTATCCGTTTGGATATGAACATTACCTGTCTATGAAGAAAAAACAAAAAGAAGGGTTGACGGGAAGTGCACTGGTTGAGGCAGAAAATACGGCATTGGTCGAAGGGCTTTTGTCGGTTCCGGCTAAGGAACGCCATCAGAGTGCTCGTTTTAACACGGAGCAGTCTTACACAGACTGGCAGTTGTCCCTGGCTGCGGAACAGCTAAAAAAAATCCAGGCAAAGCTGGAAGATCATCTAGAGGCATTTTCATCCTTAACGCAAAAAGAATATGAAACGGGAAGCTGGCAGGAGCAGACCAAACAGCTGGAAAGAGAATACGAAGAGAAATGCCTGTTATGGTATGAAAAATGGCAGGAATACGAAGAAGCTTTCGATTCCTACCGGGAAGATATCTAGCAGATACTTACTGAAACAGTCTTTCAGTCAATCAACCGTCCGATCCGTGTGAAGAGCATGGATGGTGTTAAAGGCTGAGAAGTCCAATCAGTTGAGAAGTCCGATCCGTGTGAAAAGCATGGATGGAATCAAATCTAGAAGATACTTATTTATCTTTCGGCCGCTGCCTGCGGGGAACGCATAAACAAAGTTTCTATGAGGGAACAGTACTTGTCAACCAGACATAAAAGAAAGGCTTCTTTGCATTGGGGAACCTTTGTGATGGTAAGCGGCCACATATGATGGGCAATCATATCTTTTTCCTTTTCTTCTAAAGGAAACATGGCGGAAGCATTCTCAAGAGCCGTCTGGGCATGGGAGAATCCGTGCCATTTATGATGTTCATCTTTTTCATGCCAGTCATATAAATAAAAATCGTGAAGGAAGGCACCGGTTAAAAGAACCTTTGTGTCGCCTCCCAAATGAAACCGTTTGTTCAGATAATAGCACATTTTTGTGACATACATTACATGATCATAGGTATTCACGCTGCCGTGCTGACAGAAATTTTTCATAGAATCCGCTTCTTTGGTATGCATATAAACTGCCAGTATCTGGTAGATCTCCTGTATTTCCAAATCGCTTAATTTCATAGAGGTCTCCTTTCAGAGCAAAAGCACAGTCAAAAATTCTGTTTCGATTATAACAGAACCCTTGAGAAAAAAAAGACTTGTTGCTGTTTTGTCTGTTTTTTGAAAGGAGACCGTAACATTTACCGGGAGATCAGACCGTCTCGGTTTTCCAGAATGCCACACTGTAAGGAGGCAGTTCGCGGCCGCCGCCAAAATCAATGATGTCACCGGTGACCAGATCGGTTCCCGTCCCGGAACGGGCATTGAAATCGGCGTGGAATGCCCCGGAATCGGCATTGATCGCTATGATCACCCGCTCTTCTTTACAGGCACGTTCAAAAATCAGCTGTTTATCACGGACAAGCAGGTTGGAATATCCTCCCTGATATAAAGCAGGGTGTGTTTTATGTACCATTGCAAAGGCAGCGATGGTGTCTGTCAGCTGATTCCATTGAGGGGTCCTGATCCGTGGGCGGATCTCCTCATCCCTTCCCTGTTTTTTCCCTTTTATGCCCCATTCACTTCCATAATAAATGCAAGGAACTCCCGGCATACCAAAGAGCAGGCCGTAAAGCACTGGAAGCTGGTTTTCATCATTGAGAAGGGTGGCAATCCGGTCCACATCATGGTTGTCTGCAAAAGAGAGCAGATGTTTGCCCCGGTAAATGCACCAGTTTTCATATCCAAACTGCCGGTTTAAACTATAGCTGATCTCATGCATGTTCGCACAGTTAAAGCTGGAGTAAAGCCCTTTGTAACATTCATAATTGGTTACGGAATCACATTTTTCTTCGTTCATATACTGGTTATAGTCCCCATGGAGCACTTCCCCCATCAATACAAAATCTTCTTTTAAGCTTTTTGTAAAATTGTGGAGTTCTTTTAAATAAAAATCACTGAGACAGTAGGCAACATCCAGACGAAGCCCGTCAATCCCGTAGAGCTCTATCCACTGTTTGACCGCATCAAATTGATGCTTTCGCACATCCGGATGATCAAGATTTAAGGTGACCAGTTCATTATGACCTTCCCAGCCCTTATACCAAAATCCGTCATTGTATTCGGTATTTCCATCAAAATTCAGGTAAAACCAGCCACAAAACGGGCTGTCCTGCTTTTTTTGCAATACGTCCTGAAATGCCCAGAACCCTCTGCCTACATGGTTAAAAACGCCATCCAGCATAATTTTCAGTCCGGCGGCATGGATTTCCCGGCATAGTTTGGCAAAGTCCTCATTGGTACCGAGCCGTCTGTCAATAGTATAGTAATCCCTGGTATCATAACCGTGGTAATCGCTTTCCATCAAGGGATTAAAAATGATGCAGGTCGCACCAAGTTTTTTGATATGGGAAATCCAGTCAGACACCTCTGTGATGGCATGACGGCCTTCCCGGCTGTTTTCGTCCTTTGTTTCCTGCATCACCCCACAAAGACCCAGGGGATAAATTTGATAAACTACTGCTTGGTCAAACCACATATCATTCTCCCTCCTAACTGAGAAAAGTGAAAGAAATCCAAAAAGCCCAGCGACTTTTCTGAAAGAAGTCGTTGGGCGAATGTCCAAATAAGACGGTTTTCAAAGGTTATGCTGCGATATACGGTGAGATTGCATCCATAATGTGGGCCATCTCATTGTTCCTTTCCATGATCCTCAAATCCACTTTATTTCGAATGTCTATTGTCATTACTCCTAAAAGAGATTTGGCGTCTACTACATACTGTCCGTAAATCAGGTCAAAATGACTTTCAAAATCTTCAATAGCCTTTACAAATGATGTCACATTATCCATAGAAAGAAACTGCAGGGTAACTGTTTTCATCGTTTTTCATCTCCTTCATCGTAAAAAATAATACGGCGATGTTCCTTTGTGAAGCAGAAAGAATCTATCTTTCAATCAGCCGAAAAGACACCCACCTCTATTTAATTAGGTAGTGTGAAACATCATATTTCAAAAAAACTGAATTGTCAAGTCTTTTTTAAAAAAATCAGCAAAATTTATATAAAAACCCTTTTCTTGCTTTTGTTAATTATCAATAGGTAAATCAGTTCATTATTTCACTATAATAGTACAAAATATTACCTATTTATAATTTTGTTCAGGTTGTCAGATTATTTGGAAAGTTTCTTGCATTTTTTATTTAAAATAGTTATAATAAAAAGCGAGTATATAAAATACAGGAATAAATAAAAGAAAGGAAGGATACACTATGAAAAAATTCTTATCTATCGCTTTAGCAGCAGTGATGGTATTCTCATTAGCAGGTTGCGGAAGCAGTTCATCAAACCAGGGGGAATCTGGCACCAATGCAGCAAAGGAAGATTCCGGCAAAAAGTATATTATCGCTACCGATACCACATTTGCTCCTTTTGAATTTACAGATGATAATGGAGACTTTGTAGGGATTGATGTAGATATTCTTGCCGCTATCGCAGAAGATCAGGGATTTGAATATGACCTGCAGTCTCTCGGTTTTGATGCAGCAGTTGCCGCATTAGAGTCCGGACAGGCAGATGCAACCCTTGCAGGAATGTCCATTACAGAAGAAAGAGAAAAGAAATATGATTTCTCCGAATCTTATTATGATTCCTATGTATGTATGGCGGTTAAAGACGACAGCACGATCAAAGGATATGAAGATTTAAAAGGAAAGAAAGTCGCTGCAAAGACAGGTACACAGGGTGCAGATTGTGCAGAAACATTAAAAGATAAATATGGCTTTGAACTGACTTACTTTGATGATTCCGCAACAATGTACCAGGATGTTAAGACTGGCAATACCGTTGCATGTTTTGAGGACTATCCAGTAATGGCCTATGGTGTTTCCCAGGGCAATGGACTGAAGATTGCTACGGAAGAAAAAGAAGATTTCTCCACACCGTATGGTTTTGCCGTATTAAAAGGAAAGAACGCAGAACTGCTTCAAATGTTTAATGATGGCCTGAAAAACATCAAGGAAAATGGTACTTATGATGAAATTCTGGCAAAATATACAGAAACGAAATAATGAAAGGTTGACCTATGAATTTATTAGGAGTTTTAAGTGAGGTCTATCCAACCTTGCTGAGTGGACTTGGCACAACAGTTCAGATTACGGTACTGTCTTTGATTATTGCCTTGATCATCGGTATTTTCGTATGTCTGATGAATATTTCCAATAATATTGTATTGCATGGGATTGCAAGGTTTTATATCTGGCTGATTCGAGGTACCCCAATGCTGGTACAGGCATTTTACTTTTATTTTGCTCTTCCACAGCTGGTGCAGTCGGTTACGGATGCTCCGTTTCGGATTTCCGTATTTACAGCCAGTCTGGTCACCCTTGCCCTGAATGCAGGAGCTTATATTTCTGAGATATTTCGTGGTTCGATCGAGTCTGTCAATAAAGGACAGATGGAAGCGGCACGCAGCCTTGGCTTAAGTTATGCCAAATCGATGCAGAAGATTATTCTGCCTCAGGCAGTGCGTATCTGTCTGCCTTCCCTGGTGAACCAGTTTATCATCACTTTAAAGGATTCGACGATTTTGTATGCGATTGGTCTGTCAGAGGTGATGTACAATGCCAAGATTTATGTAGGAAGAACCATGAATTCTTTTGCTACATATACCTGGGTAGCAATCTTCTTTCTTTTGATAGTGACAATCTTGTCATTTGTTTCAAGAGCTGTTGAAAGGAGGATGAATGCGTAATGACTGAACACAAAGAGACAACAATAAAGTCTAATCCGGTTAAAATCAAAGTAAGTGGATTAAAAAAGAGCTTTGGTCGTCATGAAGTTCTCAAAGGGATTGATGTGGAGATCAAAGCAGGTGAAGTGATATGTGTCATCGGGCCATCCGGCTCTGGTAAATCGACATTTCTCCGATGCCTTAACCGGTTAGAGGAAGTAACTGCCGGGGAGATTCTTGTGGACGATGTCAGCATCACGTCAAAGTCGGCGAATATTGATAAGATCCGGCAGCATATCGGAATGGTATTTCAGCAGTTTAATCTTTTTCCACATTATTCGGTGAAAGAAAATATCATGCTTGCTCCGGTTGAATTAAAACTGAAATCGAAAGAGGAAGCAGAAAAGAAGGCACTGGAGTTGTTAAAAAGAGTCGGTTTGGAAGATAAAGTGGATGAAAAGCCGAGGAAGCTTTCCGGAGGGCAGCAGCAGCGTGTGGCAATTGCCCGCGCCCTTGCCATGGATCCGGATATCATGTTGTTTGATGAGCCAACTTCTGCTCTTGACCCGGAAATGGTCTGTGAGGTTCTTGATGTTATGAAAGAACTGGCCGCAGAAGGAATGACTATGGTTGTCGTTACCCATGAGATGGGATTCGCACACGACGTAGCAGACAGAGTTCTTTTTATTGATCAAGGTATCATTATGGAACAGGGAACACCAGAAGAAGTGATGGATCACCCACAAAATGAGAGAACACAGAGCTTCTTGAGTAAAGTTTTATAATCTTATGAAAAAAGAAAAAGGAGATGCCATTTGGTAGCTCCTTTTTCTCTTAATAGGAGGGAGAAAATGACAACAAAAGAACTGTTAATACAGGCCGTGAAGGCAAAAACAACAATGAATTCTGCTGATACAGAAACCAAAAATAGAGCACTGGTCTGCATGGCAGATGCATTATGTGCACACACAGAAGATATCTTACATGCGAACAGAGAAGATGTGGAGGCCGCGAGAGGAAAGATATCTGAGGTGATGATCGACCGTTTGATGCTGGATGCCGAGAGAGTTCAGGCGATGGCAAATGGCATTTTAGAGCTGGTTCATTTAGAGGATCCTGCCGGAAAGATCCTAAGATCCATCGAAAGACCAAATGGCATGATTATCGAGAAGACCGCAGTTCCAATGGGTGTCATCGCCATTATATATGAAAGCCGTCCGAACGTGACGAGTGATGCGGCTGCCTTATGTATCAAAAGTGGGAATGCATGTGTGCTTCGAAGCGGAAAGGAAGCCTGGAAGAGTGCCGATGCCGTGGTGAAGGCTCTGAAGGAAGGGCTTAAAAAGGCAGGGCTGCCTGCAGAGGGAATTCAGCTGATCGAGGATACCAGCAGGGCAAGTTCCGTGGAATTAATGAAGGCGGTAGGTTTTGTTGATCTGTTAATTCCTAGAGGAGGTCCGGGGCTGATCCGTTCCTGTGTGGAGAATGCCACTGTTCCATGTATTCAGACTGGCACAGGAATCTGCCATGTTTATGTAGACGAGAGTGCGAATTTTGAAAAGGCTCTTGCCATTATTGAAAATGCGAAAACCAGTCGGCCAAGTGTATGTAATGCCGAAGAAGTACTGTTGGTCCATAGTGCTATCGCGGAAGAATTCCTCCCACTGCTGAAAAAGAAACTGGTGGATGATAGAAAAGAAGAGGGAAAAGTGCCGGTAGAGCTTCGACTTTGTGAAAAAGCAGCGAAAATCATTGAGGGCACACCGGCTGGTCCGGATGATTTTGATACAGAATTTCTTGATTACATCCTGGCGGTAAAAATCGTAGACAGTGTAGAGGAGGCGGTCAGTCATATCTCGCTTCATTCTACTGGTCACAGTGAGGCAATCGTGACAGAATCAATGAAATCTGCGGATTACTTTACTGGAAGAGTTGACAGTGCAGCCATTTATGTGAATGTATCCACGCGTTTTACCGATGGAGGAGAATTCGGTCTTGGATGCGAGATGGGAATTTCCACCCAGAAGCTGCATGCCAGAGGACCGATGGGATTAGAAGAGCTTTGCACTTATAAGTACATTATTCGGGGAGAAGGACAGATTCGTTAATTATCCTTCATATTTTCGATTTCTTTGCGGATCCTGTCCATTTTTAAATCCAGGGCAGCACTTTCATCTGCACATTGTTTTAAACTGGTGGTCAGCTTATCTGAGACAATATCTTTTTTATATTTTAACTTATGCTCTAAGCTGGCCCAGAAATCCATAGCAATTGTCCGAAGCTGAACTTCCACTTTCATCATTTTTTTATGATGTTCCAGGAAAATTGGAGTCTCAATAATCAGATGCAGACTCCGATATCCGTTCGGCTTCGGATTCGCAATATAATCTTTCTTCTGGATCAAAAAAACATCATCCTGTTCCAACAGGCAGTCTGCAAGGAGATAGATGTCTTCGCGGAAAGAGCAGATAATACGGATTCCTGCAATATCTGTCAGATTCTCTTCAATGCTCTGTGATGAAAAAGGAAGATTCCGTCGATCCATTTTCTCCATAATGCTTTCTAATGTCTTTAATCTTGTCTTGATCGATTCAATCGGATTCCTGTCGTGGGCAAGAGAGAATTCTGCATTCAATACCCGGAATTTTGTCTCGACTTCCATAAGGGCACATTGGTAATACGCCATCAGTTTTTTAAATGGCTCCTGCTCTCTTTTCAGCATTTCATGGATTTCTTTCGTTGATAATTCCCGAAACATCCGGTTTTTCAGTCTGTCCCCCAAAGGAGATCTCATAAGATCATCTAATGCTCCAAAAATTCTCTTTCTTTGCTCCATTTTCTATATCCCTCCCATGTTGGTCATTATTCTGGTACAAGCTCCAAACGAGTCTTGACTACAAGTATACTACAAAGTTGAATTTTTGGCTACCTGTAGGAAAAGATGTTCCTTAGAGAACAATCTTGTACGAAAATTTCCACTTGTTAAATAAAAAGCTGACAATTTTTTATCCTTTTTTTGTTCAAATCCTGGTTGTTATTTCTTCCTTGACATTGTATAATATAACTAAATATGGCATAGGAAGATGGGATGAGTTTATGAATTTAAGACAGATTAATGAATTGTGGGACGAATATAAAGAAAAATATGAATTGGATTCTTCAGTGAAGATATCTGCCGTGAAGTATGATGCAGAAGGATATGTGGAAGGCTTTTTTAATCTCCTGGAGCTTTTGGAAGGAAGGTATGTTCTCCACCTGAATCGAAGATTCCATCTTTACAGTGAAAGCTATGCCCGTTTTATCCTTTTCCATGAATTCACCCATTTTTATGATTTTATGAAAAGTCCTTTTGAAAAACAGGAAGAACTGTTTATTTACATGAATGCCTATTCAGAATACCATGCCTGTCGTGTCACATTAGCCCGTTTTATGGAGCGGTTGACGATCAAGACGGTCCATGTCGATAAAATCCAGATTCCAGGTCCTTTCAATGAGATATCGATCCGGCATCTTCTTGAAGAGGGGCTTTGGAGAGTCAGGGTCAGCTTTGAGCAGTTCCTTGAAACATTGGAGCCGAATGACTTTGTCATGACATTTCGTCAACTAATGTATCTTTTCGGCTATATCTCCCTTTTTGATAACGATGATGTCCTGGTGGAACAGACATTAAAGTTTGCGAATTTAGACGGGAAAGATTTTACAGACCTTTATCAGGCAATGAAAGAGATTGAGATAGATGAGGTAGTCCGACTCACCAGAAAGATTTATAATTCCGCTTTCCTGATTTATCTTAGAGGATTTTTCCGAAAGAATTACGATAAAAGGGTTCTCCCGGATGATGAACTGGAGAATATTAACGCGGATAACTGTGATCAATATAAAAAGATTTTAGAAGAAAGACAAAAGAAAATAATAGAAAAAGAAGCAGCTGCCTGAGGGTAGCTGTTTTTCTATGAGTGCGCATGTGAAAATTTAAAGGAATGGCAGGTGATTATTTGAAAAAAAAACTAAAGGGGAGTGCTGTGATATCCCTTCTTTTAACGATTGTTTTCTCTGCGTGGTATCACTATACATCCGATAACATAATGCTTCCTTTTGCCATTACCTTCGGGACGATTGCTTATCACCTGATCATGAGACTTTTGGTGGGGTTAATATTCAATCTGACGATGGACAATAAGGCGGATTATAAAAAGAGCTGGTATCAGGTCAGCCATCGGGAAATGTCATTGTATGAGAAATGGAAGGTGAAGAATTGGAAGGGAAAAATGCCAACCTATGAAGATTCCCTGTTTGATCCAAAGAAGCATACCTGGGAGGAAATTATACAGGCCATGTGTCAGGCAGAGCTGGTGCATGAGACCATCGTAGTTCTGAGTTTCTTGCCAATCCTGGCGGGAATTTGGTTTGGAGATTTTCCGGTATTCATCATAACTTCTCTGATGGCAGCTGTGCTGGATATGAGTTTTGTGATCATACAGAGATATAACCGGCAGCGAATTACGCAGCTGATGAACAGAATTAGAAAATTTAATGATAAAGGATGATCTTGCAAAGAAAAATATTATCTTCACAGACGACCACAAGGAAGTTTAAGAGGAATGCAACCAATAGTAAATACAAAAAAATAGAATGAAATCTTGACAATAAAAAATTTTAATCATATAATTACCAATGGTAATTATCACAAGTAATTATAAGGGATAGAGGGAGTTCTATTCCCCCGCGAGGCGAAAGTCTCGTAAAGAAGCCGCGGTCAACTTTGGTTGCCCGTCGGTGTATCACGTAGAGAAAGGAGAGTCATGAACGCAGATAAAATCAAACGAATGTTAGATGCCTGCTATGTTGCCAAACGGATACGGGAATTGCTTCCCGAACTTCCGCAAGGGGTAAAACCGGCATATATTCAATATATGGATATCGTCCATCAGCATCAAAAGTATAAAAAGGACGTAAAAGTATCGGATATCAGCGATACATTAAAGGTTCCAAGACCGGGCGTGACAAGAACGGTAAAGGAGATGGAAGAAAAAGGATATCTTAAAAAATATTCTTCTGAGGAAGATGGAAGGATAACCTATATTGCAATTACTCCAAAAGGAGAGGTGTTATCGGAAAAGTACGATAAAAATTATTACAACCGCCTGGCAGAATATCTTGATGATATCACAGAAGAAGAGGCAGATTGTATGATTCAGACGATTAAAAAGTTTTATAAAGTAATGAGTGAGAGGAGCGTTAAAATTGAATAATTCGAAATCAGATTTTACACAGGGAAGTATTTTAGGAAAGTTACTTCCGTTTATGGTGCCGATACTTGGTGCCCTTATATTACAGGCGGCATATGGAGCGGTTGACCTTCTTGTTGTAGGAAGATTCGGAACAACATCAGGACTTTCTGCTGTATCAACCGGAAGTCAGGTACTGAACTTTGTTACCTTTGTCGTAACCCAGTTTGCAATGGGTGTTACTGTCATTATTGCAAGGTATATTGGAGAAAAAAAGCAGAAATTAATTGGTTCTGTTATTGGCGGTTCAGCTATAATCTTTGCTGTTGTTTCCGCAGTACTATTTGTTATTATGATTTGTTTTGCCAGACCGATTGCCGTTCTTATGCAGGCACCGACCGAAGCGGTGACCTTAACTTCTGTTTATGTCCGCATCTGTGGAGGAGGAA
Organism: Bacteroidaceae bacterium; assembly: GCA_963626755.1. Taxonomy (GTDB): domain Bacteria; phylum Bacillota; class Clostridia; order Lachnospirales; family Lachnospiraceae; genus Anaerobutyricum. Next base: position 21,285 of record CAVFXN010000037.1, read on the forward strand.
TCTTTTTTATTGTAGCTTATAACTTGCTTTCTGCGATTTTCAGAGGATTAGGTGACAGCAAGTCTCCACTTATTTTTGTTGCCGTTGCTTGTGTCGTTAATATCGTCGGTGACCTGATTTTAGTAGCTGGTTTACATATGGATGCGGCTGGTGCTGCTATTGCAACCGTCTTTGCTCAGGCAGTCAGCGTTGTATTTGCACTGCTTCTTTTATTTAAGAGGAATCTGCCATTTACCATTACAAAAGCAGATTTCCGAATGAATGAACATTGCAAACGGGCATTTAAGACAGGACTTCCCCTTGCTCTTCAGGAATCTCTTACCCAGATTTCTTTCCTTGCTCTTTGTGCCTTTGTCAACCGACTGGGACTGGAAGCTTCTTCTGGCTATGGTGTAGCCAGCAAAATTGTTAACTTTGCGATGCTTATTCCAAGTTCGCTCATGCAGTCGATGGCATCTTTTGTCTCCCAGAATGTCGGTGCAGGCAACGAAAAGAGAGCGAAAAAATCCATGTTTACGGGTATTGGAGTTGGATTGATTATAGGCTTTGTCGTATTTTTGATGGTTATGTTTAAGGGAGATGTTTTAACAGGAATCTTTACAACAGATATCCGAGTCATTGAGGAAGGATATGATTATCTGCGAGGTTTCGCATTAGAATCGATCGTAACCGCTGTATTATTCAGTATGGTTGGTTACTTTAACGGCCACGATAAGACATTGTGGGTTATGATACAGGGACTTGCACAGACACTATTAGTACGACTTCCATTGGCATACTACATGAGTATTCAGCCGGATGCCAGCCTTACAAAGATTGGGTTTGCGGCTCCGACAGCGACGATTTTTGGTATTATTTTGAATATGATTTTCTTTATTTGGATGAATCGGAAAGAAAAATCTAAACTTGTTTACTAACCGTTCGTTCAGAAAAAATGGATCATGATTTCATTGTTGACAAGATAAATTCTATGTGTTATATTTCGAATAGAACAGAATATTTTATTCTATGATATCAAGGCTCGCTTGCGAGTTTTTGATCAATGCCATGAAGTAAATATGTATACCGAAAATGAAGGCGCGAAAGGGTGAAGAATATGGCAGTAAAAAGAGATTATTATGACGTTCTTGGAATAAATAAAGATGCAGATGAGGCGACGATTAAAAAGGCTTACCGTAAGCTGGCAAAGAAATACCATCCGGATACGAATCCGGGGAATCAGGAGGCAGAAGCGAAGTTTAAAGAGGTTACGGAAGCATATGAAATCTTAAGCGATAAAGAAAAGAGAAAACTTTATGACCAGTTTGGTCCGGCTGCTTTTGATGGCACAGGTGCACAAAGTGGTGCTTATGGAAATGCCGGTGGTTTTGGTAATGCCGGCGGATTCCAGGGAGGAACCTACCGATATACAAATGACGGAAATGGTTACCGGCAATTCCATTTTGAAGGGGGGAATATGGAGGATATTTTTGGAGACCTATTCGGCAATGCGTTCCATCAGTCCGGCTTTGGACAGTCTGGTTTTTCTGGGGGACACCATACAGGAAGAAACAGGAAAGGTTCGGATATCCACGCGGAAGTAAAGGTAAGTTTTGACGCAGCCGCCTTTGGAAAGAAAGAAACTATCCAGTTAAAGGATGAAGTGGGAAGGATCCAGACATTGGTGATCACGATCCCGGCAGGCATTGAGACCGGGCAGAGCATTCGCCTGAAAGGAAAAGGCAGCCCGGGAATCGGTGGTGGAGAAGCAGGAGATCTTCTGTTAAAAGTAATCGTGGATGAGAAGCCGGGCTTCGAACGGAAAGGCCAGGATATTTACACAACCGTGAGGATTCCTTTTATCACAGCCGTTATCGGCGGAGAAGTGACGGTACAGACAATTTATGGAAATGTCCGCTGTAAGATAAGAGAAGGAACTCAGTCCGGAAGCAAGATCCGCCTTCGGGGAAAAGGAATCGTATCTATGAAGAACCCGGCGGTTCACGGAGACCAGTATGTGACGGTAGAAGTGCAGGTTCCGAAAAATATCAGTCCGGAAGCGAAGCAGAAATTAAGAGAATTTGAAGACGAGTGTAAAAAAAACGGAAATAAATTCCAGAAAGGTCGGGTTGCCTGATGGCGGCCAGGCCTTTTGTGTGATATACTATAAAAAAGAAGTCCAATGCTATATGATCCGTATGACTTATCGTCATGATCAGGTAATCAAAAATTAAAGGAGAAATTCGCAGATGGAAAAAGAGAAAAACCGGGAAGAACCTGAAGTACTCAGAGGATTAACCGGTGAAGAAGTAGAAGAAAGAATAAGAAAAGGCTTGGTGAACCGGACGGATATTTCTACCGGCAAATCAGTGAGAGAGATCATACGTTCGAATGTTTTTACCTATTTTAACTTAATTTTCCTTGTTCTGACGGTACTTCTCTGTTTTGCACAGTCTTATCGCAACATTATTGTTTTTCTGCCGATCGTTGTAGGAAATACTTTGATCGGGATCGTCCAGGAGCTTCGGGCAAAGCGGATCCTTGATAAAATGAACATTTTAAACGCACCCCATTCTATAGTATTACGAGAAGGGGAGGAAGCAGAGATCCCTTCGGAAGAGCTGGTGAAGGATGATATTGTCCTGCTTTCTGCCGGCAATCAAATTTGTGCAGATGCCATCGTGGTTGAGGGAAATATCCAGGTGAATGAATCGCTTTTGACAGGGGAATCAGACGAGATCGGGAAAAAAGAAGGAAGCCAGCTTTTGTCCGGAAGTTTTGTTGTCTCCGGCCAGTGCTATGCCCGCCTCGTTCATGTGGGGGAGGAATCCTATATTTCAAAATTAAGTTCCGAAGCCAAAGCCATGGGAGAAGGAGAACAGTCGGAAATGGTGCGTTCCATCAACCGGATTGTTCTTTTTGTCGGGATTGTTATCATACCGATTGGGGCCATTCTTTTTTATCAGGGATATTTTGTCAACGGAACCGGATTACGGACAAGCATCGTCTCCATGGTAGCTGCCGTCATCGGAATGATACCGGAAGGGCTCTATCTTTTGACTACCATAGCACTTGCCTTAAGTGCCGTCCGGCTGGCGATGAAAAAGGTGCTTTTACATGATATGAAGAGTATTGAGGCACTGGCTCGTGTGGATGTCTTATGTGTAGATAAAACCGGAACCATCACGGAACCGGATATGAAAGTCGAAAAAATGATTCTCAGTCAATATAATGAGGGAGTGATACAGAATACAGAAGAACTGGAAAAGCTTCTCTTGGATTATATTGATGTGGTTCCCGATAACAATGCCACCATGCAGGCAATCCGCTCCTATTTTGGAAAGACACCGGAAGAAGAGACAGGAAAGAAGTCGAGGAAAAAGAAAAAAACATTAAAGAAAACGGCTGCCCATCAAAAGGCAGAGGAGATCCTGCCTTTTTCGTCCCGCACAAAATACAGTGGCGTTTCCTTTCAAAACAGACATTTTTTACTGGGGGCACCGGAATTTATCATGGGAGACCGCTTTTCACTTTTGTCGGAGGAGATTGCTTCTTATACACAAGAAGGGTACCGGGTTCTCCTTTTTGGGGAATACCAGGGGAACAGTATCAAAGAAACCCTGACACAAAAAGTGATCCCACTGGGATATCTGATGCTGGAAAATCCAATCCGGGAGAATGCAGAAGAAACATTTCAGTATTTTAGAGAACAGGGCGTAGAAGTCAAGGTAATTTCCGGGGATCATCCGGAAACGGTGGCTACGATCGCGGAACGGGCAGGCATCGAAGACGCAGATGCCTATGTGGATGCATCAACGCTTGATACCGATTGGAAACTGGAAAAGGCATTGGAAGAGTATACCGTCTTTGGGCGTGTGACCCCAAAACAAAAGCAAAAATTTGTCAAAGCCTTGCAGGCAGCCGGACATACCGTTGCTATGACCGGTGACGGGGTTAATGATATCCTTGCGATGAAGGACGCCGACTGCAGTGTGGCAATGGCTTCCGGAAGTGAAGCTGCAACACAGGCAGCTCAGGTTGTTTTGCTGGATTCGGATTTTGCCCACATGCCGGATGTCGTCTCGGAAGGGCGATGTGTCGTAAACAATTTACAGCGATCCGCCAGCCTGTTTTTGGTAAAAAATATTTTTTCCTTTTTATTATCGGTATTATCTGCCGTCTTTTTGTTTACCTACCCATTGGAACCGGCCCAGATTTCTCTGATCAGCATGTTCACCATTGGAATTCCGGGATTTTTGCTGGCATTGGAACCAAACAAAAAACGAATCGAAGGGAACTTTTTGAAAAATGTCCTGCTGTCTGCCCTTCCGGCCGGAATCACCGATGTGTTTGCCGTCGGTGCACTTGTCATCTGCGGAGCAGTATTTGGGCTTCCATCAAAGGATATCGCGACAGCGGCTACGATGCTATTGGCAGTAGTTGGTTTTATGATCCTGATTAAAATCAGCCAGCCTTTTACACCGTTAAAGTATGTGGTACTCGTCGCTAACATTTGTGGATTGCTATTTTGTGGTATCTTTTTTAACCATCTGTTTGCATTAAAGAAAATGTCTACCATCTGTATTTTCTTAATGGTTATTTTTGCTTTTGCCGCGGAATCGTTTTTCCGATATTTCACCATCTTTGTAGAGTGGCTAAGTAAGCTTGGGAAAAATAATTAGCACTCAACACTTGACACGGCTAATAATATCTGTATAATAAAATTAGGCGGAATCAATAGCCTTGAAAGAAGGGATATAATGTTTTTTTGGAAGATAGATGAAGAAACGATTCGTTGTCTTATTAATAAGGAAGAAATTATCCAGATGGGATTTGATTTTAAGGCACTGGGAAACGACAGCAATTTGATGGAAGAGTTTTTGAATGCGATTATAAACGATTCCAAAAATTACATAAATTGGAATTCGGAGAATGGAATACAGAATTATGTGGCGAGAGCCCTTCCTTCCGATCAATTTTTAATTACAATCAGCTGTACCTTCCAGGATGTCGCAATTGACCGGGACCTTGACCAGATAAAAAAGATGACCACCGCTTTAAGGGAGAAGATCTCTGATGAACGGATAGACAGTATTTATTCTATGAGTGGTGAGGAAAAAGAGAAAGAGTTTGAAGCCCTTGCCAAAGATCTTCATAATGTCTGTATGGGAAATGCCCATAACCAGGCAGAGAAAAATGCGGTCAGCACAGGGCAGACAGAGAACGAAAACCAGCAGTCAGAAATACAGGAACGGCTGCAGATTCCGTCCCAGAAACTTATTTTTAAAGATTTTCACAATCTGTTAAGCTTTTGTGCACTTTTAAATAAAAAATTTTTTATTCCGTCTACCTTATATAAAGCAGAAGGCGATTATGTATTGCTGGTAGATTTTCCACAGGAAATGGAAAATGCACAGATCATCTCATTTATGATCACTGCAGAAGAATATGGAGCGGAATGTTCCAATCTGAACTTTGAGGGGTATTATCTGTCGGAACACGCAAAGATGATCATCAAGGACAGTGGAATTGAGACACTCCACCGCATGAGCTAAATTTTACAAAAAATGGGGAATTTCCCATAGCCTAAGTCAACTACCCACCACCTAAAGGAAGTGGGTTTTCGCCTATCACAAACGAAAGTATTTTATTTATGAATCTTGTTATGGTATACTAGAGGGGAGTTGCTGCTTTGCAGCAGCTCCCTGATTTGTTGATTATCAGGAAACAGAAGCCTTTTGGCACGAATATCATATGGTAATGTGAGGAATGAAAATGGATTTATCTGAAGTAAGAGAAAAGATTGATCATGTAGACAAAGAGATTCGTAAGCTGTTTATCGAGCGGATGATACTGGCAGACCAGGTTGCCTGTATTAAGGCCCAGACAGAAGATGCGATTTATAAACCGGACCGGGAAGAATTGATCATAAAAAAGCAGACAGAGGGAATGGATCCAAAGCTTGTTTACGAATATACTGCCCTGATTAAGCGTATTATGGAAGTCAGCAGGAAATATCAGTATGGGAGGACCATAGAGCTTCGCAACTGTTTCCCTTATGAGTATCAAACAATACCGGCAGAGATCAGGAACCCGGCTATGGTAAAAGAAGAGCTGTATGCCTGTGAAGGATTTTCCAAGGATGCAGTCATTACTGTCAATTCCTATCAGGAGATTGGGCAATATATCAAAGAAGGAAAGGCAGATGCCGGGATTGGGATCATCGAAGAAATAGGAATCGGTGTATCCGATGAACTGCATACACTTTTGTCAGAAGGCGGATTTTATATCACAGATTGTAAAGTACAAAAAGAAGGGGGGATCCGTCGAAAAGTCGTAACATTCATCGATAAGCTGGTAGTTTTGCCGTCCCATAATCGGATCAAGATCATGTTTGAATGTCCGAATCACAGCGGCAGTATCAGCAGTATGTTGTCGATGATTTCTGATTATGGAGTGAATCTGACGGAAATCCATTCCAGGCCATTCTGGAAGGATCATAGCTGGAATTATATGTTTTTTACAGAAATGAATGCCAATATTGACACGAAAGAGATCCGGGCTCTTTTATATCAGCTCTCCCAGGAGACGATCCGGCTTCGGATTCTTGGAAGTTATCATTGCGAGGGGGATTTTTAAATGTTAGATTTTTTACAGGAAAAAGAATTTGACCGGGAAAAATATGACATGTATCTTAGACGCATACATTATGATGACAGGGATGCCACCATGTATGATCAAATGCTTCATTTTTTATTCCCTTATATTGTCTCTTTTGATCAAATCGAAGACAGGCAGGGCCTGATGGAGGAGTACTCCCACTGGAATAGCCAGCTGATCGATAAGTGCCTCTATCATATTCCCCATGATCTGCCCTATGTAAATATATGCCGGGCTTATCAGTCTTTCGTCTGCTTGATGGCAGGAGAATTGGAAGAAGGCATGGAACAGCTTTCACTCATCGGAGAAGAGAATTTCCAATATGATGGAAAAGCCCCAAAGATCATTATGACACAGGATGGAAGGCGTTATGAGCCGATTTCTAAACTGTTTCTCTTGTATAATTATGCGAAAGTCCTGCATGCTCTCGGCTGGAAAGAAGAAGAGGAAGCCTTCCGGCAAAAATATGTCCATGCTTTTACCCAGTATCAGGACAGTGAACATAAAGAGCACGATGCCTTTTATCAAAAACAGATGGAAGAGTACAAAGACATGCTTTTTTATCCGATTTATCAGAGGGTCTATAAGATGAAGGGCGGACCGGCAGATTTTTATGTATATTTTGATGAGGAACACTTTGTTCCAATATCTCAGATTATAAATCATTTTAATCATTAAGAATGTAGCTATGAAGAAAGGAGAAAAAATGAGTAATTATTCATTGGAAACAAAATGTGTACAGGGAGGTTATGTTCCGGGAAATGGAGAACCAAGGCAGCTTCCGATTATACAGAGTACCACATTTAAATATGAAACCAGCGAAGCAATGGGCAAGCTTTTTGATTTGGAAGAGGAAGGATATTTTTATACAAGACTCCAAAATCCGACAAACGACAGCGTGGCAAAGAAGATTTGTGAGTTAGAAGGAGGGAGTGCGGCGATGTTGACTTCTTCCGGGCAGGCAGCTTCTTTTTACGCGGTATTTAATATTGCCTCCTGTGGAGATCATATCGTTTCTTCTTCTTCTATTTATGGAGGTACCTATAATCTGTTTGCCGTGACGATGAAGCGGATGGGGATTGACTTTACGTTCGTGTCCCCTGATTCTACACAGGAAGAACTGGATGCGGCATTTCGGCCGAATACAAAGGCAGTATTCGGGGAAACCATAGCAAACCCTGCTCTTACGGTTTTAGATATCGAAAAGTTTGCAAAGGCAGCACATGCTCATGGTGTGCCGTTAATTATAGATAATACGTTCGCAACACCAGTCAATTGCCGTCCGTTTGAATGGGGAGCAGATATCGTTACCCATTCGACCACGAAATACATGGATGGTCACGGAGCCGGTGTAGGCGGATGTATCGTTGACAGCGGTAAGTTTGACTGGACCAAATATCCGGACAAATATCCGGGACTCTGCACCCCGGATGAAAGTTACCACGGGGTGATCTACACAGAGCGTTTCGGTCTGGAAGGGGCATACATTACGAAGGCAACTGCCCAGTTAATGAGAGATTTCGGATCCATCCAGTCCCCACAAAATGCCTTTCTTTTAAATCTTGGGCTGGAGAGCCTGCATGTCCGCATCAAACGTCATTGTGAAAATGGACTGGCAGTGGCTCGCTTTTTAGAAGGGCATGACCAGGTTGCCTATGTGAATTACTGTGGTCTGGAAAATGATCCATATCACGCCCTTGCGGAAAAATATCTTCCAAACGGATCCTGTGGTGTGGTAAGTTTCGGTATCAAAGGCGGCAGGAAAGCAGCTGAAAACTTTATGAAACATTTAAAACTGGCTTCCATTGAAACCCATGTGGCAGATGCGAGAACCTGCTGTCTCCATCCGGCAAGTGCAACGCACCGCCAGATGAATGATGAGGAATTGGAAGCCTGCGGTGTAAAACCGGATTTGATCCGTTACTCCTGCGGCCTGGAAAATGCGCAGGATCTGATCGATGATCTGGCACAGGCACTGGAGCAATCGGCACAATAATCTGATTTATTTTGATTTATTTTTGCTGGTAGGTGCTTAAAAAGTCTGCCATACTGGAAACAGCCTTTTCCAGGACTTCAAGCCGTGGAAGATATACGACACGGAAATGGTCCGGCTGTTTCCAGTTAAATCCTCCTCCGTGGATCAACAATACTTTCTTTTCTCTTAATAAGTCCAGTACAAACTTTTCATCATCTATAATATGGAACTTCTTTGCATCGATTTTCGGGAAAATATAAAAAGCAGCTTTTGGCTTGACTGCACTGATTCCCGGGATATCTGTCAATGCTTTATAGATATAATTTCTTTGTTCATAGAGTCTTCCACCCGGAATAATATAATCATTCACACTCTGATGGCCGCCGAGTGCGGTTTGGATGATAGACTGCCCCGGAACATTCGAGCAAAGGCGCATGTTGGAAAGCATGTTCAATCCTTCAATATAATCCTTCGCAATCGATTTATTTCCACTTAAAATCATCCAGCCTACACGGAATCCGGCGATCATATGGGATTTTGACAGGCCGCTGAAGGTGACACAGAAGAGATCTGGTGCCAGGGAAGCGATGGAAACATGCTCTTCGCCATCCATGATCAGTCTGTCATAAATTTCATCGGAAAATATCATCAGCTGGTGCTCCCGTGCCAGGGCAACGATCTGTTCCAGAATCTCTTTCGGGTACAGGGCACCCGTCGGGTTGTTCGGGTTGATGATTACGATCGCTTTGGTGCGGTTCGTAATTTTCCGGCGCATGTCTTCCAGATCTGGATACCATTCCGACTGTTCATCACAAAGATAATGAACCGCCTTTCCACCGGCCAGGGTAGCGCATGCCGTCCACAATGGATAATCCGGAGAAGGGATCAGTATTTCATCTCCGTTGTCTAAAAGGGCGGACATACAGAGGTTGATCAGTTCGCTGACACCATTGCCGGTATAAATATCGTTTAACGAGACATTCGGGATCTGTTTTAACTGTGCATATTGCATGATCGCTTTTCGCGCAGAAAATAATCCCATGGCATTGGAATATCCTTCACAATCGGTCAGCTGCTGGCGCATGTCATAGATGACTTCATCTGGTGTGCGGAAGCCAAAAGGGGCAGGATTGCCGATATTCAGTTTCAAAACATGGGTCCCGGATTCTTCCATACGGGCAGCTTCTTCCACCACCGGTCCTCGGACATCGTATAAGACATTATCTAATTTGGTAGATTTTTGAAACGTTCTTACAGATTCTCTTTCTGAACTGTGTTTTGAACGGTTTGAAATCGCCGCCTCTCCCTGTTCTGTAGAAGCAGAGGTACTTTTTTCGACATTTTGGCCAGGTTCTTTTTCGATTGGGACCATGTTTTCGTCATAAGACTGTCCGATCAGCCATTTTTCATCAATCTGCAAGGCGCGGGATAAAAAGAGAAGCATATCTGCCCTCGGAATAGTTTTCCCGCTGACATATTGACTGATATGGCTTTTTCCAAGCTTGATCCCCTGGGACTCCGCCATATGGACCAGGTCAATTTGTTTTATATTTTGTTTTTCCATGGCAGTTTTCAGTCTGGATGCAAAGATTTCTTTTTGAGTCATGATACTCCACCTTTCTTGTCTGGAATTCGGTTGTTATGGCATATTCCATAGGCAGAGTATAGCACAAAGGGATTATTAGTTCAATATAATAAACTATATTTTTCAGTTCAAATTTAATTATTTTGGAATAATAAACTTTGAACTCGAAGCAGAATTTACGAAATCGGTTTTTGAACCATATCTGCAGCGAACAATGCGGCTCCCAACGCTCCACAAAGCTGTGCTTTGTCACTGATTACCAGACGGGTTCCCAATTTTTCTTCCAGGGTCTTCACCAGGCCTTTATTTTTGGATACCCCTCCGGTCATCATATATTTTTCCTCTCCGTGAATCCGCTTGGAAAGGGCAGCGGTTTTTGCTGCCACCGCCTTATTTAAGCCGTGGACAATATCATCGGTATCTTTATTTTGGGCAATCAGGGAAACGACTTCGGATTCGGCAAAAACGGTACACATGCTGGAAATGGTGATGTCTTCTTTGTAGTGCAGTCCCCTGTGGCTGATTTCATCCAGGCTCATTTCCATCGTACGTGCCATCATTTCCAGAAAACGCCCGGTTCCGGCGGCACATTTGTCATTCATTACAAAGTTTTCTACCCCGCCTTTTTCGTCTAAGCGGATGACTTTACTATCCTGTCCTCCGATATCAATCACGGTCCGAACCTGCGGATCCAGGAAATGTGCCCCTCTTGCATGGCAGGTAATTTCCGTGATACTTTGATCCCCATCTTCGATGGCAGTCCTGCCATACCCGGTGGTTACCATGGCATCAATATCCTGTCTTTGCAATCCCGCAGCACGGAGTGCCTCCTCTAAGGCTCTTTCCGCTCCGATGGCCGCCCCGGCTCCGGTAGGAAGGATAATCGAAGTCACAATTTCCTTTCCTTTATTTAAGATGACAACATCGGTGCTGGTGGAACCGCTGTCGATTCCGGCAAAATATCCTTTTCCCATGATTATTTCCTTTCTTTGCGTCTTGTCTGGGTTGATACTTTCTGCGAATGCCTCCAGTCGTGTTAAGAGCTGGCCGCTGCTTTGGATGGTATAATCTGATTCGATTTTTAATAAAGGAAGATTGACATGATTTTTAATCTCTGCATATTCAAAACTATAGAAATCACAAAATTTTACCGTGTGGTAAATGATACCGGAAAGAGCCGGATCATTATAAAGCTGTTTTCTTCCGGTCGGATCTGTCATCCGCATGCAGGGAATCTGACCGAGAAGTTCTCCGGCATACCATTCCATCAATGCATGAAATTCCAGGTCATCTGGCGGTATATTTTCTCCGACCGAACGGTTATGTACGCAGGTGTCATTTTCTACCGGAAGGGGCATAGATTTTTGGGTCATCTCAAACAGTTCGGTTCCCATCCTGGCTCCCAATACGGCAAGGTAGGGTTCCCGTGGTTTCTCCGGAATATGAAAGGCCTGATAAAATGCCTTGGGATCAAAAGAGGTTCCTTTATATTCCCCATAGGCCTTTGCCAGGGATACCAGCTGTGTGGCCGTTCTCTCGCGGCTGCAGGTGTCATCGTGGCGTAAGATATCCAGGAGATATAAAAAATCCAACTGTCCGCTGTCTGATAAAATATCGTAGACACTTCGGATCGTATCACAGCAATTGACCAGTACCAGTTCTTTGATGTCGTTTGCCATGACTGCTTCGAGCAATGCCTTCCCAAATCCGCAGATATTGGGATGGGCGACCTGGTCTGCCAGGTCAAAGCCTTCCGGCATATGATTAAAATTTTCACATTGCCCGCCGAATGCTTCCAAAAGTTCAACAGGAGTGTATTTACAGATATAATATGTTTTATTCATTGTCTTTTCCTCCAAGCATTTCCAGGAACGCTCCAAGACGGGTGGAAGTCTGTCCTTCTCCTCCGTGGCTCCGGTCACAGCCATCCCCGTCAAGAATTAAAAGAGGCAGGCCCTGTTCTTCGAATTTTTTCTTGGCAAGCTGGGCAGCTCCCAGGGTGTGTTTGCATCCCCAGTGTCCAAACCAGACCACGCCGTCCGCTTTTGCCTGCTTCGCATGACAGATTCCTTTTTCAATCCGACGAAGTGCACTGCCATTTAATGCATGATATACCATACGATGGGCCATGGCCTCATAAGGGTGTTCCGGATTAAAGTCTGGTTCGCAGACTTCGGAAAGTTCACAACCGACAATCTGTGCTTTTTCGTTAAAGTACAGTTCATTTTTGACGGCATCCGACCAAAATGGGATGGTATGCATCCAATAGATCCTTTTTCCCTTGGCAGGTTCTGCCTGTAAAACATCCTCAAGGAGCATCCTGGTATATTTTTCTTCTTGAGCAGAGCCCAACAAAAGATTATTTGTCATCCCGGCATAGAGTGGGGTGACCAGATCGGAGGGGATATACCGTGTGGAACGCTGCTTCTGGTATGTTTGATAATTTTCCAAAGTGCGTTTGCTGCGATATACCCGTTTTTTTAACGCCTCTGTTTGGATTTGTTTTCCCGTTTGTTTTTCCAGGAAAACCGCCAGGTCTTTTAGCTGCTCCGCTACATAGGTTACATTCTCTTTTGTCTGGTCCATAGGGACGTCCACGGAAAAGACCGGAACATGATAAATCTTTGCCAGTTCCCGGAAGGTCAGCTGATTGGCATCGCAGGTTAAATTGGTATAGGCAATACATTTGGGTTTTGGGAGCAGGCCTTTTTGTGCTGCACCGATAAATGTCTTATGGTAACTGCATAAGGTTTCGGAAATTCCCTGATTTTCTGCCCCTTGTAAAAAATTCCGTTCTGCCATCGAACCGGAAAGATAACAGGAAAAACTTTCGACATTGTAGGGATTCAGTCCGGCTTCCTGTAACAGTTCACAAGGCATAAACACACTGACAATTGCTGATTTCTCCGGATGTTGGAGAGGGTTTATCATGGTATTCATCATCAAATGTGCCAGATAACGGTCAGAGGGAAGAAGACGTTTCTCCGGAAATGCCTGATATTTGATATTCTGCAACTTCCAGCCTGTTTTTAATAGCCAACGGGATTGGGATGGTTTTTGGTCACTTAATTTTTCTACATAATGCCCAAATGTTTTGATTACTTGCATTCTCTCATCCTTTCTCTTTTTTTATCAATGAAGAAAGATCATATCGTATAAAAAGCCAGGGCGAAAAAGAATTTGGCCCCAGCGAAAGGAATTATAACACTTTAAAATCAGATTCGCAAGAAAAATAACAGGAAAGCAATGGATTGCCTGAACATATTAAGGTATGGTACACTGGATAAAATAAAAAAATTTCGTTAAAAAATAGGAGGTCTGAGATGGAAAAATTTCATTGCTTCTTTCTTTTCCTGGGTATGGTTTTTATTGTATGGTTCGTTCTTCCTGTTTTGACCCACAGGGTTTTCAATATAGGAAATCTGACAGGATTATGTATCGGGATGCTTCTTTTTTGCATCGGTTATTTTGATCAAGAGTTTGCGAAGTTCCTCGCCTTGCTCCAACAGCATCGGATGGGAAGGATTTTTCTTTGTGCGATCGTCCTTCTTATTTTTGTTGTTGTAGTAACCGCAGTAGCAGAAACGTTTCTGATCATACATGCTGCTGCAAAAAAACCGGAAAAAAATGCGACATTGATCATTCTTGGATGTCAGGTTAATGGGGAGGAGGCCAGTTTATCTTTGCGGGAGCGGCTGGATGCGGCCATCCGTTATCTTCATGAAAATGAAACGTGTGTCTGTATTGTATCCGGAGGGCAGGGAAGCGGGGAGCAGATCAGTGAGGCAGAATGTATGTATCGATATCTGATTAGACATGGCATCCCCTCTTCCCGTATCTTCAAAGAAGATCAGTCCACTTCTACCCGGGAAAACCTGGAATATTCCAAAAGGATCCTTGTGGAACATGGACTCAACCAGAAGATTGCGATCGCAACGAGCGAGTACCATGAATACCGTGCGTTCCTGATTGCCCGTTCCCTTGGCCTCTCTGCCGGTGCGGTCCCAGGACAGACTGCATGGTGGCTGTTTCCTACTTTTTTTGTCAGGGAACTGTATGGGATCCTCTATCAGATGCTGTAAAAATATAGACAAAATATAACGATTCAGCACCCCATTCGCAAAATCGCTGCTTTGCATGGCTCTGAATCGTCACAAAAATTGAGATACTTTCCCTTGCAAAATACCCGGTGAGGGTATATAATCCTCCTAGAATGGGTAGAAGAAAGAGGAGATAGACGAATGGATGGAATCAGTGAAAAAGATTGTTCGAAACAAAAATGTCCTTATTGCAATATGAAAACAAAAATACGTTCCGAAAAAGAGTTCAAGAGTCTGATCAACCGATTGAACCGTATTGAAGGGCAGGTTCGCGGGGTGAAGGCCATGTTGGAAAATGATGCATATTGTATCGATATCCTGACGCAGGTTTCCGCGGTGAATGCCGCATTGAACAGTTTTAATAAGGTTTTGATTGCCAATCATATCCGAACCTGTGTGAAAGAGAATATCCTTGCAGGAAATGATGAGGTTTTGGAAGAGCTGGTGTCAACGTTACAGAAATTAATGAAGTAACCAAAGGGATTGTGACTAAAACAGAGGAACAAGTGATAGAAAATAGATAGAAATAGAAATGAGATAGAATAAGAAAGGAGCGGGAAAATGGAACAGTATGATGTAAGCGGAATGACCTGTGCTGCATGCCAGGCACGGGTGGAAAAAGTGGTTTCGAAGGTTCCGGGGGTCACAAACGTGTCGGTCAGCCTTTTGACCAATTCTATGGGTGTGGAAGGAAGTGCTTCTTCCGCAGAAATCATTGCGGCTGTGGAAAAAGCCGGATATCACGCTTTACGAAAAGGAGCGGAAAAAGAAAACCAAGATGCTTCCGATTCTTTAAAAGATACCGAAACCCCAAAGCTTTTGAAACGTTTCATCTTCTCTTTGATTATTTTGGTCCCGTTAATGTATCTTTCCATGGGACATATGATGTGGAATTGGCCGCTTCCCGGCTTTTTGGAAGGCAACCATGTCGGAATGGGACTGGCACAGATGTTACTTACCATCATGATCATGGTGATCAACCAGCGGTTTTTTATCAGCGGTTTTACCAGCCTTGCCCACAGGGCACCCAATATGGATACCCTGGTTTCCATGGGAGCCAGTGCCGCTTTTCTTTACAGCACGTATGCTTTATTTGCCATGACTGTCGCCCAAACTGCCGGAAATCATAAGCTGGTTCTCTCCTATATGCATGAATTTTATTTTGAATCAGCCGCGATGATCCTTTCCCTGATTACTCTGGGAAAAACACTGGAGGCATATTCGAAAGGGAAGACAACCAATGCACTAAAAAGCCTTATGGATCTGGCACCGAAAATGGCGACAGTCCTCCGGGGAGAAGAAGAAATAGCCATCCCTGCAAAGAAGGTAAAGAAGGGAGATATTTTTCTGGTTCGTCCGGGAGAAAATATTCCGGTAGATGGGACGATTCTCTCCGGAAGCAGTGCGGTCGATGAGTCGGCACTGACCGGGGAAAGTATCCCGGTGGATAAAATGCCGGGAGATGATGTTTCGGCTGCTACGGTGAACCAGTCCGGCTTTTTGAAATGTGAAGCAGTAAGAGTAGGAGAGGATACCACCCTCTCACAGATCATCAAAATGGTCAGCGATGCCGCTGCGACAAAAGCACCGATTGCGAAGATTGCGGATAAAGTATCCGGTATTTTTGTTCCGGCAGTGATTACAATCGCAATCATCACCTTTGTCGGATGGCTCATTGCGGGAGAAGAGATTGGTTTTGCCCTGGCCAGGGCCATTTCCGTCCTCGTCATCAGCTGCCCTTGTGCGCTTGGTTTAGCTACCCCGGTTGCGATTATGGTAGGAAATGGTGTGGGGGCAAAAAATGGGATTTTATTTAAAACTGCCGTTTCCCTGGAAGAAACAGGAAAGGCGGAGATTGCTGTCTTAGATAAAACAGGGACCATTACCAGTGGACAGCCCAAAGTAACCGACCTGTTACCGGCGGATCCTTTTTCTAAAAAAGAACTGATCTCTGCGGCCTTCTCCTTGGAAAAAAAGAGCGAGCATCCATTAGCCCGGGCAATTATAGAGTATGGGGAGAATCTTGGGTCAGATTCTGTGGCTGTGGAAGATTTCCAGGCCGTTCCCGGAAATGGCCTGACAGGAAGGCAGGGGTCAGATCTCCTTTTTGGAGGAAATCTTACTTTTGTAGAAAAACATGCCCAGATCGCAGAAGATATGAAACAGCAGGCCAAACAGTTGGCCGATGAAGGGAAAACCCCTCTGTTCTTTGTAAAAAACAGGCAATTATTAGGCATCATTGCTGTGGCAGATATCATCAAAAAAGACAGTTTCCAGGCAATACATGAATTGAAAAATATGGGAATCCGTGTGATAATGCTAACAGGAGATAACGAAGGGACTGCCAGGGCGATCGGCAGCCAGGCGGGAGTAGACGAGGTGATTGCACAGGTGCTTCCCAATGAAAAAGAAGCAGTGGTCCGCAATCTGTCGCAAAAGAACCGGGTGGTCATGGTAGGAGACGGCATCAATGACGCCCCAGCCCTGACCAGAGCCCACGTTGGGATCGCGATTGGTGCCGGTACAGACGTGGCAATCGATGCTGCCGATGTCGTTTTGATGAAGAGTAAGCTCTTAGATGTCCCTGCTGCCATCCGTTTGAGCAGACATGTCCTGAGGAATATTCATGAAAATCTTTTCTGGGCATTCTTTTATAATATCATTGGAATCCCTCTGGCAGCCGGCGTGTTGTATCCGATCTTTGGACTGAAATTAAATCCAATGTTTGGGGCTGCTGCCATGAGTTTATCCAGTTTTTGCGTTGTTAGTAACGCATTACGGCTTAATTTCCTGAATATCCGTGATGCGTTCAAAGATAAAAAGAAAACAAGAACCACTCAAATCAGCAGTCCGGAGACTGCACCTGAAAAAAAGAAAGAAGGAAATGAAATGAAAAAAACAATCCAAATTACCGGTATGATGTGCGGACATTGTGAAGCAGCTGTAAAGAAGGCATTGGAATCTCTTCCGGAAGTTTCCCTGGCAGAAGTCAGCCATGAAAAAGGAACTGCTGTTGTGACGTTAGAACAGGAAGTATCCGATGATGTCTTAAAGAAAACGGTAGAAGAGAAGGATTACACTGTGACAGGAATCCAATAGCAGCGATTCACAAAGAACGGCAGTATTCGACGAAAAGACTGTCTGGATATTTACCAAAAAGGACTGCCATTGATTATCATGCAGTCCTTATATACGGTATATTTTATCGGATTAAATCTCATTAGCTTATCTTCGTACTGAAATGCCTTTTTCGCTGAGATATTTTTTCAAATCGGTGATTTCCAGTTCCTTAAAATGGAATAAAGAAGCTGCTAATGCTGCATCTGCCCTTCCTTTTTCAAAGGCATCATAGAAATGCTCTTTGGTGCCAGCCCCACCAGAGGCAATCACCGGGATTGGGACATTTTCTGAAATCGTGCGGGTCAGTTCCAGATCGTATCCGGCTTTCGTTCCATCACAATCCATACTGGTAAGAAGAATTTCGCCGGCTCCAAGCTTCGCAGCTTTAATTGCCCACTCCACCGCATCGATCCCCATATCGATTCTGCCTCCGTTTTTGAAGATATTCCAGCCGCCGTCTTCCCGTCTTTTTGCATCGATGGCAACGACCACACATTGGCTGCCAAATTTATCTGCCGCTTCACTGATCAGCTCCGGCCTCATAATGGCAGCGGAATTCACGGAAATCTTATCCGCACCCTCTCTCAAAAGCACTTTAAAATCTTCTACTGTGCGGATTCCCCCGCCGACTGTAAAAGGGATAAATACTTTTTCCGCCACTTTTCTTACCATATCAACCACAGTCTTCCTTGCGTCCGAAGAGGCAGTGATATCTAAAAAGACCAGTTCATCAGCTCCCGCCTTGTCATAGGCGGCAGCAATTTCTACCGGATCTCCTGCATCGATCAGATTCACAAAATTGACACCCTTAACCACTCTTCCGTCTGTCACATCCAGACATGGAATTATTCTTTTTGTAAACATAAATTTTTCCTTTCTATTCCGTCAAAGCCCAAAGGATGGTTCTTGTGGGCTCTTTTCCTAATCTACTGCTTTTTTATTGAAAGTTTTTTACAAAGAAATAAAGTTTTTCAGAATTTTCAAGCCGACACCGCTGCTTTTTTCCGGGTGGAATTGGCAGGCAAATATCTGATCATGTTCCACAGAAGCGTGGATTGTTGTTGTATATTCTGTTGTGGCAGCAACGTCTTCTTCCCTTTTCGCCTGAAGATAGTATGAGTGTACAAAATAGACATAGGAATGATCCGGAATATCCTGAAAGAGCCTGGATCCTTTTTTAATCTTGAGAGAATTCCAACCCATATGGGGAATCTTAAAACCAGGCTGATCCGGTATCCTGACGATCTTCCCCGGCAAGATGCCAAGGCCTTTGACCCCAGGTGCCTCTTCGCTTTCTTCAAAAAGGAGCTGAAGACCCAGGCAGATTCCCAGAAAAGGAATCTGCCTGTCGATTGCATCATAGATTACCTGATCCAGTCCATAAGAAGTAAGCTTTTTCATGGCATCTCCAAAAGCCCCCACTCCCGGGAGGATGATGTGACTGCTTCCTAAAATCTGTTCCCGATCCCTGGTGATGACTGCTTCTTCTCCAAGATGCTGTATCGCTTTTTCCACACTTTTAATATTTCCTGCGTCGTAATCAATGATTGATATCATGCTTATTATCTCCTATCATTCTTCCTGTATATAATTTCATGCTAATCATGATATCATATCCCTAATATTTTGTCGATATCGTATCGTTTCTTCAGTCGGAGAGCTCGTACCCCGACTGGGTCAAAACCTCTTTGATGCGGGAAGCTAACTGTTTGGTCTGCCGGTGTCCGAAATAGTCTACCCGGTAAATATGTTCTTCATTTTCTTTATCTACAAATACTTTTCCGGTCTCCGCATCTATGATAAAACCATTATTCCCTGTATACAAAATAAGAGTTTCTCCTTTTCCGGTAAAAGATCGGTAAGGGATGAAGCTGTTCCAGTTACAGTGATAGGAATAATCCTCAAGAATCTCCATGATTTTCCTGTATTCTACGGAATTCACCTGTAAAGAAAAAGAATTCTTCTGATTGCTGGTCTTTGCCAGATCTTCCTTGTTGGAAAAGGTCTGTTCTGAAGTCAAAGATACTGTCATATCGGAACTATTTTTTAATACTTCCCGTAAGGACAGCGGCCAAAGCATAAAAGCAGCTATAATAATCATAAGAATTATGACAATAAACAGCGTATGTTTCAAATACTTATTCATACATTTCATCCTTTCCTGCTGGTTTGCCTGGTTTCTCTCTTATGTCTCATCTCTTTACTGTAAATGAAACCATTGCTGATTTCTCTGATTTGGAATGATTATATTATATCCTTTTGTCAAGTGAGGGTCAATGTAGAAAAAAGAGATTTGCGGGGAAAAATTCGGGTAGCCGTCCACCCTAAAAATTTTCCCTTTCTTGAAGGAGAGAAGAAATTACGGTATAATGAATTATCATAGTATCAAAGCAGATGTACAAAGGAGGACAGGGTTTTGGAAAAAAAATATTTATTTTTTGATATTGACGGGACATTGACAGACAGATCGACAGGAAAGGTAGTTCCGAGTGCCTTGGAAGCGATCAAGAGGCTGGAAGCAAACGGCCATTTTGTGGCGATCGCAACAGGGCGTGCCCACTATAAAGCGGAAAAGTTTTCCAAGCCGAATGGATTTCGGAATATGGTATGTAATGGAGGAAACGGCTTCGTGATTGAAAATCGCTTTATTGAAAATATTCCATTGAATAAAAATTGCTGTATTCAAATTATTGAGGAGGCAGAAAAACTGGGATATGGATGGTGTATTGCAATTGATGATACAAAAGACGTCTATATGAAGGACATTTCCTTTATCAATCAGGTGGGAAAGCGAAAGGAACCGACCCGCTATATTGTGGATGATACATTCGACATTTATTCTGTAGAAAATTATTATAAAGTCTATGTGGCAGTTTCCAAAGAAGAAGAGGAAAAATTAACCACGAGGCATCTGGAGGGACATCTTCGTTTTGAGCCGGAGTATTTAATGTTCCAGCCAGATAATAAAAGGCAAGGGATCATTAAAATGATGGAACATCTCCAGGCGGATGTCAAAGATGTCGTTGTCTTTGGTGACGATTACAATGATATGGATATGTTTTCTCCGGAATGGTTTTCCATTGCAATGGGGAACGGATGTCAGGAGCTAAAAGATATGGCAGATTATGTCACAGATGCCAATGTCAACGATGGGATTAAAAAAGCCTGTGAACATTTTGGATGGATTTGATCGTTCTTTTTAAAAATACCCATTGACATTTTTCTTTGGTTATGGTATTCTTACATTAGTTAGTAAATACTAACTTTCGTGAGATAAACATGAGATACTCCATAATCGTCCCATAGTCCTCGGGACGGGAGATATTTCATGGAAACAATATCTAAATATGCTTATTATATTACATATGCCAAAGATAGATAATAAGGATAAAAATCATTCCATCAAAATTCTGTGAGAGCGGATTGCGGTGGAATGATTTTTTTGTGTAACAGGAAACTTTGTTCCTATAACATCTTCTTGTATAATAATTCAGGAAAGGGGTAATGTTTTATGAATACAAAACATATTGCGATTGTCACAGGTGCTACCGGAGGTCTGGGACAGGCATGGATCCAGCTGCTTTTGAAGGAAAAAGAGGTAGATGAGATATGGGCGATTGCCCGCAACGAAAAAAAGCTGGGGGAATTACGGCAGCGTTATGGGAAAAAAATCCAGATTTTTTCAGTGGATCTTTCGAGGGCAAGAGAAATCGACCGATTTGGGCTGGAACTGAAAAAGAAGCCGATCATTGTTAAGTATCTGGTCAACAATGCCGGTTATGGCAAATTTGCTTCTTTTCGTGATATTGACCGGAATGAATCGGTCAATATGGTGAATCTGAATATCAGCGGAGTCATTTCCATGGGACTTTTATGTATCCCTTATATGGAAAAGGGATGCCACATCATCAATATCGCCTCCATGGCATCCTTCCTGCCTCTCCCTTACTTAAATATCTACAGTGCCACAAAAGCGTTTGTCCGAAACTATTCCCGGGCTTTAAATGTAGAACTTCGTGAAAAAGGAATTCGCGTTACCGCGGTTTGTCCAGGCTGGATCCAAACGGACTTTTTTCAGCGGGCAGCCATTGGTGCAGAGAAAACTGCAAGAAACTATATCGGGATCACCACCCCGGATAAAGTAGCACAAAAAGCACTTTCCGATGCCAAACATGGCAAGGATATTTCAGTATATGGTTTCCTGACCAAATGTATCCATTTGGCAGCAAAGGTTTTGCCGCAGCGACTGATGATGAGCCTGTGGATGAAGCAGCAACATTTTTAAAAAATCTTGTTTTCGGTGGGATATGGCAGTTGAAAAAAAAATGATATCTGCTATAATGATAGGACTTATATTATATCACCGGGGAGTGCAGGAGGAAAAAATGTTTCACTTTATGAATTCGGGGAAACCATCAAAAAAGGGATTAAAAATTATTATTGTAGGTTGTGGAAAGGTAGGAACCACACTGGTAGAACAGCTGAGCCAAGAAGGGCATGACATCATCATTATTGATAAGGATGCCAAGAGGGTCCAGAAACTGACCGATGTTTACGACATCATGGGGATTGTTGGAAACGGTGCCAGTTACAGTGTGCAGATTGATGCCGGGATTGAGGAAACGGATCTGATCATTGCCGTGACAGAATCAGATGAGCTGAATCTTTTATGTTGTACCGTGGCCAAGCAGGTAGGTGACTGTGCAGCGATCGCCAGGGTCCGCACACCAGATTACAGCAAGGAAGCCAGATATCTTCGGGAGAAACTGGGTTTGGCCATGATCATCAATCCGGAGTTGGAAGCGGCAAGAGAAGCGGCGCGAATCTTATTCCTTCCTTCGGCTTTGGAAGTGAATTCTTTTGCCCATGGTCAGGCGGAGCTGATTAAATTTTCTATTCCGCAGGGAAATCTTTTGGATGGTCTGGAAATTTCGAATTTACGGGAAAAAGTAGGGACCAATATTCTGGTCTGTGCGGTAGAAAGAAATGGACATGTTCATATCCCGGATGGGAATTTCCAGCTTCAGCAAGGAGATATTATCTCCGTCGTGTCATCCCGGACAGAAGCACGGGAATTTCTTTCCCATATTGGTTTTGAAACCAAACAGGTAAAAAATACGATGATCATCGGAGGAGGCAAGGCAGCCTATTATCTGGCAAAGCAGCTTTTGGACGTAGGGATTGATGTGAAAATCATCGAAATGAACAAACAGCGCTGTGAAGAGCTGGCTGTACTTCTTCCAAGGGCGATCATCATCCACGGGGACGGTACCGACCAGGACTTATTAAAGGAGGAAGGGCTCCCTTATGTGGAATCTTTTGTTCCTCTCACCGGAATTGATGAAGAAAATATTTTGCTGACGTTATATACAAGGCAGATTTCCCACGCAAAGATTATCACAAAAATCAACCGGATCAACTTTAAAGATGTGATCAACACGCTGGATCTTGGAAGTGTCATCTATCCAAGATATATCACCTCGGAAGCTATTATTGCTTATGTCAGGGCAAAAACGGCATCCATGGATAGCAATATTGAGACACTGTATCATATGTTTGACCATCAGGTTGAAGCCATCGAGTTCCGTGTGGCAGAGAATTCAGATGTGACAGGGATCCCTTTAAAAGACCTGTCATTAAAGAAGAACCTGCTTCTTTGTTTCATCAACAGAAATGGGGATATCTTCCTGCCAAATGGCCAGGATTCCATCCAGGTAGGGGATACCATTATGATTGTAACTACACAGACCGGTTTTAATGACATACAAGATATTTTAGCATAGGCGGAGGGAATTATGAACAGTTCAATGATTCGTTTTGTTTTAGGTTATGTACTGAAAATAGAAGCGGTTTTAATGCTCCTTCCCTGCATTGTAGCGGTCATTTATCAGGAAAAGTCCGGCTGGTATTATCTGCTCGTCGCAGCGATCTCTTTTGTTTTTGGAACACTTATGACAGTGAAAAAGCCAAAAAATCATGTCTTTTATTTGAGGGAAGGATGTATGGCTACCGCTTTAAGCTGGATCTTTATGAGCTTTTTTGGGGCACTGCCTTTTTGGCTTTCGGGTGAGATCCCGTCACTTACCGATGCACTTTTTGAAACGGTATCCGGATTTACCACAACAGGATCCAGTATCCTGTCCGATGTGGAAGCGTTATCCCACTGTGCTATTTTTTGGAGAAGTTTTACCCACTGGATCGGAGGCATGGGAGTTCTGGTCTTCCTGCTGGCCGTGATTCCTCTGACTGGCGGTTCCCACATCAATCTCATGCGTGCAGAAAGCCCGGGACCGTCTGTCGGAAAGCTGGTTCCAAAGATTAAATATACCGCGCAGATTCTTTATATGATTTATTTCGTGATGACGATCATACAGATTCTTTTACTGATTATCGGGAAGATGCCGGTGTTTGATTCTATCACGTTATCCTTTGGTACGGCAGGTACCGGAGGGTTCGGTATAAAAAATGACAGTCTGGCTAGTTACACTGCGTACCAGCAATGGGTGATCACCATCTTCATGATTTTGTTCGGAGTGAACTTTAATGCCTATTATCTGATTTTGTTCCGCAAATTGAAAAAAGCATTTCAAATGGAAGAAGTTAGGGCATATTTCCTGATCATCCTCGCCTCCATTGCAGTGATTACCGGGACGCTGATCCGGGGGAATATGCATTTCGCTGATGCATTAAGGCATGCATCGTTCCAGGTGGGTTCCATTATTACCACCACAGGTTATGCTTCCATAAACTTTGATGCCTGGTCGCCAATCAGCCGTGCCATCCTGGTTCTTTTGATGTTTATCGGAGCCTGTGCTGGAAGTACCGGGGGCGGAATCAAGGTGTCACGTATTTTAATTATGATCAAGACCACGATAAAGGAACTCGGTTCCTATATCCATCCGAAAAGTATCCGGAAGATCAATATGGATGGCCGGCCTCTGGAACACGAAGTGCTTCGTTCCACCATGGTATATTTCGCTACTTATATGCTGATTTTTGTCGTTTCCGTTCTTGCAATCTCTTTTGAAGGGTATGACCTGGTAACCAATTTTACTGCGATTGCCTCTACATTTAATAATATTGGGCCAGGTCTTGCAAAAGTCGGGCCGGATTGCAACTTTGGATTTTTCAGCGATTTTTCAAAATATGTCATGATTTTTGATATGCTGGCGGGCAGGCTGGAACTCTTCCCGCTGCTGATTTTGTTCCATCCGACGGTCTGGAAAGAATTTTTTGCCCAAAAAATTACATGCGGCAAAAAGAAAAAACGTTCGACCATCAAAAGCAATTTATAAAATAAATGAGAAAAAGGGAAGTCAATGGGCTGCTGATGAAAATATTTATCACTAAACTCATTGACTTCTAATTATAATTAGGGTATACTAACCTCGTTAGAAAAACAAATCGTAAAAATTTATTTGATTACCTGTTTGATTGTAAACGGGTGATTGGGAAGCTTCGTTATGAAGAGTATAGCTTTCCATGATTAAATACGAAAAAAGGGAGAATTAAGACATGAAAACATTGAGAGATATTGCTGTTGGCCAGACAGTATCCGTAAAGAAATTATCAGGTTCCGGTCCGGTAAAACGTCGGATTATGGATATGGGAATTACAAAAGGTGTTGAGATTTTTGTCAGAAAAGTGGCACCTCTTGGTGATCCGATCGAAGTAACCGTAAGAGGGTATGAATTATCCCTTCGGAAAGCCGACGCAGAAATGATTGAAGTAGAATAATTTTTTTTACTCATAAAGTTAGGTTATACTAAGAAAAATTAGACATATCATTCATTATGATTTTCAAAAAATTAAGAAAAAAGGAGAATAAAAATGTCAATAAAAATTGCATTAGCAGGAAATCCAAACTGCGGTAAAACGACATTATTTAATGCTCTGACCGGTTCCAATCAGTTTGTTGGTAACTGGCCTGGTGTTACGGTAGAGAAGAAAGAGGGAAAATTAAAAGGTCATAAAGATGTCATCATCATGGACCTTCCAGGAATTTATTCCTTATCTCCATATACTCTCGAAGAAGTGGTTGCGAGAAACTACCTTATTACAGAGAGACCAGATGCGATCATCAATATCGTGGATGGTACCAACATTGAAAGAAACCTTTATTTGTCCACACAGATCATGGAGCTTGGTATTCCGGTGATCATGGCTGTCAACATGATGGATATCGTGGCAAAAACAGGAGATCAGATTGATGTCGCAAAGCTTGGTAAAGATCTGGGATGCGAAGTGGTTGAGATTTCTGCATTAAAAGGAAACGGTATCCAGAAAGCGGCAGAAAAAGCAGTGGCACTCGCTCAGTCGAAAAAAGCAGCTGAAGTGGTACACAGCTTTGACAAAGCGGTAGAAGATGCGATTTCCAATGTAAAAGAGGCGTTAGGTTCTCAGGTTCCGGAATGCCAGAAGCGTTTCTTTGCAATCAAACTTCTGGAACGAGATGATAAGATTGCAGAGCAGCTGCAGAGTGTTCCGGATGTTTCTGCAGAAATCAGCGCATTGGAAGAAAAATTTGATGATGATACCGAAAGTATTATCACCAACGAGAGATATGTGTACATTTCCTCTGTGGTAGCTGACAGCTGCAAAAAAAGCGGGGAAAAGAAATTAACTACCTCCGATAAGATTGACCGTATTGTAACAAACCGCTGGCTGGCACTCCCAATCTTTGCAGTTGTTATGTTTATCGTATATTATGTTTCGGTATCCACCGTTGGTACCTGGGCAACAGATTGGGCAAATGATGGCGTGTTTGGTGATGGATGGCATCTGTTTGGAATCAAAGCACTTGCAATCCCTGGTATCCCTAGCATCATCGAAAGCGGCTTAAATGCAGTGCACTGCGCAGACTGGTTATCCGGATTAATCCTTGATGGTATTGTAGCCGGTGTCGGTGCGGTACTTGGTTTTGTGCCACAGATGCTTGTGTTATTTATCTTCCTTGCTTTCTTAGAGTCTTGTGGTTATATGGCCAGAGTTGCATTTATCATGGACAGAATTTTCCGTAAATTTGGTCTTTCCGGTAAATCCTTCATCCCTATGTTGATCGGTACCGGATGTGGTGTTCCTGGTGTTATGGCATCGAGAACCATTGAAAATGACCGTGACAGAAAAATGACAATTATGACCACCACTTTCATCCCATGTGGAGCAAAGCTTCCGATTATCGCTCTGATCGCAGGTGCTTTATTTAATGGAGCATGGTGGGTTGCACCGAGTGCATATTTTGTAGGTATCATTGCAATTATCTGCTCTGGTATCATCTTAAAGAAAACAAAAATGTTTGCAGGAGATCCTGCACCGTTCGTTATGGAACTTCCGGCATATCACTGGCCGACTGTTTCTAACGTATTAAGAAGTATGTGGGAGAGAGCATGGTCCTTCATTAAAAAAGCCGGAACGATCATTCTTCTTTCTACGATCATATTATGGTTCCTTATGAACTTTGGATGGGTTGACGGACAATTTGGTATGCTGGAAGCAGAACAGTTAAATGACAGTATTTTAGCAGCCATTGGAGGAGTCATCGCACCGATCTTTACTCCACTTGGATGGGGAGACTGGAAGATGGCAGTGGCCGCTGTCAGCGGATTGATTGCAAAAGAAAACGTAGTTGGTACCTTCGGTATTCTTTTTGGTTTTGCAGAAGTAGCTGAAGATGGAAATGAATTCTGGGGACAGTTGGCAAACAGCCTCCCACAGGTAGCTGCTTATTCATTCCTGGTATTCAACCTGCTGTGTGCTCCTTGTTTCGCAGCCATGGGTGCTATTAAAAGAGAAATGAACAATATCAAATGGTTCTTCTTCGCCATCGGATATCAGTGTCTGCTCGCTTATGTGGCAAGCCTTTGCATCTATCAGATTGGAACCTTAATTACTGCTGGTACCTTCGGCATTGGTACAGTTGTTGCTTTCCTTTTGATCATCGGATTCCTCTATCTGCTGTTTAGACCATACAAAGAAAGCACTACATTAAAAATGGACGTAAAAGGAATGGCGAAAGCAAAATAAACTGAAAATCTTCAGAAAGGAAGTGTAGGATATGGGAACGATCATTGTTGGGCTGATCTTATGTCTGATTGTCGCGCTCATCATACGCAGTATGGTAAAAGATAAAAAAAGCGGTAAATCTCTACAGTGCGGTGGCAACTGTTCCCATTGTGCGGGACATTGTCCAGGACAGATGCCTTCCGATCAAAAGGCTGGAAAATAAGCTGGAAAATAGATATAAGCGAAAAGAACACAAAAACAACCGGTAATTCATAAAAATCAGAAGGAAGTGTGGTCATGCTGCAAAAAACCAAACAGGATCTTCTTGAGAAAGATTTGGGAATTCACAGGACACAGATGCAAAAAGAAATCATCTTGCAGAAACTGAAAGAGCGTGGTTGTCGAATTACCAGACAAAGAAAAATGCTTTTAGATATCATATTAAATGAAGATTGCTCCAGTTGTAAGGAAATCTACTATAAAGCGTCCTTAAAAGATTCTGGGATCGGGACAGCTACGGTATACCGCATGATTAATATTCTGGAAGAAATTGGGGCATTAAGCCGCAAAAACATGTATAAAATTGCATGCAGCCCAGAATGTGAAGTAAAAGATGCCTGCATTATCCAGTTTGACGATGATACGATTATTGAATTATCAGGGAAAAACTGGAATCAGGTAGTACAGTCCGGATTACAGGTCTGCGGATATTCTAGTGGACATAAGATTCGAAGTGTGACTGCAAAATATTGTGACTGTGAATTTGCCAGCGAAAGATATTGATGAAACAAAATATATAACATAAAAACGGAATCTCTTCCGGCTTGATGCAGGAACGGGATTCCGTTTTTTAATGGAAAGTGACAAAAAGAATCGCTCGACACTCAAAAAACATATTTCTATAATGAAGAAACCAAGAAGAAGGGGCTGTCGCATAAAGCGGCAACCCTCTTTTGAACTTTAAAGGAAAAGGGAACCATTAATCCGGAATGTCTCCAACTCCATTTAATATCAGTCTCGGACGATATGGGAATGTCTCCACCGTGTTTCGTGTGGAAACGCCAGAGAGAACCAAAGCGGTATCCAATCCGGTTTCAATCCCGGCAATAATATCCGTATCCATCCGGTCTCCAATCATAACTGCCTCAGAAGAATGGACTCCCAGGATCTGAAGGCCGGTACGCATCATCAATGGATTTGGCTTTCCTACATAATAGGCTTTCTTTCCGGTTGTCGCTTCGATCGGTGCTACGAATGCCCGGCATGCCGGAGCTATTCCCCCTTCGATCGGTCCGGTAATATCTGTGTTGGTTGCAATCAGTCTTGCACCTTTATTGACAAGGTTCATGGCAGTGATAATGTGCTCATATCCATAGGTTACTGTTTCACCGACAACGACATAGTCCGGATCGACATCGTTAATTGTAATTCCTACATCATACAGAGCATTATAAAGACCATGGTCCCCAATGACATAAGCACTACATCCCGGTGCCTGATTTTGTAAAAACTTCGCCGTTGCCTGTGCGCTTGTGTAAAAATGTTCTTCTCCAATTTCTAATCCCATTCTATCTAACTTCTTCTGCAATTCTTTTGGAGAGCGGCTGCTGGCATTGGTCAGAAATAAAAAACTCTTATCCTCACGCTGAAGCCATTCCACAAATTCTTTTACTCCTGGAAGTAAACTATTTCCGTGATAGATGACACCGTCCATATCGCAGATGAATCCTTTTTTTGATCTTAAACTTTCCATAAATTATCTCCTTTTACTCTGAATCTTTTGCAAACTTCTTTCTTGCAAATCATGTATACTCCTTACTTTTCTCACGCCTTTATTGTAGCGATTTTTTAAATCATTGTAAAGAGAAAACAAGGCAAAATGTTTCCGGGAACCAAAGTTTCTTTTCTTTTTTTCATGGTTTTTACAAGATCTATCCATTTAGAAGGACTGACTGCCAAAACCAGCTGAAGGGCATCACAAATACCATTGCCGGCAGCATATCTGCAATAGGAAACTTCTTTAAATTCAGGATGCGAAAGCCCGTTGCAACAATCAATAATCCGCCACAGGCTTTAAAATCTGCAATCATCCCTGCATTTACCAATGGAAGAATCCATCGAGAACACAGAAATAAGATAAGAAATATTACGAATTGCGGGATGGCAATCAGGGAAGTGACCAGTCCAAGGCTGCAGGCAAAAATTGTCGCGGTAAACAGATCCAGAATGGATTTGGAAATGAGAATGCTGTTATCTCCAGTCATCCCGGCATCCAGGCAGCCATAAATGCCTGTCCCGCTGGCACAAAAAAGGACAATCGCTGTAACCAGCATAAACAGAAACTCTTCTTCGGATAATCCTTTCGGACGTTTATAAAAATGGTTGACTGGTTTTTGCAATAATCTGGCTCCTTGATTCACCCATACTCCTACTTTAATCAAAAGTCCGACTGCTGTGCCCAAAACGATAGAAAAAATAACTGGTGGCATATTTTCCATGGCAGCGATCGAGGGAATTCCCATTCCCAGGGAACAAAGCCCTAATATAGTATTCATCTGCTGCTTAAAATTTTGTGATAGCTTGCTGCCTGCCAGACTTCCAAATAATCCACCGAACACAACCGCAAGACAATTTACTATAATTCCAATTGACATGACTTTTCTTAACTCCTTTTCGTTTCTTAAAAATACAGAATTTTCTTTTGTTCTTTTCTTAAAAAGCAGAATTTTTTTTTGGTCATTCATTAAAAATGCAGGATTCTCTTTTATTCCTTTATTAATATGGAAGAGATCAGATTCCGTCTGCCAGCTCTTCCAGCCTTTCCCGATTGAGAATACGGATACGCCGCCGGTCTTCAATCTGTATGATTTCCTTCTCCTGCATTATAGAAAAAATTCTGGAAAGAGATGGCCTGGTCGTGTTGAGATATGTTGCCAGAGTATTTCGATCCATAGGAAGAGGAAAAGATTCCCTTCCTTTTGAGATTCCAGAAAGATATCTCGCAGTTCGTTGATTCAATTCCCCACAGGTGAGCAGTTCCAGACGCAGCTGCTTTTGCCTGCTGTCATTCGCCAGGATGTGGAGCATATTAAAAATGATCTTGCTGTGATGGGAACAGCTTTTTTCACAGGTCTGGTAAAAAAAACTGCGTTTTGCAGTAAGAATATGGCAGGCAGATACCGCACGGACTGAATAATCAAAATGATCCTTTTTTAAAAAAAGATCCGCTGCCCCAAAAAGGTCTCCTTCTTTGCGGTATTCAATATTCATCGGTTTGCCCATATAATTATACTGTTCCAGCATGACTTTTCCTTCCAGGATTAAATAGAGAACTTCTGGACGATCTTCTGGATGGATGATGGCCTGGTTTTTCTGAAAATTTTGAAACTTTCCATCGGCACAGTATAATACTTTATTGATTTCTTCTAAATTAAGATTTTGAAATAAAACGGTTTTCTTTAAATCCAAATTTGTCACCTTTTTCTTTCATGGATTTCCAGAATCTTTTGTTAGATTATAACACGATTTGGAAGAAGATGAAACTGCGGCAATGCAGTATTTTCCAGAGGATCGATTGGAAAAAGATTTCTTTTTCGTAACATAGGTTACCGAAAATTAAAATCGTTTCTTATATATTATACTTAATCACAGGAAATGTTCTTGCATTTCTCATTATTTCCGGATAGCTGCCTGTCTGCGGAAGCAGACCCAGATCCGGTGAGCAAGGCTTGCGAACAAGACTTGACAAAAATTAGAAAAAGGAGAATGAAATATGAGTAAGTTTTATCGTCAAAATGGAAATGTGTTATTTCAGATGTTCAGTACAGAGGGAAAAGTGGAAGACATGAAGGAATTAAGGGCAAATTCTACGGATGCTGCCGGGGAAAAACATGTTCCGCAGGTAACAAAAAATGGAAATATGGTGACAGTTGAAGTTGGTTCTGTGGCACATCCCATGTTACCGGAGCATTATATCATGGGCGTCTATATTGAAACAAAAAAAGGTGGACAGCTTCATAAATTCCAGCCGGGAGACGAGCCAAAAGTTTCTTTTATCTTAGCAGAGGGAGATGAACTCGTAGCGGCTTACGAATATTGTAATCTTCATGGATTGTGGGCTTCGAACTAATCCGATCTGAAAGGAGGAATCAGACAGACTGGCTATGCCCACTTTGTAAAGCGGAGAAAGAGGAATTTGTCGAAATAAAAGAAGAATAATGTCAAGACTCACGGGCGAGTCTTGACAGGAAATTCTCGGATAGGTCTTTCAAATGACATATCCGGGAATTTTTTATATGACGGGAAACTTTGCTCCGGTCATATAAAATTTATATAAAACGTTCCGCATAGAGCATATATTTTTTGTTGACAAATGGATTTTTAGAGTTATAATAATTGAGATATAAATTGTTTGTATGTCAATCATATAATCACAGGATCAGGAAATCCTGTCTTTCATGTGAGATCAAAGGAGACGTTATGGAAAATTCTGTTCATTACAAATTGCGGGTCTGCCATATCAATTGTCAGAAAAATATTATCTGTGATTTGAAGAAAAAGACCGAATTAAAGCCGGGGGAACCGAAAATACTGGAGTTTTTACTGGAACATGCTCCCTGTGAGCAAAAAGAGATTGCTTTAGGCTGTGAATTGGATCCTTCTTCTGTGACAGGGATTTTAGGGAGAATGGAAGCCCGAAACCTTGTCATAAGGGAAAATCGCAACAAAAACCGGCGTTCCCTTTATGTTTCTATGACGGAGAAAGGGAAAAGAATGGCAAAAGAAGTAGAAGAGTCTTTTGGCCGGGTAGATTCCCAGGCTGTCCGGGGACTTTCTAAGGAAGAACAAAAGGAATTTTTCCGATTATTAGACATGATCAATCATAATCTTCAGGAGGCACAAGAATAAAATGGAACAAGAGTTTAATCAGATTACTAGCAAAGAGAATACCAAAAAAAGCAATTATCCTGTTCGGCTGGCTGCTTACGTTTTGGGACTGTTTATCATGACACTGGGAATATCCATGTCTGTCAAATCAGATCTTGGGGTATCACCCGTCAGTTCGATTCCCTATTCCATCACCTGTATTACTGGACTGGAAATGGGAAAAGCCACGATTGTATTTCATATCGTTTTGGTTTTATTACAGATTATCATCATGAGAAAAGATTTTAAAATAAAGAATCTTCTTCAGGTGGTTGTCGGCATTTTATTTGGGTATTTTACAACATTTTCTAACTATCTTTTTTCTTTTCTGCCGACACCGCATTTTTTGCCTCTGCGCTTTTTATTAATGTTGGGAAGTACTGTGTTAATTGCAGTTGGTATTTTTTTCTATCTTCCGGCAGATATTGTACCTTTGGCAGGAGAGGGCGCGATGCAGGCGATTGCCCTGAAAACGCATATCCTTTTTAATAAGGTAAAGATGGGGTTTGATGTCAGTATGGTCATTGTTTCCCTTATTTCTTGTCTGATCGCCCTGGGTAAGCTTGGATCTGTAGGAGCAGGAACGGTCATAGCGGCTATTTTGGTCGGGTTTATTTTGGGGATTATTACCAGATTGTTTGGAAAATGGAGGGATCGTCTTCTGTGTTTGTAATCTCTGTGCTTTCTCTATAGAGGGTGCGTAGAAAATGATGATCACATTCTGTGTTTGTAATCTCTGCGTTTTCTCTATAGAGAGCGTGTAGAATTGATGATCAAACTTTCGACTGCTGAGAATCCGTCCCGGTTTTTGCAATTTGGAGCTTTAGACGATAATTTTCTTCTTTAACGGTATCATAGGAGGTGCGGAGAGCTTCTGCTTTAGCAAGGATTTCCCGTTCCTTTTCGATAACCGCCCGCTCTTTGGCAAGTTCCGCTTCTTTCATTTGTTCTACAAATTGGATCTGCATGGAGTGTTTTTCTTTTTCTATTTTTGCAATCTGCTCGGATTTCTCGGAAAGTTCAGAGGCATAGGCCTGCTGTTTTTCCTGTATATTTTTCATGAGGGCATCCAATCGTTCTTTTTCTTCTTTTAGATGGGAGATCTCCTGCATATGGAAAGATTTCTCTTTTTCATAATCTTTTAACTGGATTTGTAATGCGGTCGATGCTTTTTCCAAATCGGAGAGCTGCTGTTTTAATTCGTCATAGCTTGCCGCTTTTTGTTCGGCGTTTTGGAGTTTCTCCATCAGCATGATATTGGTTTTATCTTTTTCCTTTATCAGATTAGCGGCCGATGCTGCCTGTTCTTCGGCTGATTCTCTGGCAGCGTGATCCGCTTCCTGCAATGCCTTTTTTTCATTATATTTTTTCAGCAATTCTTCTTTTTTTAAAGAAAGTTTCTCAATCTTGGACTTGTAAGCTTTTTCTAACTCTTCATTCTTACACCGCAGTTCATCGATCCGCTGTTCGTATTCTGCCCGCAGCTCTTCTCGGCCGGAGAGGGCGGTAGCAAACAAGTTCCGTATGTTTGTAATCGAGGCATCCAGGGCTTCCGTATCCAATCCGCTTTTTTTCAGTCGGTCTTCCTGGAGATGGATCGTGACAAGATCAAAAAGCCTGTTCAGTGTGGTACCCTTTTTTTCACCCGGTTCCTGTAATTCTTCGATTAATTGATTTCCCTTAGCAATCACAGTTTCATCAGCTGCTATCGCGAAATTGGCCATGGTTATTCCCTCCGTATTCTAATGGACTTTTAATGGATTTCTAATGGACGCTCCGTTCCCGTTTCCTTCTCGCAAGCGTCGCCGTACTAATCCCTGTCATTCTTTCGACCTGTTTATAACTGTATCCGTCCCCTAATAAGGAGAGGGCGTGATCAATCTTTATTTTGTTAATCCGTGGCCTTCCTTCCCGGAAATCACTTTTTTGCCGGGCAATCGCCTTTCCCTCCTGGGTCCGTTCTACAATCATATCCCGTTCAAATTCCGCAAAGGCAAGCATGATAGTACGGATCAGGCGTCCTGTCGGGGTATTATCCATAATTCCCATATTAAGAATATGGACCGTGACACCTTTATTTAGCATGGAATCGATCAGGGCAATCCCCTGTGTGGCACTCCTTGCAATACGGTCTAACTTTGTCACTACAACCTTATCCCCTTCTTGGATCACTTTTAAAAGCTCGTCTAACTGAGGACGGTGTTTCTTGGTTCCCGTAAAGGCATCTGCGTATATTTTCTCGGCCCCGGCTTCTTTTACCGCCGCTTCCTGCGCTTCTATGCTATTGCCATCTTTAGCCTGTCCTTTCGTAGAAACCCGGCAATATCCATAAACCATTTTTTCCTCCATTTTTGATCATAAGTTTTGATAAAGCTCCCAGCCCTATTTTACGTCATCTTTTCTTATTTATCAATACTGTTAAGTTTTGATAATGGTAAAATCGTCCCCAAACACCTCCAAAAGGCGCAAAACGATATTTATAAGCATACCGCATCTCTTAAAAAACTTCAAGTTGCATTTTGATTAATTAATATTAATTAATATATTACAATTAATTACAGATTATGGAATAAAAAAGAAATAATGGATAATGCTGAAAGGAATATCATGGGTTTTTCTTGCGGTTTTCCTCAAAAGAATCCTTTTTTTTCTTGCAATTAAAATAGATTTATGATATACTACCCACGGTAAATTAAGCAAAAAACACGTTGTCGGATTCTGGTCAGTCGATGTGCCCGGAAATTTGGGTGGCTGAGGAATGAGAAGACAGCGGAAGAACAAACAAAAGGAGATTGAACATGAGTGTAATTTCAATGAAACAGTTACTCGAAGCAGGTGTTCATTTTGGACATCAGACTAGAAGATGGAACCCTAAAATGGCACCATATATCTACACAGAGCGTAATGGAATTTACATTATCGACTTACAGAAATCTGTAGGAAAAGTAGATGATGCCTATAACGCAATCAGAGATTGTGTTGCCGATGGTGGAAAGATTCTTTTCGTTGGAACGAAAAAACAGGCACAGGATTCCATTCGTAATGAAGCAGAGAGATGTGGGATGTTTTATGTAAACCAGAGATGGTTAGGTGGTATGCTCACAAACTTTAAGACCATTCAGAGCCGTGTTGCCCAGTTAAAGAAAATTGAAGCAATGGCTGAAGATGGCACCTTTGATGTACTTCCTAAGAAAGAAGTAATTAACCTGAAGAAACAGCAGGAGAAATTAGAGCGGAACTTAGGTGGTATTAAAGAGATGCAGGAAGTTCCTGACATGATCTTTGTTGTAGACCCTAGAAAAGAGAGAATCTGTATTCAGGAAGCACAGACTCTGGGTATTCCGTTAGTTGGTATCTGCGATACAAACTGCGATCCGGAAGAGTTAGATTATGTAATTCCAGGTAATGACGATGCAATCCGTGCGGTTAAACTGATCGTTTCCAAGATGGCTGATGCTGTCATTGAAGGAAATCAGGGACAGGATGCAGAAGTTACAGAGGAAGAAGCTGCTGAAGTAGAAGAATTTACGGACGAGGCAGAAGCTTAATTATTGTAAAAACTTGCCTCAGCCTGCATCATACAGGCCGGGGCATTTTTGTGTAAACGCGACAACCACATACCCGTAGGAAATGATGAATAATTCATGGAGGAATGAAGATGGCTATTACAGCAAAACAGGTAAAAGAATTACGTGAAATGACAGGTGCCGGAATGATGGACTGTAAGAAAGCTCTTACTGCCACTGACGGTGATTTTGATAAAGCAATTGAGTTCTTAAGAGAAAAAGGTCTTGCTACTGCAGAAAAGAAAGCAGGAAGAATCGCAGCAGAAGGTCTTGTAAAAGTACTCGTATCGGAAGACGGAAAGAAAGCCGTTTCCGTAGAAGTAAATGCAGAGACAGATTTCGTTGCAAAGAATGAAAAATTCCAGGCATATGTTGACCAGGTTGCAGAGCAGGCTATGGATACCGAAGCTTCTGATATTGAGGCTTTTCTGGCAGAAACATGG
Source organism: Bacteroidaceae bacterium (assembly GCA_963626755.1). GTDB lineage: Bacteria > Bacillota > Clostridia > Lachnospirales > Lachnospiraceae > Anaerobutyricum. The sequence continues at coordinate 57,641 of CAVFXN010000037.1, forward strand.
AAATTTGATAATACAAAGACTGTAAAAGAAGCTCTGGCAGGACAGATTGCGATTATCGGTGAAAATATGAACATTCGTCGATTCCAGCAGGTATCAGAAGATGCAGGTTTTGTCGCTTCTTACACACATATGTGTGGAAAGATTGGCGTATTGGTTGATGTTGTTTCTGACGTTGTCAACGACGAGATTAAAGAGATGGCAAAAAATGTCTGCATGCAGGTTGCTGCCTTAAAACCAAAATATACCGATCGCTCTGAAGTAGATCAGGACTATCTTGCAAAAGAGGAAGAAATTCTTACTGCTGCAGCAAAGAATGAAAAACCAGATGCAAACGATAAGATCATTACCGGTATGGTAAAAGGCCGTCTGAATAAAGAGTTAAAAGAAGTATGTCTGATGGATCAGGTATATGTAAAAGCAGAAGATGGCAAACAGTCTGTATCAAAATATATCGCAGAAGTAGCGAAAGCAAACAATGCGAAGATTTCTATTAAGGGATTTGTTCGTATGGAGACCGGTGAAGGAATCGAGAAAAAAGAAGAAGATTTCGCAGCGGAAGTAGCTGCTCAGATGAACGCTTAAGTGAAGTTTCGATTGTAAACTGAACCAGAATTTATAGAGGCTCTGAAAGCCTCATAAACACTTTATTTTCTAGTGATTATGAGGTTTTTGGAGCCTTTTTCTATGGAAAAAAGGAAATGGCGAAAGTATCGCCAGGAACCGTTAAAAACCGTCTAAAATCACTTCAAATTGAGTATTACTCAAATCATCAGAGTTCTTAAAATCATCACTTTCAATCAAACATTTTATAATTAGGAGGTTTTGATTTATGAAGAACACAGCGTTAAGAGCAGGAAATAGCAATTCCCGCACAATTACTTTCAAGAACAAGGAACACGAAAAATTTTATACGGAATATTTGGAGAAATGCAGATATCAGGATGTCTATCATAAGGCTTTGGTTTATTGCCTGGGTATCGACAGAGATACAAGAAACAATGTAGATAAGATCTATAATTTTAAAACTGGATGTGTGAAAACGAAATGCTTGCAGGAAGGATGGCAGA